>DAIPIP010000247.1:0-3440 GCA_036770725.1 Opitutaceae bacterium
CCGGTGGCGGCCATTGGCTCGCCACATTAGCGGTTCACTCCCTTCCGCTCCATCCTCCGGAAACAGCGAGGAACCTTGGTTATAGTCTTTGCGTCGTGGCGTTAAAATCTGAATTCAAAAGGTGCTTGGTATAAGCACGACCGGGCCGTGAACATGATACAACGGACAAGAATATCCGTTCTCCCTTCTTCGATTTTTGGCACCGTCATGCCGCCTTTACGTCAAAAATCGTCACGGTCCGGAGCGGAACCAGAGCTTTAGTTGGTTGCTTGACCAAAATTGGTGGGCCGCAATCAAGCGCCATCCCATGCCCTTCCAAACCAAAACCGTCCTGATCACCGGCGCGCGCGGATTCGTCGGCATCCCCACCGTAACCGCCTTCCGCTCAGCGGGCTGGAAAGTCGTCGCCGCCCGCCGCTCCACCGGGAGCGCTGGCCCCGAGGTGGAGCGCTTTGCCCCTAACGCGCTGGCCGGCCAAGCCGTTTCGCCTCAACCCGTTGGAACCAAAGGATGCGACCCCGCCCCGTATAAACCCAGTCCGGGTATGGGCTCGCCCGCACCCGAATCGGCCATTCCAAAAGCGCCAACTTCCCCGCCGGCATCCGCCTCGCCATCCCTCGGCGACCTCCGCGAAATCACGGTGGGCGAACTCGGCCCCGACACCGACTGGAGCGAGGCCCTGCGAGGCGTGGACGTGGTGGTGCATCTGGCCGCGCGCGTGCACCAGATGCGAGACACGGCGGCCGATCCGATGGCGGAATTTCGCCGCGTCAATGCAGAGGGCGCTAGCCGACTCGCCGAACAAGCGGCGGCCGCCGGCGTGCGGCGCCTCGTTTTCGTGAGTTCCATCAAGGTGAACGGCGAGCAAACCTCTCCCGGGGCGTCCTTCCGCCCGCAAGACCAGCCCGCTCCCGAAGACCCCTACGGCAAATCCAAGGTCGAAGCGGAGACTCGCTTGATGCAAGTGGGCCGGGCGACCGGGCTCGAAATCGTGATCGTGCGCCCGCCGCTGATGGTGGGACGCGGAGTGAAAGGCAACTTGGCGGCGCTGGCCGATGCGATCCGTCGCGGGCACCCCCTGCCACTGGGCGGCATCCGTGACAACCGTCGCAGTCTCCTCGATGTGCGCAATCTCGCCGACGTGCTGGAAGTATGCGCACGGCATCCGGCGGCGGCCGGCGAAGTGTTCCTGGCGAGCGACAGCGTGCCTGTCTCAACCGCCGAATTGGTTCGCCATATCGGCCGCGCGGCGGGCCGAGAGCCGCGCCTCCTGCCCGTGCCTCCGTCGTGGTTACGCATGGCGGCGCGACTGCTGGGCAAACGTGCGGCGGCAGAACGCCTCACCGGCTCCCTACTCATCGACGACTCCAAGCTGCGCCGCCTCCTTGGTTGGACTCCTCGCCACGGCCCGCACGATTGGGAAGTGTAGGTTTGGGTCGCAAGAAACGACCCGTATTTGGATTTTTGGAGGAACCGGCTAAGTGCAATCCTTCACCCCAAGGACGACACGGAGGTCGTCCCTCCAGAACCGTTCAGGAATAGTTTGGTCCGATCTTCGCGTTTCTTCCCGCAACTTCGCGGTCATCAAAATCCAAAAAAGGGGGGGAGGCCGTCAAATTTCCGGCGCAGACCCCGCCCGAGAATTTGGACCTCCCTCAATCCGTCTTCTCTTTCGCCCCCTCGTTCTCTTACTCCCTTTCCCTCAGGCTCTTTCCCCGCCCATGCGAATTCTCATTGTTTCCCAAGTTTACGTGCCCGACCCCGCCGCAGTCGGGCAGTATCTTGCCTCGGCCGCCGAGGCGCTGGTCGCACGCGGAACCGAGGTGCGCGTGCTTACCGCCAATCGGGGCTACGACGACCCCGCGATACGCTACCCAAGTCGCGAAACCCGCGGGGGGGTGGATGTTTGCCGGCTGCCTTTTTCGTCGCTGGGTAAACGCTCCCTTCCCATCCGACTGGCAGGCATGCTCTCGTTTCTAGGCCAAGCCTGCCTGCGCGCGCTCTTCATGCCGCGCCTAGATGCCATCATGGTCTCCACCTCGCCGCCCATGGCGGGTGTGCTCCTCGCCGCCGTAGCTCGCCTGCGCCGCGTGCCGCTGGCTTTTTGGGCGATGGACCTCAACCCCGAGCAGGCGGTCGCGCTGGGCAAGGCCAAGCCCGACGGCCTCGCAACCCGCCTGTTCGCCGCCAGCAACCGCTTTCTGCAAGCTACGTCCGACCGCGTCATCGTGTTGGATCGCTTCATGGCCGCCCGGCTGGAGCAACGCGGCGCTCGCCGGCCACCCACCAAAATCATCGCCCCTTGGCCCCTCGAAAGTGAACGCATCGGCGTAGGTGACGGTGACGCCTTCCGCCAAGCCCATGGACTGCAAGACAAGTTTGTGATCATGCACAGCGGCAATCACAGCCTTGCCCACCCGCTAACCACTCTGCTCGACGCGGCGCGCGCCCTGCGCGACGACCCGCGCCTGCGCTTCGTTTTTGTGGGCGGCGGCGTAGGTAAACGCGAGATGGACGAGGCGGTGCGCGCGGGGATGCCCAACGTGCTCTCCCTACCCTACCAGCCCCTGGAAAAACTCGGCGAAACCCTGGCGGCGGCCGATGTTCACCTTGTGGCCATGGGCGATCAGATGGTGGGCTGCGTGCATCCGTGCAAAGTATATGGCGCGCTCGCGGCGGGTCGTCCCATTCTTTATCTGGGACCCGCCGAGAGCCATGTGGGCGAAATCGTATCGGCGGGCGCGGGGCGTCGCATAGCCCACGGCGACGTGGCCGGCGCCGTCGCCACCCTGCGCGACTTAGCCGCCCTTCCCGCCGACGAACTGGCCCAGATCGGGACCGCCAACCGCCGCCGTGTAGCGGAGGATTTCAACTCCCAAGCCCTGCTCGCCGAGTTCTGCGCCTTCGTCGAAAGCATGACCGGGCGGCAAACGCAGGCCCGTTGAATGCGGCAAGGTTCGGTCCTTCGCGAATCTTCGTCTTTTTCTTCGTGGTATAAAAATCAAGGACGCAACGAGGCTACGCGCACCCAATCAACCAGCATCCCCTCTTTATTTTTCGTTCATCATGCAAAACGGCCGTCGGATTTAACCACAAATCGCACATTTACAGGGATTTGCATATGGAGAGTAAGCAGAAGCAAGTTCCCCCGCAGGGTCGGTTGCTGGACTCTCGGAATACCTTGGAAATCTTTGCCCATTTGCGTGATTTCTCCTAGATTTCGCAGTTAACCTCAACAGAAGCTGCATTTTAAACCGCTAAAATGCGCTAAGTGTCGCTAAATCAAATACTGTAATCCGTCTAACAATCCCGGCCGGGCTTTCACCTGCGGGGTAAAGATGGTTTTATTAAAAACGAATTTTTTACTTTCTGACTTAGCGTATCTTAGCGAAACTTAGCGGTTATTTATCTGCGGTTTTTTGGTTTATACGCCGTAGGAA
>DAIPIP010000248.1:0-3437 GCA_036770725.1 Opitutaceae bacterium
CAGGTTGCGGAGGTGTGCGACCAGAGTGCGGGTGCCTTCGGCCATGGTGACTCTGGGGTGGTAGCCGAGGTCGCGACGGGCGGCGGAGAGATCGAACCAGTGGTGTTTGGCGAGTTCGGCGGCGATGAAGCGCGTCATGGGCGGCTCGCCGTCGCGGCGGAGGGCGAGCCAGGCGAATTCGCAGACTGCGCCGATGGCGGCGGCGACGCGCAGCGGTATGCGGCGGGCGGGCAGGCGGGGGCGGTCGAGGGCGACGAGCAGGTCGTCGATCCAGCGCCAGAGGTTGATGGGTTCGCCGTTGGTGATGAAGTAGGCGCGGCCGCCGGGGTGGCGCGGCGCAAGTGAAGACGAGGGTTCCGGAAAAGTGTAACCAATTTGGTTACACTTTGCGGGGGAAGCGGGCTGGTTAAGGGGCGAGGAAGAGACGGAAGAAGTGTAACCAATTTGGTTACACTTTTCCGGGAGGGGGGAGGCGAGGGCGGTCTCGGCGAGGAGGTGGGCGTCGGTGGCGTTTTCGACGTGGACCATGTCCACGAGGTTTTCGCCTCGACCCACGATGCGGAGGCGTCCGGCGGCGGCGCGGGCCAGGATGCGGGGCACGAGGTGCGGGTCGCCGATGCCCCAGATGAGGTGGGGGCGGAGGGCGCAGGTGCGAAAGGCATCGGTGTGCGCGGCGAGGACTTCGCGCTCGGCGAGGGCCTTGGTGAGCGGGTAGGGCGAGGGGCAGTCGGTGGTAAGGGGGAGGGATTCGTCGGCCCCGGCGAGGTCGTATCCGTTATACACCACGCTGGGGGTGCTGGTGTGGACGAAGCGGGAGACGCCGGCGGCGCGGGCGGCGGCGAGGAGGGCGCGGGTGGCGAGGACGTTGTCGCGAAAAAAGTCGTCGTAGGCGCCCCACACGCCCACGCGGGCGGCGACGTGGAAGACGGTGGCGGCGCCGCGCACGGCGTCGGCGCAGACGGCGGGGTCGTGTAGTGCCCCGACCACTACGCGGATGCCTTGCGCGGCGAGTTCGGGGCGGGGCGAACGGGAGACGATGGTGATGGGCCGGCCGGCGGCGCGCAGGCGGGCGAGGAGGTGCGAGCCGAGGAAGCCGGTGGCGCCGGTGACGAGGACGGGGAGGGAGGAAGACATGAACGGAGGGTTTTAACCGCTAATGGAAACCACCCAATGGGGGTTTCTTTGGGAGGTGTGGCGCGCTGTGCGCGCAAGGGGTGGCGACGGTTCGGCCAATGGCCTCGGGTGGGTTGGGGGATCGTTTTGGGATTTGGGAGTTTGGGATTTAGGATTTCGCTGAGGCGCGCCGCGCGCTTCAGCGTTTGGGGTCGGACTCGAAGCCGACGCCTTCGGTGGCGGCCCAGCGGGCGAGGGTGAGGCGGTGGATTTTGGCGTTGTGGCGGACGTCCACCGGGAGCGACGGGTGGAAATAAAAGGTCTTGAGCGCGGCGGTGTGCGGGTGGCGTTGCGCGAGGGCGCGGAGTTCGCGGGCGAGGCGGCGACAGATGGCGCTGTCTTTGACTTGGCGTGGATCACGGGGCTCGACGACGAGGGCGGGGCGGCGGTGGCCGTTGACGCCGATGCCGATGAGGGCGGTGCGGCGGATTTCGTCGTGCAGGTCGAAGAGGGGTTCGATGCAGGCGGGGTAAAACGGGCCGAGCGTGGTGTGGACGGTCTCGGCTTTGCGTCCGGCGAACCAGAGGCGGCCTTGCTCGTCGAGGCGGCCGAGGTCGCCCATCCGGTGCCATACCGCGCCTGGCGGCGCGGAAATCCCAGGGTCTAAATTTCTAAATCCCAAGGGGTCGGAGGCGGGGATTTTGGCGGCGGCGGTGGCTTCGGGGAGCTTGTCGTAGGATTCGGTGACGGTGGGGCCGGTGACGATGATTTCGCCGATTTCGCCGATGGGGAGTTCGTGGACGGCGTCGAGCGATGAAATGAGGGCGTCGGTCGGTGCGATGATTTTGACTGTATTCGCGGAGAGGATACGGCCGACGCAGACGCCCGCGCCTTTGAGGGTTTCGTGGGCGGGGCCGGCGAGGATTTCGGTGGCGGAGACGGTGCTGACGGGAAGGCACTCGGTGGCGCCGTAGGGGCTGTGGAGTTCGCCGGCGGGCATGACGTCGCGCATGGCTTCCCAGAGCCAGGGGGGCACGGGGGCGCCGGCGCAAAGGACGCGTCGGAGGGTGGGGAGGGTGATGTGTTCGCGGCGGCAGTGGAGGGCGATGTTGCCCCAGAGGGTGGGGGAGCCGAAGGAGGTGGTGACGGCTTCCTGGAGGATGGCCTGGACGAGTTTGGCGGGGTCGGCCCGGGCGGGGCGGGAGGGATCGATTTCGGGCACGATGGTGGTCATGCCGAGCGCGGGGGCGAAGAGGGCGAAGAGGGGGAGGAGGGGGAGGTCGATTTCGCCGGGGCGGATGGCGTAGGTGTCGCGGATGAGGCCGACCTGGGCGTCGAACTGGCCGTGGGTGTAGCGGACGCCTTTGGGGGCGCCGGTGGAGCCGCTGGTGAAGAGGATGGCGGCGAGGTCTGCGGGGGCGCGGTCGAGGGCGGGCGGGGCGGAGGCGGGGCGGGTGGCGCCGGGTTGGGTGAGGCGGGCGGTGGTGGAGCCGGCGATGGCGACGCGGATGGTCACGCTTTTGAAGGCGGAGCGGAAGAGGTGGGAGGCGAGGCGGGCGGCGGGAATGCCGACGAGGGCGCGGGGTTGGGAGTGGGCGACGCAGCGGAGGAAGCTTTTGCGGCCCATGCCGGGGTCGATGACGACGGGGACGGCGCCGAGTTCGAAGAGGGCGAAGACGACGGCGATGAGGGGGAGGCCCTGGCGCACCATGACGAGGGTGCGGTCGCCGGGGCGGAGGCCGGCGGCGGCGAGGCGGGCGCGGTGGGCGGCGACTTCGGCGGAGAGTTCCGCGTAGGAGAGGGCGAGGTAGTCGATGCGGCCGGCGCGGCGGCCGCGCGGGATTTTGAGCGCGGGCTGGGTCGGGTGGGCGGCGGCGTGCGCGGCGAGGTGGCGGGCGATGTTGAGGGAGGGAGACAAAGCGGGGGAAGCAGGCGCAAAAAAACCGCGCCGGTAAAGGGCGCGGTTTTGAAATTGGGTGCGCGGGTGAGGCGCGGACCGGGACGACTTAGTAGTCGTTGTTGGTGATGATGCCCCAGGCGATCTTGGTCTGGGTGCCGGATACTTTGCCGGAGTCGCCGATCGTGTCGTTGGTGTTGAAATCGATGGTGTTGACGGGGGCGGAGGCGTAGGCGCCGCGTTCGATCTCGACGAGGCCGAAGAGGATGTTGGCTTTGCTCCCGGTCTGGGTCGTTTGGGTGGAGCAACCGGTGAGGGCGGCGGCGACGGTGACAAGGGCCAGGGGCAGGAGGGTCTTGGTTTTCATAGGGGGAGTTGGGAAGGAAAGGAGTGAATGCGGGGGTTTGGCAAGCCTTGGCTCAGGCGG
>DAIPIP010000061.1:0-14980 GCA_036770725.1 Opitutaceae bacterium
CTTCGAGCGGAAGGAGACGGAGAAGGTTTGTGGCGGACCGAAGCGATCTGAAAAACTTTGGGCATTTCAAAGGCGCTTCGCTGTTTTGGGTGAGCGAGACCGGGATATTGGCGCAGGAATATAGCGCAGGGAAAAGCGATTGGAGCGCCGGAATTTTTAACCGCGAAGAATACACGAAGATTCGCGAAGGACCGAGCCATGCCGGTATGATTTGACCCATGTCGTGTCTTGTAAATAGAGCGGGCCATCGTGGGCGCTCTGCGAGTGAAGCGAGAAAAGGCGCCGGGCCTGCGTTGCCCTCGGCGGCACGGGCCTCTGGCCCGCCTCCGCCTCGGTCGCCTTGGCCGAGCGCCTTTTCTCGCTCACGCTGGCCCGGTTTATTTACAAGACACGGCCCAGTCTTCGCCTTGCCGAACCGGTCGGTGGCGCGCTGACCCGCGTCCGGCGACGGGGGCGTGGCCGCTCCGACGAAGGCCCAAGTGTTCCGTCACCGAAGTGATTTAATGAATACATCGGCCGGAAAAAGTCGCATAAGTCGAAAAACCCGGCCTTTCCGCCAACAAACACCTCTCTTTTTGCGCCTCTTGTGCTTTTTTGCGGCTATCCGATTCATTTATGGAACCGCTTCAAAATTTTTCCCGACCGTCGAATTTGGAGAAGAGTGTGGCGGCGAGCGGCAAGGCCGTCGGCAAGGTGCCTGTCACGGTGTTTTGCGGTTTTTTGGGCGCGGGCAAGACCACGCTGTTGCGTCATGTGCTCGGGCAGGCGGCGACCGGCGGGGGGAACGGGGGGGCGGCGCGCTGGGCGGCGGTGGTCAACGACGTGGCGGCGGTAAACATCGACGGTGCGGTGGTGGGCGCGGAGCAGGCCTCGCTGGCCGGGGCGCCGGGCGCGACCGAGGTGGTGGAGTTGGGCAATGGTTGCGTGTGTTGCTCCGGTGCGGACGATCTGGGCGAGGCGGTGGCGCGGCTGGCGATGGACGGTCGCTTCGAGCACATCTGGGTCGAGACCAGCGGGGTGGCGGAACCTCGCGGGGTGGCGGCGCTCTTTACCCGCAAGAATCCCTTCGGGCGCGCGCTCTCCGATTTCGCGGCGCTGCACGCGCTGGTGACGGTGGTGGACGTGGTAGCGCTGGCCGGGCATGCCGTCGCCGCGACGGAACCCGGTGGCGGGGCAACTCCCGCGCGTGGAAGCGAGCGACCGGTGGGTGAGCTGATGTGGGAGCAGATCGAGTGCGCCGACCTGGTGGTGCTCAACCAATGCGACCGCGCGACTGATGCGGGCGACGAAATCGCGCGAGCGGAAGCCCTGGTCGCCGGCCTGAATACGCGCGCCGAGATCCTGCGCGCCGAGCGCGGGCAGGTGGCGGCGGAGCTGTTTACGGGGCGGCCGCGCTTCGATTCCGGCGCCACGTTGGGGGCCGCCCGCTGGATAGGGGAACTCAACGAGGCGGCGAAGGCGCCCGCATCGGGAGGTTCGGTCCCCCGCGGGTCCGCCGTGCTTCGGGCGAAGCCGGTGGCGCGCAAGGCGTATCACGAAAGTCGATACGGCATCACGTCGTTCGTTTTCCGGGCCCGGGCGCCGTTTGATGCTTTACGCCTGGAGGCGCTGTTTGCCGCGGGGTTGCCGGGGGTGTTGCGGGCGAAGGGTTTTTTTTGGACGACGCGTTCGCCCGACGAGATGGGCTTTGTGTCGGTGGCGGGCGGCGTGGTGCGTTGGGAAACGTTGAGCGTCTGGTGGGCGGCGCGGATCGAGTCGGGCCGGGCGCGGGCGGAGGACAGGCCGCCCGGCGTGGTCGCCAACTGGGTGGAGCCGCACGGGGATCGACGGCAGGAAATCGTGCTGATCGGAGTGCGTCTCGACGAGATGGCGCTGACCTCGGCGCTGCAGGGGTGTCTGGTCGGGAAGTGAGGACGCGGAGGAGAGCGGACGGTTTGAGCCGTTTTTCCTAGGCCTTTGCGCCGTAGCGGCGATTGAGGTCGGCGTAGGGGAAGCGGCGGCCGGGGCAGACGGTGTGGTTTTTATCAACCCAGCGGTGAACCGTAACCTGCGGGATTTTGCCGCGGGGCAGGCCGCCGGAGCGGAAGTGTTGGAGCAGGGCGTGGAGCGAGACGAGCTGGCGCGCGCCGGGCGCGCGTTTCTCGAAATTGCCGACCAGGCAGATGCCGATGCCGTGCTGGTTCATGGCGGAGCTTCGCACGTGGCCGCCGAAGAGTTGTTTTCTCCAGCGGGCGCCGACCTCGATCTGGCCGTCGCCGGAATCGCGGCCGTTGCCGATGACAAAGTGGTAGGCCAGGCCGTTTTCCATGCCTCGGCGGCGGTGGCCGCCGTCGTAGGACTTGGCGTTGCCGGCCTCGATGCCGCTGTGGTGGATCACGAGATGGGTCCAGCGACCGGATTCGATGCGGAGACCTCGCGAGGCGGCGAGCACCGGCGCGAGCACGCCCGCGGGGGAGGGGGCGGCGGTGGCGTCGGCGGTGGCGGGAACGCGGAGTTTTTGGCCGACGACGATGCGGTCGGAACTCAGGCGGTTGGCGGATCGTATCGACGCCACGGATACGCGGTGATCGCATGCGATGGCGGAAAGGGTGTCGCCTTTTTTTACGGTGTAAACGCGTTCGGTTTCGTTTGCGAAGAGCCCCGGGGCGAGGCAGGCGAAGCCAAGCAGGCCGGCGGCGCGGAGCAAAAACTCGCGTCGAGGAAGGGAGGGCAAATCGGGGCTCGCATCCGGCACGCGTTTCATACGCACACGAACCAGGGTGTGATGCAACCCCAACCCGGTCGGAACCCTGGACGCCGCACGAGATCGGGGAGCGCGGACGCGGGCCGGGGCGTGTTAATCGAGGCAGGGTTGGTATTCGTCGATGTGGGCCTTCAGCCACCGTTTGATGTCGTTGGGGTCCATCTCGTGAAGCTTGGGTAGAGTTTGGCGGAGGTCTGTTTCCAGTTCGCCCAGGGGACCCTCGGCGGCGACGAATTTCATGATCTGGGGATGGCTGGTCGCCTCGTGCGTCTCGGTGTGGTGGCGCAGTTCCTCGAAGAGTTTTTCGCCGGGCTTGAGGCCGGTGAAGGTGATCTCGATGTCGGTGTCGGGCTGGAAGCCGGAGAGGCGGATCATCTGGCGGGCGAGGTCGGCGATTTTCATGGGCCGGCCCATATCGAGGACGAAGATTTCGCCGCCCTGGCCAAGCAGGCTGGCCTGGAGCACGAGACCGACGGCCTCGGGGATGGTCATGAAATAGCGGGTGACGTCGGGGTGGGTGACGGTGACGGGGCCGCCGCGGGCGATTTGTTGTTTAAAAATGGGCACGACGCTGCCGGAGGAGCCGAGGACGTTGCCGAAGCGCACGGCCATGAGGCGGGTGCGGCCGGCTTTGCCGCCGACGTGAACCTGGCGGAGGAGCAACTCGGCGAGGCGTTTGGAGGCGCCCATCACGTTGGTGGGGTTGATGGCTTTGTCGGTGGAAATGAAGACGAAGCGCTCGACGTCGTGGGCGACGGCCTCCTGGGCGAGGATGAGAGTGCCGAGGGAGTTGTTCTTCAGGGCTTCGGAAGGCTGCCGCTCCATGAGGAAAACGTGTTTGTGGGCGGCGGCGTGGAAGACGACGTCGGGCTTGTTGCGGCTGAAGATTTGTTTGATGCGGTCGCGGTCGAGGATGTCGGCGACCAGGGGTTGGATGATCGCGCCGGTGCCGGCGTTGACGAGTTCCTGTTCGATGAGGAAGAGGGCGGCCTCGGATTGTTCGAGAAGGAGGAGTCGGGTGGGTTTGCACGCGGCGATCTGGCGGCAGAGTTCGGAGCCGATGCTGCCGCCCGCGCCGGTGACCATGATGATGCGACCGGCGACCATCTCACGGATGCCCTCGGTGTCGAGGGAAGCGGTGTCGCGGCCGAGCAAATCCTGCACCTCCACGGGGCGGATACGGCTGACGGTGAGACGGCCGGAGGCGAGGTCTCGCATGGAGGGCACGATATCGGCTTTAAGGCCCTGGCCCGCCATGAACTCGACGATCTCGCGAAGGCGTTTTTCCGGAGCGGAGGGGATGGCGAGAATGACGTGGGAGAAATCGAAGCGTTCGCGGATGGCGGTGACGTCTTCGATGGGGCCTTCGACGGGGATGCCATGCACGAAGCCGCCGTGTTTGCGGCGGTCGTCGTCTAGAAACACGACGGGGGCGAGGCCTAGGGCGCGGTTGCTTTTGAGTTCGCGGGCCAGGTTGGCGCCAACGTCTCCCGCGCCCACGATGGCCACGCGGTGCAGCATGGAGGGGTTGGCTTTTTCGTCGCCCGGAGTGGAGTTGCGGTTTTCCCGACGAATGCGGAGGGCGAGGCGCAGGGTGCAGATGGCGGCGACGGAGAGCACGAGATCCATCAGCAAGACGCCGCGAGGAATGGCCAGGTGGGTGGTGATTTGGAGGCCGGTGGCGACGTAGGCGATGATCGAGGCGGAGACCATGCCGATGGAAATACGCATCAAGTCGGGCAGACTGAAGTAGGAGAGCACGGTCCCGAACTGGCGCAGCATGAGGAGCATCACCAATTTGGTGCTGAGCAGGGGCATCAGCGTGTTTAGGCGATTGGTGCTGGCGGCGCTCGGAACGGTGAAGTCGAAGCGCACTTCCCAGGCGAACCAGTAGGCGAGGGTAAGCAGCCCGGCGTAGATGAGACCGGCGATGATGTGGCGAACCTTGCGGCTATGCTGGTTTAGAAAAGTAGTCATGAATCTGACGGGGGTGCAGGAGGTTGGGAGCCGGACCGCGGATTAAAGGCGGACGCGGTCACCTCACCGTGGGCGCTGATTCCGTTGCGGGCGAATACTTTGATCAAGGTGGAAAACAGTATTTTTACATCCAGCCAAAGTGATTGGTTATCGACGTAATGGACGTCCCAGCGGAAGCGTTCCTCCCAATCAATGGCGTTGCGGCCTTTGATTTGGGCGAGGCCGGTGAGGCCGGGGCGGACCTCGTGGCGGCGGGCTTGGGTGGGCGAGTAGCGGGGGAGGTATTCGACTAGGAGCGGGCGAGGTCCGACCAGGCTCATCTCGCCTTTTAGGACGTTCCAGAGTTCGGGAAGTTCGTCCAGGGAGGAGGCGCGGAGGGCGCGGCCGAAGGGGGGGAGGCGTTCGGCATCGGGAAGGAGTCGGCCGTGCGCGTCGGTGGCGTCGCTCATGGAGCGGAATTTGACCAGTTCGAAAATTTGCCCGCCGAGGCCGGGGCGCTTTTGGCGGAAGAGCACGGGCGAGCCGAGCTTGAGTCGGACAAGAATCGCCACGCCGAGGAGGAGCGGAATCCAGAGCGGCGCGGAGAGAAGCACCGCCGTAACATCGAAGAGACGTTTAATCATGGGAGGTGCGGCGCGGATCGTTGGGAAGACGATGCAAGTATCGAGTTAACGTGCTTCAACCCAAAGTTTAATTGTGGTGATAGTTGGCTCGTGGTGGCACGGGCGTCCGGGACGAGGGTTTGGGGAAGTGGCATGGCGGTGACGCCCAATGCCTTCGACGGCAATCGAGATTGGGGGTGGGGTGCGTTGTCTCCAACGCGCTTATAGCGAGGCGCGGCGGGGGCGCGTGCGGGGGCAACGCGTTCCACCTCCAATCAACGGGATCTGGGGTCCCGCTCGTAATGAGTGAGGGAGGCCGCAACTTCATTCGAGATGCTTCCGCACTCAATTGCATGATGAAGGGCGGGTGCCGGCCGGGGCCCGGGTCGTCGTTCGAGTTTTTTCCGTGGTCGAACTTAAACCGCCCTGCGATCGCTCATCCATGCGGCTTAACCCTGGCCTACGCGGGAGCGAATGATGGAGCAGATTCGTTCTATGTCTGCGGCGCTTAAGTTTGAGCCCGAGGGAAGACAGAGTCCGCGATTGTAGAGGATTTCAGAAACCTCGCCGCCGATTTTTTCGCAGCTCGAGAACAAGGGTTGCAGGTGGAGGGGTTTCCAGACGGGGCGGGACTCGATGTTGTGGGTTTCGAGCGCGGCGCGGAGCGACTCGGGGTCGCCGCCGTAGCGGGCGGCGTCGATTTGGAGGCAAACCAGCCAGCGGGTGCAGCGGCCGAAGGATGCCTCGGGCATGAAGCTCAAACCCGGCACGCCGTCGAGGTGGGCGCGGTAGAGATCGAAGTTTTTCCGGCGCAGTTCGACGCGGTTATCCAGCATACGCAGCTGGCTGCGGCCCATGGCGGCGAGGAGGTTGCTCAGGCGGTAGTTGTAGCCGGTCTGCGAGTGTTGGTAATGCCAGGCGGTGTCGCGCGCCTGGGTGGCGAGGAAGCGGGCGCGTTCGACGAGGTCCTCGTCGTCGGAGACAAGCATGCCGCCGCCCGAGGTCGTGATGATTTTATTGCCGTTGAAAGAGAAGACGCCGCAGCGCCCGAAGGTGCCGGGGGCCTTGCCTTGGTAGGTCGCGCCGAGAGCTTCGGCCGCGTCTTCTATCACCATCACACCGTAGCGCGCGCAAATTTCGAGGATGGGAGCGACATCGGCGGACTGGCCGTAAAGATGCACGAGAACGAGGGCGCGAGGCAGGCGAAGGGTCTTCGCACGCCGGGCGAGGTAGGTTTCAAGCAGGG
This sequence comes from Opitutaceae bacterium, assembly GCA_036770725.1. Lineage (GTDB taxonomy): Bacteria > Verrucomicrobiota > Verrucomicrobiia > Opitutales > Opitutaceae > IMCC26134_A. The sequence continues at coordinate 6,569 of DAIPIP010000061.1, forward strand.
CGGGGTCGAGGTTCCAGCTTGAGGTTTCGCTGTCGATGAAAACGGGGTTGGCACCGACGTATCGAATGGGGTTGGCGCTGGCGACGAAGGTAAAGGTCGAGCAGAGGACGTCGTCGCCGGGGCCGATGCCGGCGACGAGCAGGGCGAGGTGAAGGGCGGCCGTGCCCGAACTCACGGCGGTGGCGTGGCGAGCGCCTACGCGGGCGGCGAACTCACGTTCAAAGTGGTCCAATTCGGGACCTGCGGGGGCCACCCAGTTGGACGCAAACGCGTTTTGCATGGCGGCCAGGTCGGCCTGCTCCATGTGAGGAGGGGAGAGATAGATGCGGCTGGAGGGGCGCATTAAAAAAACTTAGTGAAGAGAGCGAAATGCGGTGGGTCAACTACCACCATTGGACACTGACGTCACTCCATTCCAGCCAGTCCCCGGCTTGTTGGTGCTGGATGTTTAGCATGACGCCGACGAAGGCCGCGCCCTCCGGCGGATCGAGGGGGGTGCGCAGGCGCGCGCCGCGCCAGGAGCCGGGGGGGATTTGGCGGGCGTCTTCGCGCAGGAGGTTGTGGTCGGAGCCGAACCACAGGACTCGAAAAATGACCTGATTGGTGAGGCTGATTTCGCCGCTGAGTTCGGACATCGCCAGCCCGCGACCCGCGCCGGGGAGGGCCACGACTTGGTCCACGCCGGTGGTTTTGTTGTTTTCGAAGCGGAGCACGCGGGGTCTGCCGTCACCCGGCTCGCGCAGTTCGACGAGCAGTCCTTCACGCGGTTCGGTGCGCGCTCGCCAACCGCCGGTGAGGCCGGGTTCGTAGAGGAGTCCGGCGAGATGGAGGTCGGGGCGCAGGGGGCCGAGCCAGCGGGCGTCGTGCAAGAGCTGGCGGGCATCGTCCGGCACGCGGGCGTCGTTCGCGATCAGGCGGTCGGCCGAGGGGCCCCAGTCGCTGCGTTCGAAGTCGATCGGAATGCGCGGCGCGATGGCGAGGGGTTGGGTGGCGCGGACCTCGACGAGCGTGGTTTGAAACGCGGCGCGCGCCTCGCGGTCGTTGGCGCGCAGACGGGCGAGGGCGGAGAGGTCGGGTTGGTCGGCGGATTCGGCGGCGATCACGGCGCGGGCGAGAGCCTCGCGGGCCTCGTGCATCTCGACGTAGCGTTCCGAGACGCGGAAGGCGGCGGCGTTCACGGCCACGCGGGCGGCGACGACGGGGTCGTCTGCGGCGGCGCACGCGGCTTGGTCAAGCAGGGCGCGCAGGTCGCGCCGGACCTCGGCGGAGAAGAGGGCGGCCTGGGAATCGTTTCTGTAGTGTTTTAACCAATACACGGGCTCGCCTTGGGCGGCCCAGACCGCCTCGCATTTTTCAAAGAAGGCGCGCATGGGCCGGGCCGCGTCGCGGTAGAAGCGCCGGTAGTATTCGTCGAGCAGGCGGCGGGGTGATTGCTCTGGGTCGCGCAGCATTTGGGCGACGAGCCAGGGCTGTGGACCGTCGAGGCCCCAGTTGGTGGCGAATTCGGCGAAGTAGTCTGTGAAGCCTAGCCTGCGCGCCTCGCGCAGGTGTTGCGCGTAGGTGGTAGGGTAGAGACGGGGGACGAGGAAGCCGTAGCCGTGGGCATAGTCGTAGAGGCCCACGCGGCGGGCACCGGAGTTTGCCCAGGCGCGCATGACCTCCCGCTCCTCGCGGCGGAAGTCGGAGTCGAACCACTGGCTTCGGTCGGCGGTGAGGTAGGGGATGACTCGGGGATGAATGGGGAAGGCGGGCGGGTGTTCGGTCCAGTAGTAGGCGAGGGCACCGATGTGTTTGTCCGGCCCGAGGTCGTCGGTGAGTTCGGCGACACGGTTGGTGAAGGCGAAAACGAGATCGGTGTAGATGGGCATCTCGCGGAAATAGCGCGGCGAGTAAACGTGCCGCCGGGTTTCGGGCGAGTCGCCGTAGCGGAGGGCATCGTTGATGCCGACGGAGAAGGAGACGGCGTCGGGGTTTTGGGCAAAAAAGGCCCGGGCCGCCCCGGCGGCGTGGAGGGCAGAGGTTTCGGAGCCGAGCTCCGGGTTCCAGTTGACGCGGCGGCTACTGGGGCGCTCGCGGCGTCCGTTGACCAAGGGGAATAGTTCGGGGCGGGTGTCGAAGAGCGAGGGGGGGAAAATGCGGGAAAGGTTATGGGAAAACGCGAGCCCGACGTTTACCTGATTGCGGCGTTTCCAGTCGCCGCCGTCGTGCCTGTCCACGCCAAAAAAATAGCGGGTTAAAAAGGCGTCCGGGCCTTCGGCAGGCGGAGGCACGCCGGGCTCGTGCCCGAGCGTGGTGGGCATGAACCAGCGTTCGAAGTCCTGAGCGGGGTTGTGAGCCGCTCGCCAAGCGAGGTGGGGTTCGCGGCGATCTGGATGGGCGTCAACGGCCGCACCGGCAAGGAGAGAAAGGAGAGCGAGGGTGAAGCGGCGGGTCATGGAGGGAGTGCCGGGGGCACTTGATGAAGCTTTAAAGTCCGCAACTACGAGTGACGAGTGAACTGGCGACGCATCGAATCGCGCCGTCCAAAGCGTCGTCGAGCCGCCGCACTCCAAAAGGGCGGATCAGGCGCCGGGGTTTGCGTCCGGGGCGATGCGCAGGCCAAGGTTGGCCAGCAGGCCAAGTATCGGGGCAAGGTCGGGATCGGTAAGCAGATTCTCGACCGGCTCATTGGAGGTGAGGCGTATGAAGTATTGGCCTTGGCTGCCTTTCATCGCGTAAACAAGCGAATCGCGCAGCCACTTGATGGGGTGCGGGCTGCTATTGAAACGCTCTCCGTAGTCGTAGAGCTCATCGCCTACAAGGTGCCAGTATAGCACGTATTGGGTGCTGCTGCCGCCCGGCGGGGTGAACTTTCTCCACTCGGCAGGTTTGAGATCATGCCCGGCGAAGTTCACCGGAAAGGCGAATTTCATGTCCTCGCATTTCCAACCGTTTTCGGTCCAGCAGCGGTCGGGGGTGTGGGAGGCCACTTTGTGGGTGGGCATGCGGCCGGGGGCCCAGTAGGCGATATAGACGCCGAGGTTGCGGTTACCTTTGCGGTAGATGCGGTAGGCGTAGTCGTCAAAGTTGAGAATACGGGCGGCCGCGCCGGAAACAAATTCGCTCGGTCCGAGGGGTTCGTCGCGCCCGAACCAACCGCCGGCGGATGCGGGGAATTTTTTGACCAGATCGCCCGCCGCCTCGCCGCCGCCTTCTATGCCGTCCTTCACGTTGGGCACGTGCAGCACTTGCAGGACGACTCCGCCCAGCAGCAGGGCTCCAACAAAAATCAACATGAGACTGGACCGGTTCATAAGGCGTGGGCGTGAGAGAGTGGGGGCGACGAAAGGCAGGATGGTAGTTTAAACCAAGGCATGGTTACCACCAATGGAAGGACTGGCAACCGCGCGCGTGGTTCCCTACTCGATTCTACGAGCGGGCACGCCGAAAACCTTGGTGCCGGCTTCCACATCGCGCAGGACAACGGTGCCGGCCCCGATGTAGGCCCCGTCGCCGACCTTTATCCCCGGAGCCACCGTCACGTGGCTGCTCAACCAGACTTCACGGCCGATAACAGCGTTGGCGGTGACATCACAGTGACAGTTGATTTGTGACCAGTCGTCCACGTTGGCGTCGTGATCAACGGTCGCGTGCAGATTAAGTATCACGCCCTTTCCCAAGCGGCTGTAACCCGAGGCGATGGCGTAGGGGCAGAGGATGACGCCCGGGGAAATCTCCACGGAATCTCCGATGACGGCGGTGCGGTGAATGATGGAAATAAAGTGTCCGCCGCGGGCCTCGATGATTTCCTGGCACAGGCGTCGGGTGGCGGGCTTGCCCACGGCGCAAATAAAAACCTCATCCTCTCTCGGCTGGTGTTCGGCGACGGTGCCAATCCAGAACGCGGGGGTGCGAAAGCCTTCCAACGCGCGGGCGTTGTCGTCGAGAAAGCCTTTTATGACCCAATCCACTCCGTAGCCCTCGGCTTGGCGCGCCCACGCCAACACCTCTCGTCCAAGACCTCCGGCACCAATGATGAGGAGTTGCTTCATGGTCCGTTAAATTACAGTCAAAAAGCGCCGGAGTCCACCACTACGTTTTGGCCGGTGATGGAGGCGGAGCCCGGGCCGAGGAGGAAGACGACGCTTTGGGCGACCGAGGCGAGCGAGACAGGTTGTTTGAGGGCAGTGCGGGCGAAGATGCGTTGGCGTTGCTCCTCGTCGAGTGTTCCGCTCATGGCGGTTTCCATGAAGCCGGCCACCACACAGTTGGAGCGGATGCCGCGTTCGCCCCATTCGCGCGCGGTGTTTTTTGAAAAAGCCTCCAGCGCGCCCTTGGTCGAGGCATACATGGCCAAGCCCTTGTAGCCGGTGTGGGCGCTGATCGAGGAGATATGGACGAGCGAGCCGCCCCGGCCGTGCAGCAACATGTTTCGGATCGTCTGCCGCGCGGCCATCATGGGGCTAAACACGTTTACCGCATACATGGCCTGCAAACGCTCCAGATTAAGATTGGTGACGAGGTCGTCGTAGGCGTGGGCGGCGTTGTTGACGAATCCGTGCAGGGGGATGTCGAGTCCGGTGAAATCCCTAAAAAGCTTCGTGCGGACGCCTTCGGTGTCGGCAAGGTCGAAGGCAAAAAAGCGCACGTGATCCGGGTGGGCGTTTTGCAGGGCCGTGAACTCCGGGGTGGAGCGCCGGCTCACTCCATAAACCGTCCAACCGGCGGCCACGATGGCGCGCGAGATCTCGAGGCCAAGGCCTTGGGAAACGCCGGTGACGAGGATGTTTTTGCTCATGGGTTGGAGGAGAGGGAAAGGCGGAGGGCGGAGGGATGAAACTTGAAACCAGATGGCTGAGACCTGGAACCTGATGGCCGGAAAAAGGAAAGCTGAGGGCTGACAGCCGAGACCTGAAAGCTGAAGGACGAAAATTTTTGGCGCTGTCTTCAAAATAATACAGCGCCAGGCCCAAGCCGAGGTCGGTCTTTATCCCAATTCGCGTTCACGTGCAGACCAACCATTCCGGTTCTCAGGAACCGGGCCACTCGGAAAACGTAGCTGGTTTCGTGAAAAACGAGACTTCGTAATACCATGCGCCTATTGAATTTGGACTTTAGGATGTAGGCCCGACCGGTGGTCGGGCTGCTGCCCAAGAGCGAAGCCAGACCAGCGGTCTGGCCTACAGATCGCGGCCGGAAGTCTAAAAGCATCGGGTGATTGGTCTAACTCCGCCATAAGTTCGTCTTGATCGCGAATTGGAATTACATCGTGGAGGGGCGCACGAGTTTGCCGGTGCGGGTGCGGGGCAGGGCGGGCACGATTTTTATGAGGCGGGGAATTTTGGCCGGCGGCAGTCGCTCCGCCAGCCAGCCACGCGCGGCCTCTTCGGAAAACGCACGTTCAGCCACCACCTCGGCGCAGAGAATCGAGCCAAGCACCGAATTGGCGCGACCATACACGCTCGCTTCCCGAACTCCGGGGCAGGCAAGCAGGAGGTCTTCCACTTCGCCGGGGTTCACTTTTTCTCCGCCCACGTTTACCCAGTCGCGCTCGCGGCTTACGATTCGGAACCGTAGGGGACTTTCGGATACAATCGTCACCATGTCGCCGGTGGCATACCATGCGTCGGTGCGGGGTTCCGGGGCCGGGCCGGTGATTGTGTCGCTGGAAAACTCGCCCAGCAGGGAAGCGTGGATTTCGAGTTGGTCGCCGGTGATGCGCACCCGGCCGCCCAAGCCCTGCGGTATGCCGAAAAGTTCTCCGTTCGCCTCCAGGATGGTGCCGGCTTCGGTGGAGCCGTAGAGGTTGCGGATTTTTGCGTTGGGGAACATCGCGCCTAATCGCTCGATCAGGCCCGGGTCGGCGCGTTCGCCTCCGAGCGCGAGGGCGCGAATCCCTTGCAGGGTTTCGCCCGGTGCGAGCAGCATCCGGTAAAAACTCGGAGTCGCTGAAAGATGGGTCACGCCTTCGGCGCGTAGGCTCGCGCAGCACGCGGCCGGGTCCAGCCCGCCGATATGCACCAGGGGGTTTTGGTTGAAGAGCGCCTGCAGGATCACCTGCACTCCGGCGATGTGGGTTGGGTCGTAGGCCAGCCCCCACACGCTGCTCGCGTGTCCGCCTCCGATGCGCAAGGAGCGCCCGAGGGTATCGAGCGTGTGCGTGACCGCTTTGGGCAAGCCGGTCGAGCCAGAGGTGAACAATGTCAGGCGGAAACCATCGCTTGCCCGGCGGGCCGCTGCCAGCGCTTCGGCCAGACTGGAGTGGCGCAAGCCCGGGATGGTGAGCAGAGCCGGTCGGGCTGATTCGTCTGCGGTGCCGGACGGGGGCAAGGCGAGCGGGTGGCCAAGCACCAGCGCGCGAGCCACGGCCACGGCAACCTCCCTCGCCCCGGCACCTTGCAGGAAGGTCGGCACTTCAACTTCGGGGCGCGACCATGCGTTCCAAAGTTCGGAGTAAAGCACACGCGAACCTGTGGCCGGTTCGATGAAGAAAAGGTCGTTCATTTGGTGCCTTCCAATTAATAGATTAGTTCAGCGTGAGCGAGAAGGGATGCAAAAAGCCGATCTGCTTGCGGCTTGTTCCGGCCGAATACGTTCGGATATAGTCAATCAGAAATTTTGGAAAAAACGGTTACTTGATAGGTGGCGCGTGTTGAGGCGGCGCGTGTTGACGCCAACGCTCTTTCAGCTGCAGGGCGCGGCTGAGCCGCGTCAACGCGTTGGGGTCAACGCGTGCCACCTAATGTGCCACCTAATACCTAGACCACAGTGGGTTGTGATTTTTCGGTTCTTTGCGGCCCTTGCGTCAAAAAATCAAAAGCCCACGGTTTTAAGGACCTCTCTCAAGCCGAGCCGGTTTCGGCGGCTTCGGCGGCTAGGCGTTGTTCGATTTCACCTACGGTGCGCAAGACGCCTTTGGCGAAAATGTCCACATTGCGCGCCTCCTCGATGCGCACGGTCAATTCCGCCAAGTCCAGTGAATTGAAGCCCAGATCTTCGCGCAGGCGAAGCCCGGGGCGCAGCTCGGTGAAGAGCGGGAGGTGCTTGTTGGTTTGAACCTGGTTGACGAGTTCGAGAAGGGATGCGGAGGAGGTCATGGGGGCGCGGCGGTCTGAGGAATGAGGAGTAAGGTTAAGTTTAAGATCAGTGACCAAGCGCGGAGTCGGCGCTCCCGGGTGCGGGGAGCCTCCGGTGCCCGGCCTACGGTTTGGCCGCCTCGGCCCGGCGGAAGATGTGTTCGGCGCGCACGAAGAACAGAACCCAGACCGCGGGCACGGCCACGGCGGCGACGGCTAGCCAAAAGTTTTCGCCGGATCTCGCCGCCAGCACGACGCCGGTCGTGGCCAGGATTTGCAGCGCCATTTCGGAGCCGGTCACTTCCGGATGGCTCCGGCCTGCGCGGACCAGACGTTGATAAAAGTGTTCACGATGGGGAAGATACCAGCGTTCTCCGCGCAGGATGCGGCGCGCGAGGGTGATGCCGGTATCAAGCACGAAGTTGGCATGGATGAGGCCCACCGGAATAATCATCCACCAGGCGGTGTCATGCACCAGCCACCAGCCGAGCGCGGCGAGCAGGAAGCCCAGTGGCGCGCTGCTGACATCGCCCATGAACATCCGCGCACGTGGGAAATTATGGGGCAGGAAACCGGCGGCCGCCCCGGCGGTGGCGGCCGCCAACCAGACCGAGGGGTGGGTGGCTTCGAGCCCCGCGACGAGGGAGAGCGCGGCGGTCGCCAGGCCGGTGACGAGCGTCTGGCCGCCGGCGATGCCGTTGATGCCGTCCATGAAGTTGAAGGCGTTGGTGTGGCCCGCGATCCAGAGAAAACCGATCACGATCCAGAGGGCGGCGAGGGCAAGGCCGAGGGGGGTGGAGGCGGCCCAGTCCGGCCCGCCCACGATGACGAGCACGACGATCGCCGCCGTGCCGTGGGCGCCGAAGCGCAGGAGCGCGGGCACGGTGCGGAGGTCGTCGATGAACGAGACGATGGCGAGGCCAGCCACGGAAAGAGCCAGCGCGAGCAAGCCCAGCTCACTGCCCTGGGTGGTGATGATTTGAAAGATCACCACGCCAAGGATGGTAAAAATGATGGCCAAGCCGCCGCCGCGCACGGTGGGCACGGAGTGGGAGGAGCGGGCGTTGGGTTTGTCCACCACGCCGAGACGTCGCAGCCAGAAGTAAACCGGCCAGGCCAGGACGAAGCATGCGATTAGTGAAGGGAGGAAGGTATCCATTGAACCGCGAAGACGGGAGGAGCGAGGTGACGCGGCTTTGTGTGACGACTCAAAGCTAAAAACCGCGCCGGCAGCGGCCTCGTGTTTGCGCGGATTTTTTTCACACTTGATGAGTCTCGAAAAGACAGTGGAAACCACAGATATTCCTACGGCGTATAAACCAAAAAACCGCAGATAAATAACCGCTAAGTTTCGCTA
>DAIPIP010000249.1:0-3402 GCA_036770725.1 Opitutaceae bacterium
GAGCCGCCGCATCTGTGGCTAGCTCTTCCTTACCCACTGAAAACAGCGAAGAGCCTCGTTCTGAATGAAATCATCTTCATCTCGCAGGCGAGAGCCCGGCCGGGATCATTAAACGGTTTACAGTGTTTGATTTAGCGACAGTTGGCGCATTTTAGCGGTTTTAAATGCAGCTTCTGTTGAGGCTAACTGCGGAATCTAGGCTGAAACACGTTACCCCAGAGCGTAAGACGTGCTTTCGGTTCTTATCAGCTGGGGGTTTACCGAAGCGTTGACCGCGGGGTGCTCGTGCATCTCGCCCCGCACTGGCGCTGGCTGGTCAAGATCGCTTCGCCGCGATCAGGGAGGCGGGTGGGGACGAGACCGAGGTCTTCCGTCCCTGGTTTTTCGGCTTCCCGGGAAAGCGGGAGGCAATCAGCTGGCGGCGGCGGGCTCGGGGGTGATCACGGCGTTTAGGGCGTCGCGCAGTTGGGTGAGGCGTTCGGGGGTGGCGGTGACCTCGGGGCGGGCGTTTTCGATGTAAAAGGTGTCGATGGCGATGTCGCGTTCGGTGCCGATGCGGGCGAAGGTGATGTCGAAGCCGTGGTCGCTGATGAGCTTGGCGACGCGGAAGAGGAGGCCGATCTCGTCGCGGGCCTGCACTTCCACGATGGTGCGTTCCATGGTGAGTTCGTGGTAAACTTCGACGCTGGGGGGGAAGCTGGCGACGTGGCTCGGGGTCTTGTCGGCGCCGAAGCGGGCGCTGCGGACTTTTTTGGCTTGGGCGACGATTTCGGGGTAGAGGTCTTTGTTGGTGGTGAGGGCCTCTTCGACGGCGCGACTGAAGATTTCCTGGGCTTTGGCGGATTGGACGACGCCGCGGCCGGGCTCGACGACGTAGAAGGTGTCGATGGCGATGTGGTCCTGGCGGGAGATGACTTTGGAGGAGAGGATGGAGAGGCCGGCGACGGAGAAGGCTCCGGCGAGTTTGTAGAAGAGGCCGGCGCGGTCCCAGGTGACGACGTCCACGACGGTGTAGGAGCGGTTGATGTCGTCGTGCCAGTCGATGACGGGGCGGAGGCTGCCGACGGCGTCGGCTTTGGTGATGGAGGTGAGGAGCTGGTTCACCATCCGGATGTGGAGCGCGATTTCGTCGGCATCGGTATGGACGAAGTAGCGTTCGGGGAGGAGGTGAAAGTGTGCGGTGATCTCGTCGGCGCTGATGCCTGGGATCTTTTGCGTCACGAGTTCCTGGTAGGTGGACTGCATGCGAGCGGTGTGGCGGGTGGCGAGGGCGGGGCCGTGGATCAGTTGATCGAGGGTAGCGCGGTAGAGGCTGCCGTGGAGGGTGTCTTTGTAGCTGTTCCAGAGGCCGGAGGCGGTGCCGCGTGCGTCGCAATAGGTGTGGACGTAGAGGTAGCGGAGTTTGTCCGGGTCGGGAACGAGTTCTGCGAAAGCAACGGCGGAGGCAGGGTCATCAACATCCCGCTTTTGCCAAAAGCGTGCCATGATGAGGTGGTTTTTAATGATAAAAGTGACAATTTCCTGTTCGGCGGAGTCCACTTCCATGCGGGCAAGGAGGGGGAGGGCGATGTCCACGCCGAAGTCGGCGTGGCCTTTGATGCCCTTGGCTTTGCCGATGTCGTGAAGGAGGAGGATGAGGTAAAGGAGGTGGGGGTTGGCGGTTTCGTGGAGGACGCCGCGGTATTTCTGGCCGACGGGGTCGGCGTCGGTGAAAACGCGGTCGAGTTCGCGGATGGCGTTTAGGGTGTGGATGTCGGCGGTGTAGCGGTGGTAGAATTCGTGTTGGACGAGGCAGGTGAGGCCTTGGAACTCGGGGATGAAGCGGGCGAGCACGCCGAGTTCGTGCATGAGGGAGAGGGTGGGGTAAACGGAGCCGGCGTCTTCGAGGATGGTTTTGAAGCTGATGTTGGCGTCGCGGTCTTCGGTTACGCGGCGGGTGAGGAGGGGGAGGGATTCGCGGATGAGGGATTGGAGGGCGAAGTCGGGTTGGGCGTTGAGGGATTGGCAGTGGCGGAAAACGCGGACGATGCGGACGGGGTCGTCTTTGAAGACGCGGGGGTTTTCCTGGGTGAGTTCGGTGCCGCGGAGGATGAAGCCGTCGATGCGTTTGGAGCGGACGTGGCGGTGGGCGCGGACGGCTTCGCGGAAGGAGATTTTTTTATCGGCGGTGGCGTCGAGGGTGAGGGCGAGACGGTTTTCGACGAGGCGGGAGGTGCGGTAGATGGTCTGGGCGGCGCGGTAGTAGTCGTGCATGAACTGCTCGACGCGGCCGAGGACGTCTTGATTGGTGTAGCCGAGGCCGAGGGCGATGCGGGGCTGGGCTTCGAGGTCGAGAAGGTCGGTGGGGCGTTTGCTTTGGAAGTGAAGTTCGTTGCGGGTGCGGAGGACGAATTCATAGGCGCGCTTGAAGTCGCGAAGTTCGTTGCGCTTGAGGTAGCCTTGCTCGACGAGCTGGTCCATGGAGGTGATGCCAAGTTTCACGCGGGCCATCCAGAGGGTGTTTTGATAATCGCGGAGGCCGCCGACGCCGCTTTTTAGGTCGGGTTCCTGGAGGAAGACGGTGTCGCCGAATTTGGAGCGGCGGGTGGTCTGGTCTTCGAGGCGTGAGCGGATGTAGCCTTTGGCGTCTTCCTGGGTGTAGTAGGTGTAGTAGGCGGAGGCGAAGCCGGTGAAGAGGGGGTCGGCACCGGCGACGAGGCGGGCTTCGAGGAGGGCGGTCTTGGTCTGGATGTCTTTGCGGGCTTCGGCGAAGACGTCGTCCACGGTGCGGGTGGAGTAGCCGACTTTTAAGCCGCAGTCCCAGAGGACGTAGAGGACTTCGTCCACGAGGTGTTGTTGGAGGGGTTCGAGGGCGGTGCTCTTCGCTTTGGAGGGGAAGAGGAACATGATGTCGATGTCGCTGAGGGGGCTGAGTTCGCCGCGCCCGTAGCCGCCTAGGGCGAGGAGGGCGCAGGCGGCGGGAAGGCGACCGCGGGTGTGTTCGTAGCTGGCTATGGCGTGGTTGAAGAGGTGGGCGAGCATGACGTCCACCATGGCGGCGCGGGCCTGCGTGACGGGGAGGCCGGATTCGCCGCCGTCGTGGCGCATGCGAATCATGGCGCTTTCGAGGCGGAGAAAGGTTTTGCAGGCGGCGAGCCTTTCGGCGCGCGGGGCGTGGGGGGCGAAGTCGAGGCGCTCGCGGGCGTGTTTTTGGATGCGACCGATAAAGGGAACGGAGCTGGACATTCGCGTGGCGGAAATGGGGGAGGCGCGGGTGGGCGGCGGGTGGAAAGACGGACCGTGGCGGGAAAGGCGCGGGGCGCAAAGCGGGAAATCCGGGATCGGGTGGAGGGCACCGCGCCGAAAGGGAGATCAGCCTAGAAACGGCGGTCGGATTTAACCGCGGATACTCCTGCGGCGTAT
>DAIPIP010000250.1:0-3388 GCA_036770725.1 Opitutaceae bacterium
GCAAAACGCTCTCCCCGGGCACCGTCATCCTCACCGGCACCCCCGGCGGCGTCGGCGCCGCGCTAAATCCCCCGCGCTACCTCCAACCCGGGGACACCGTCGCCATCGAAATAGACGCCATCGGCACCCTCCAAAACCCCGTCCTCGCCGAACCCGTCTAAACCGCATCGGAGCGGCGACGTCCCCGCCGCCGGACGCGCGCAAGCGCGCCTTCCGCCTCCTTCACCTTAAACTTCAACCTTAACTTCGCGGCGAGTTCCGCGAGCCACGTCCCAATGATCCGCATCGCCACCCCCGCCGGCTACACCCTCGTCCCCCACCAAGAGCACGCCCGCCTCGCCGGCCGCTTCGCCGCCCACTGGGGCAACGCCCTCTTCCCCGTCCCCGCCGCGCCCGCCGCCCTCCCCGAGGTCCTCATCGCCGTCGCCCGCCACGACGACGCCTGGGCCGTGCGAGACGCCTCCCCCTTCCTCACCCGCGAAGGCCGCCCCGCCGCCTTCACCCGCGAACTCGTAGGCACCTACGCCGCCTTCGAGGAAATCGACCTCGCCGACTACCTCGCCGTCCGCGGGGCCGCCACCGAAGCCGTCGCCGCCGAGCACCCCTACGCCGCCATCCTCGTCTCCATGCACACCTATAACCTGCTCACCGAGCAGGCCGATCTCAACACCATCAAACCCGGCGACCGCCCCCTCCACACCGCCTTCGTCGAAGGCCAACTCGCACGCCAAAAAGAACTCGCCGCCACCCTCCCTCCCGAACTCGCCGCCCACGCCGCCCCCGAAAAACTCCAGCGCGCCTTCGAGTTCCTCCAATTCTGCGACAACCTCTCCCTCATCACCTGCGTCGGCTACGACCAACCCCGCGCCATTCGCCACACCCACCCCGATGCCGCCGGCGCCCGCCGCACCATCACCTGCACCCCCCTCGGCGACTCGACCTACCGCCTCGACCCCTGGCCCTTCGACCAGCCCGCCCTCGATTTCACCGTCCCCACCCGCCACATCGAGAACACCGCCTGCACCGACCTCGACACCTTCCGCGCCGCCTACGCCACCACCTCCGTCCTCGACCTCCCCATCCGCCTCGTCTCCTAAAGGATTTCTTCGCGTCCCTTGGCATTCTTCGCGGTTCATTAAAACCTCTCCTCTCCGTGATCTCCGTGGTTAAGTAATTTCCGATGTCTCCCACCACCGGCCAACTCACCGACTGCATCGTCCTCCTCGGCCCCGAGCTCTCCCCCTTCCGCTGCTCCCGCTTCGCCTGGTCGGGCGATACCATCACCGCCGCCGACTGTATCCAACCCGTCACTACGCTCGAAGCCGGCGCGCGCGTCGTCATCCCCGGCCTCTACAACAGCCACACCCACATGGGCGACTCCGCCCTCCCCGACGGCGCCACCGGCCTCACCCTCGAACAAGGCTTCTTCCGCCCCCACGGCTACAAATACCGCGAACTCGCCAAACTCACCCGCGAAACCCATCTGCCCCACCTCGAGGCCCACCTCCGCTACATGGCCCGCACCGGCACCGTCGCCCACCTCGATTTCCGCGAACAAGGCCCCTACGGCGCCGAGCTCCTCCGCGCCGCCTCCGCTGCCACCGGCGTGCAATCCATCATCCTCGGCCAGTTCAACGGCGTCCCCTTCACCGAACCCGAACTTCGCGCCAACAATCCCGGCCACACCCTACCCGCCGAATACCGCGCCGAACTCGAAAAACTCCTCGCCGTCGCCGATGGTTTTTCCGAAAGCACCATGAACGATCTCACCGACACCGCCTGGGACGAGATCCGCCAGCTCACCACCGCCACCGGCAAACTCCGCGCCATCCACTGCCTCGAAAACGCCGGCTACCGCGACCTCTCCCTCGCCACCACCGCCCGCGGCGACCTCATCCGCGCCATCGAACTCTACGACCCGCACCTCATCGTCCACCTCACCGTCGCCACCGCCGAGGAAATCGCCCTCCTCGTCCGCGCGAAAAAAACCGGCGTCCTGAACCCCCGCGCCAACGCCAACCTCGGCCTCCCCCTTCCCCCCGTCGCCGCCCTCCTCCGCGCCGGTGCGAACCTCCTGCTCGGCACCGACAACGGCATGCTCAACTCCCCCAGCATGCTCGCCGAACTCGATTTCACCTACAAAGTCGCCAAGTCCCAGTTCGCCGACGCCCTCTCGCCCGACCCCGTCGCCATCCTGCAAATGGCCACCAGCAACATCCGTGCGGTCCTCGGCGGCGACCACCACGGCGCGCTCGAAGTCGGCCTCCCCGCGAGCTTCGTCGTGCTCGATTTCACCAAGCCCCACCTCGCCCACACCCGCCACCTCACCGCCAGCATCGTCACCCGCGTCACCCCCGACGACGTCCTCGCCACCTACCACCACGGCCGCCCCCTCTACCAATCCCCAAACCTATTTTGACCACAGATCACACAGATTCTCACAGATACCAAATCCCGCTCCGCCACCCGGGCCTTTATCTGTGCCCATCTGTGAAATCTGTGGTCAAAAATTCAGCCTCCTCTGTGCCCTCCGTATTCTCCGTGGTTAAAAATTAAAACGCTCCCTCCGCCTCCATGCACCACATCCTCTCCCCCGAACCCTTCTGCGACCGTTGGAACAACGCCACGCCTCCGCGCCTCACCATCGCCCCCGGCGACACCGTCACCTTCCAATGCGCCGACTCCTCCGGCTACCAAGTCCGCCCCGACTGGGACGCCGCCAAATTCGCCACTGATTTCAACCCCCTCAAAATCCACTCCCTCACCGGCCCTGTCGCCATCGACGGCGCGCAGCCTGGCGACACCCTCGAAATCATCATCGAGTCCTACGCCCACCATGGCTTCGCCTGGACCAGCCTCATCCCCGGCCTCGGTCTCCTCGCCGGCGACTTCCCCGAGCACCACCTCTTTCTCTGGAAACTCGAAGGCGCGCAGACCCGCAGCTTCCCCGGCGTCACCCTCGATCTCCACCCCTTCGCCGGCATCATCGGCGTGCAACGCGCCGAGCCCGGCGAATTCCGCACCCGCGCCCCCGGCCCCTTCGGCGGCAACCTCGACGTCCGCCACCTCACCGCCGGCACCCGCCTCTTTCTCCCCGTCCTCACCCCCGGCGCGGGCGTGCTCACCGGCGACTGCCACGCCGCCCAGGGCGACGGCGAGGTCTGCATCAACGGCATGGAGGCCCCCATGGACGCCACCTACACCTTCCGTATCCATAAAAACCCTACGCGCCCCCTCGCCGGCCCCTACGCCATTTTCCCGGCCGCCTCCTTCACGCCCCCGCGCTACGCGACCAAGCCCTGGCACCTCTTCATCGAAAGCGACGCCGACCCGCGCGAAGCCTGCAAACGCGCCGTCCGCCGCGCCATGGAGTTTATCCAGGACCGCC
>DAIPIP010000251.1:0-3375 GCA_036770725.1 Opitutaceae bacterium
CGGGCCGTCGAGCCGTCCCGTCGATAGCGGTGTCAAGCCACCGCACTCCAAAGGCTCAATCCTCGGCGCAGGGCACGCGGAGGGCGAAGGGGGCGAGGCGCACGTGGACGGCGCGACCGGTATCGTCGGCACCGTGAAAGCAACCCTGCACGACGGCGTCGCCGGCGGTGACGTGGTAGCTGTTATAGGAAAAACTTTCGCCGGGCGGGAGCACGGGGGTCTCGTTCACGATGCCCTCGCCTTCGATGACCTGACAGGTGCCGTCGTCGCGTTTGATGACCCATTTGCGGCCGAGCAGTTGGACGGTGTGCTCGGTGGCGTTGTGGATGGTGATAAAATAAACGAACGCGTGCGGTTGGTCGGGGGGCAGGCATTTGCCGCCGTGGTGATAAACGAGTTTATCGAGACGGGCGGTGAGTCCGGAGAGTTCGTGCGAAGCGGCCATGGTGAATTCTGAACCGGGCAAACGAACGCGCTTGGGTGCGCTTGGCAAGAAGCGCGTCCAATCCGTCGCAAGCGGCGGGCTTATGGAATGCGGAATCGCGGGCGGGGGGACCGTGCCACTTGCGGAGGAGACGGAGAATCACGGGCAAGATGCCCGTGCCACTTTTGCGGTTGCGGCTTGCGTGTGGGGGCGCGGGCGCAAGCGTGCGGCGCATGACTTGGTCGGACTATGGCGCGGTGGCGTTGATGGGGCTGCTCGGCGGCGCCCATTGCGCGGGCATGTGCGCGCCGTTCGCGCTGGCGGTGTCGGTCGGGGGGCGGGGGAAGGCGGGGCTGTTGTTCGCGCGGCATCTGGCCTACCAAATCGGCAAGGCGACGGCGTATGTGTTTCTGGGCGTGTTGCTCATGCTCGCGCTGGGTTGGGCGGACGTGGCGACACCGCTGGCGAGTTTGCAAAACTGGTTGGCGTGGATCGCGGGCGGGGTGATGGTCGCGATCGGGCTCGGTTACGCGTTTGCATGGCGTTGGTCGGCGGCGTTGGCGGGCGAGGGCGGCTGGACGGGGCGAGCGTGCGGGGCGTTGCGGGTGTTGTGGGCGACGCCTTCTCTGTGGCGCTGTGTGCTCACGGGTTGGGTAAACGGATTTTTGCCGTGCGGATTGTCGTTTGCGGCGCTGCTTTTTCTGGTGAGTCGCGACTCGCTCGAAGGCGTGGTGGCGGGGGCGTATGTTTTTGGGTTGGGCACGATGCCGGCGCTGCTTGCGTTGGGGTGGCTGGGCGAACGGGTGTCGGCGCGCATGCGCGGGGTAGGGTTGCGGGTGGCGGGTGTGGCGTTGGTGTTGTTTGGCGTGCTCACGATTTTTCGAGGGGCGGACATGGTGCATCATTGGTTTCACGAGCACACGGTGCCGGGCGGCATGGATGGCGGGCACGGGCACCACTGATCGCGCGCAAAAACATTGTGAGGGACGAGCGGGGGACACGGCGCCGTCCTCGAAATTACCCGACGCCCTGCTGGCGCCCTGACGGTTGAGAGGTAAACCAAGCTGGGCCTGCGTTGTCCTCGGCGGCACGAGCCTATGGCTCGCCTCCGCCTCGGCCGCCTTGGCCGAGCATGGTTTACCTCTCCCACGGCATCGGGTTATTAAGAGGACAGCGCCTAGCGGCTTGCCACTCGGGAAAACGGGCCGCACACCTTCGAGTTTTCTTCTATGCAAAAGCTGGCTCTGCTCTCGGTAAGCGACAAACGCGGTCTGGTCGATTTCGCGACCTCCCTGGTGAAAACTCACGGCTACAAGCTGCTCTCGACCGGAGGCACGGCCAAGTTGCTCGCCGAAAAAGGACTGCCCGTCACCGAGGTGAGCGAGCACACGGGTTTTCCCGAGATGATGGAGGGTCGCGTGAAGACGCTGCATCCGAAAATCCACGGCGGCCTGCTTTGTCGTCGCGACAAGGCCGACCACCTCGCCGCCGCGAAGGAGCACGGCATCGCGCTGATCGATCTGGTGGTGGTGAATCTTTATCCGTTCGAGCAGACGGTCGCGAAGCGGGACGTGCATTTCGAGGAGGCGATCGAGAACATCGATATCGGCGGGCCCTCGATGCTGCGCAGCGCGGCGAAAAACCATGACGCGGTGTCGGTGGTCTGCGATCCGGACGACTACGATTCCGTGCTCGCGGGGCTCGCCGATCCGGCCTCGCTCGGGCGGCTGCGCCGCAAGCTTGCGCTGAAGGTTTTTCAGCGCACGGCGAGCTACGACGCGGCCATCGCGCGCTATCTGGAGTCGCAGGCGGACGAGCCCGATCTCGAGGCGATGAGCGGTTATCCGAAGCAGTTCGCGCTCTCATTGCCCAAGGCGCAGAGCCTGCGCTACGGTGAAAACCCGCATCAGAAAGCCGCCCTATACGGCACGTTTCACGACCATTTTGAACAACTGCAGGGCAAGGAACTCTCGTATAACAACATTCTCGATATCAGCTCGGCGACCTACCTGATCGGCGAGTTCGAGAAGCCCACGGTCTGCATTCTGAAGCACACCAACCCGTGCGGGGTCGCGTCGGCCGACACGCTGGAGGCGGCGTGGGAAAAGGCCTTCGCCACGGATCGTCAGGCTCCGTTCGGCGGGATCATCATCGTGAATCGCACGCTCGATGTGGCGTTGGCCAAAACCATCTCGGAGATTTTCACCGAGGTGATCATCGCGCCGCGTTTCAGCGACGAGGCGCTGGCGATTTTCGCGAAGAAAAAAAACCTGCGCCTGATGATCGCGAAGGACGGCGTGGGCGCGGATTCGTTGCTCGACGTGCGTTCGGTGGTCGGCGGCTTGCTGGTGCAGGATCGCAACAAGCTGCTCGGCAACCAGACCGACTTCAAAGTCGTGACCAAGCGTCAGCCGACAGCCGAGGAGTGGGCGGCGATGCTCTTCGGCTGGCGCGTGTGCAAACACGTGAAATCGAACGCGATTGTTTACTGTCGCGGCGAGCAGACGCTCGGCGTGGGCGCGGGCCAGATGGCGCGGGTGGACAGCTCGCGTATCGCGGTCTGGAAGGCGGGCGAGGCGAAGCTCGACCTCAACGGGTCGGTGGTGGTTTCGGAGGCGCTGTTTCCCTTTTCGGATGGTTTGATCGCCGCGGCCGAGGCGGGCGCGACGGCCGCGATCCAGCCCGGCGGTTCGGTGCGCGACGACGAAGTCATCGCGGCGGCCGACGCGCGCGGCATGGCAATGGTGTTCACCGGCATCCGGCATTTTAAGCACTGAGGCTGGATCGAGTTCGGGTGCGCGATGGAGATCCCGGTTCTCACGAACCGGGCTACGGGGGGAGGCGCACCGGAGATTCCGGTTCTCACCAACCGGGCTAAGCTGTTTTATGGGTCGCGGGCTAGTATCCAGTAACGTCTAAAGTTTCGGATAAAGTCGGGTAAGTTTTATCCG
>DAIPIP010000062.1:0-14775 GCA_036770725.1 Opitutaceae bacterium
CGGCACCAGTCGTGGGGTGCGGGGCGGCTCGTGGTTCGACGACGAGTTCTACCTGCGGTCCTCGCTCCGGTACGACGTCTTCGACGCGTCGAACGGGAACAACTACTCCATCGGTTTCCGCGTCGCCAGCCTGGCGCCTATACCCGAGCCGAGCACCTTTGGGGCCGCGATGGGAGCAATGGCGCTCGGAGTCGTGATGATGCGACGCAGGAAGGCGCGCGGCACCCTTTGATGGACTCACGCAAGGTGATGCCCTACAGGGTTTTGTAGGGCTCGACTTTGCGTTGAGCCGTTCGGTCGGGAAACACGGAGAGGCCTCACGCAAGGTGAGGCCCTACGAAATCCGGCCTCGGTGTAGGGCCTGACCTCGTGTCAGGCCGTTCGCCATTTTTTGGGATCGACCGTGCGTCAAGCCGTTGTTCATTGGCTGTCTTATGGTCAATCTGCCTGAGCGTAAAACGGAACGGCTGCGCTTGGGGCGCGTATCGCTTCCCGGCGCTCGGTATTTTGTTACCGCTTGCATTCGGGTCCGTTGTCCCGTGTTTTCCGACGAAGTTCATGCGCAGCGGGTTCGGGCTGCTGTTCACGATCTGCACGAGGCGGGCGACTGGCGGCTGCTTGCCGGCACGATCATGCCAGACCATGTGCATGTTTTGTTTACGCTGGGCGAGCGTTTGTCGCTGGATCGGGTGATTGCCAAATGGAAGGCGCGCGCCCGCGCTTCAAAAGCCGACTGGCGCTGGCAGGCGAATTTTTTCGAGCATCGTCTGCGTGCCGACGAAGATACGGAGGAGTATGCTTTCTATATTTTTATGAACCCATACCGCGCGGGATTGGTCGGGGCGAACGAAGGCTGGTCCGGCTGGCTAAGAGGTGCCGATTGGCGCTGGCGATTTGAGGATGCCCTGAACAGAGAGGCGGGGCCTCCCCGCGAATGGCTGGGGCGCGTGGAGGAACTCGCAGGCCGTATTCAGATTGGCGAGTAGGTGTTGGTCGTTTGTTCAGACACACTCAGCGCGGACGGTGCCGCGACGGCCTCACTACAAGGCACAAGGGGCGAGCGAGGCGATTTCCCTGCAGGGCGCGACCTCGTGTCGAGCCGTTTCGGGTTTCCCCTCGATCCCGCACGCGGTGTTGGCG
The DNA here is from genome assembly GCA_036770725.1 of Opitutaceae bacterium. GTDB lineage: Bacteria > Verrucomicrobiota > Verrucomicrobiia > Opitutales > Opitutaceae > IMCC26134_A. The sequence continues at coordinate 1,141 of DAIPIP010000062.1, forward strand.
GCGCAGTTGGCCGGGCGGGTGCGCGAGGCGACGGTGCGTGGCATGATCGGCGAGATCCTCGCCAGCCATGCAGACGCCGAGGAGCAGGTGTGGCCGGGCGAGGATTTACTTGCGGTGGAGGTGCGGCGGCGCGGGCTGCCGATCGGCAACCTGACGAGCCAGTTTTTCGCCAATCTCTACCTCGATCCGCTGGATCGCTTCATCAAGCAGGAGCTGCGGGTGCCGGGCTATGTGCGCTACGTGGATGATTTTATCCTGTTCGGCGAAGACCGGGCGCAGGTGCGGGCTTGGGGTGCGCAGGTGAAGGTGTTTGTGCGCGGGCTGGAGTTGAGCATCCACCCGGATAAATACCGCTGCGGGCCGACGGCGGGCGGAGTGGATTTCTGCGGGTTCGTGGTGTTTGCCGATGGGCGGATACGGCTGCGCGGGGCGAATGTGCGGCGCTTCACCCGGCGATTTCGCGCCCAGGTGTGGGCGGTGCGGCAGGGGCGCATGGAGCTGGACGAGTTGGAGGAGCGCACGCGGTGCTGGGCGGCGCATGCCAGCCATGCGCAGAGCTGGCGGCTGCGGCGGAGCATCCTCGGGAGGGTGCAAGTTCACTTGGGGCGCACTGGCCAGGACCAGTCGTGGGCTGCGGGGCGGCTCATGGAACAACAACGAGAACAACCTGCAGTCCTCGAACCGGAACGACAACGACGCGACGAACGAGAACAACAACATCGGTTTCCGCGTCGCCAGCCTCTGAACCGAGGGGCGCCGCAAGGCGCGACTCGCCAGCCCGACGGGCCAGAACGCGCCGGGGCCCGGCCTCGGCGCGCCGTGCCACGTTCGGAGGCACCGGTGCGTCCCGCGTGTGCCGACGGTGCTCTCGCGAGCGCCGACGGTGCAGGCGAATAAGTGCGAAGTCGCCCTGCTGCGGTCGGTAAGTGTGCCGGCGGAAAACCGCCGGCGCGTCCAAGGCCGTGGCGGGCAATGCACGTTTCGCTTATTCAGGCGCTTCAGGGCTGAGTTATCAGGAGTCCATGCGGCTGGAGGCGGGTGAAGTGGGCGGTGTTGTAGGTGAAGAGGCGTTCGCAGCCGGCAGTTTCGGCGGCACGGAGGTGCAGCGCGTCGTAAATGATGCCGCTGGAGAGGCCGAGGGCGGAAACGTGTTGGAGGGCGTGGGCGTAGTCGGCGGCGTCGAGGGGCAGAATGGTGAGGCGCGGGATGATGTTGGCCTCGATAAGGCGGCGCGCGGCGTCTGGAGAGATGCGGCGGGAGAGGGGCAGGGCGGTGAGTGTCGCGTAGGTTTCGGCGAGGGCGTGGGTCGAGCAGCAGGCGGTGTGTTGGCCGGTGGTGTGTTGGACGAAGGCGGCGTGGGTGGCGGCGTGGCGTGGGAGTTGTTCGACCATTGCGCTGACCAGGACCGAGGTGTCGAAAAAGACCTTCATGGCGCGCAGGTTTTGGGAAAGGGCACGGCCGGACTGGCTGGTCAGCGGCCGGTGATATCCTGGCCGCGTGCCTCGCGGTTTTCGGCGATGAAGGCGGCGATGTCCAAATCGAGCGTGGGGGCGTCGGAGGCGCTATGGATCAGAATGCCGTCTTTGAGGGCCAGCGAGGGTTGGGAATCGCGTGGCGAAAGCTTAATCGATTCGAAATCAGTGCTTAACTCGATTTCGGTGCCGGGTAGGAGGTGGAAGCGGTCGCGAATGGATTTGGGCAAAACCACGCGGCCGGCTCGGTCAATGGTAATTATCATGGCGAAATGGTATTGTGCTCTGCCATACGGGGCAAGCGGTCGTTTTAGCGTTGGGCGCGAAAGGCGCAGACGTAGCCGCCGGGGCCGGCGCCGATGACGACCACATCGTAGGTGGCCGGGGAGGAAGTGGAAGACATGGGACGATGTGGAGGGAGTAAGGGAGTGGGGGAGTGAGGGGACGGAAACAGGGAGCGGTGCGGAAGCGCGGGTTTGGCCCTCACTCCCTTTCACTCACTCCCTCATTCCCTGCTCAGGCTCCGATAAGGAGCCGAGCGGGATCTTCGATGGCCTGCTTCACTTTCACGAGGAAGGTGACGGCTTCTTTGCCGTCCACGAGGCGGTGGTCGTAACTCAGGGCGAGATACATCATCGGGCGGATGACGACCTGGCCGTTGAGCGCGATGGGGCGCTCGTTGATGGCGTGCAGGCCGAGGATGGCGCTTTGGGGGGCGTTGATGATGGGCGTGGACAACATCGAACCGAAGATGCCGCCGTTGGTGATGGTGAAGCAGCCGCCTTCGAAATCGGGCAGGCCGAGTTTGCCGTCGCGGGCTTTTTTGGCGACCTCGCCGATGGCCTTCTCGATGCCGGCCATGTCGAGCTTGTCGCAGTCGCGGACGACGGGAACGACGAGGCCTTTCTCGATCGAGACGGCCATGGAGATGTCGTAGTAGTGGTTTTGCACTACTTCGTCGCCGTCGAGCTGGGCGTTGATGGCGGGGACCTCCTTGAGGGCGTGGACGACGGCCTTGGTGAAGAAGGACATGAAGCCGAGCTTCACGCCGTTCTTCTTCACGAAGTCGTCCTGGTATTTTTTGCGCAGTTCCATGACGGCGGACATGTCCACCTCGTTGAAGGTGGTGAGCATGGCGGCCTCGTGCTGGGCGGAGACGAGGCGCTTGGCGATGGTCTGGCGCAGCTTGCTCATCTTGGTGCGGGTGCGCTTGCCGACGGCGGGCTTGGAGACGACCGGGGCGGAGGCGGGCACGGCGGAGGCGGGGGCGGCGGCGATTGTTGCGGCGACCTCCTTCGCTGAAGCTACGGAGGTCAGGGCGGCCTTGGCATCCGGAGCCTTGGCGGAGGATGCGGCGAGCATGTCGCCCTTGGTGACGCGGCCGGCCTTGCCGGTGCCGGTGACGGTGGCGGGGTCGATGCCGGTGTCGGCGGCGAGACGGCGGACGGCGGGGGAGGAGGGGACTTCGGCGGCGGGTTTCGAATTTGAATTTTCAGATTTCGAAGGGGCGGCGGACGGAGCGGACGACACGGAGGTCGTCCCTCCCGCGGACGTGTCGATGGTGGCGACGATCTCGCCGATTTTGACCTCGGCGCCGGGCTCGACCTTGAAGGTGATGACGCCGGCGGATTCGGCCACGCCTTCACTGGTGATTTTGTCGGTCTCGAGCTCGAAGAGGGGCTGGTCCTTCTTCACGGCGTCGCCGTTTTTGACGTGCCACTTGGCAAGCACGCCGGAGCTGATGGATTCGCCGAGGGGCGGGATTTTGACTTCGATGATCATTCTTAAGTTGAAGTTGAAAGTTGAAGTTTAAGTCAGGGAAGCGCGCGGTTCCTTAACTTTAAACTTGGATCTTAATCTAAAGACGCATTCAGGCTTTAAAGGCGTCTTTGAGGAGGGCGTTGAGCTCGATCTTGTGGACGGCGAGGGAGCCGACGGCGGGGGACGCGGAGGCGTCGCGGCCGACGTAGCGGGGCTTGCGGCCGAAGACGCTTTCGAGTTCGGGGGCGATGTAGGTCCACGCGCCCATGTTCTGCGACTCTTCCTGGGCCCAGACGAGCTCGGCCTTGGCGTGGGCCTTGGCGAGTTCGGCGAGCTTGTCCTTGTGGAGTGGATACAACTGCTCGACCCGCACGAGGGCGACGTCGTCGATGCCGTTGGCCACGCGGTAGGCATGGAGGTCGTAGTAAACCTTGCCGGAGCAGAGGATGAGGCGGCGCGGTTTTTTCGGGGCGAGCGGATCGTCGATGATCTCCTGGAAGGCGCCGCCGGTGAAGTCCTCGAGTTTGGAGACGGCGAGGGGGTGGCGGAGGAGGCTCTTGGGCGACATGACGACGAGCGGCTTGCGGAGCTCGTTTTTCATCTGGCGGCGAAGGGCGTGGAAGTAATTCGCCGGGGTGGTGATGTTGACGACCTGCATATTGTCTTCGGCGCAGCTTTGGAGGAAGCGTTCGAGGCGGGCGCTGGAGTGCTCGGGGCCCTGGCCCTCGTAGCCGTGGGGGAGGAGGAGGGTGATGCCGGAGACGCGCTGCCACTTGGATTCGCCGGAGCTGATGAACTGGTCGATGACGACCTGGGCGCCGTTGGCGAAGTCGCCGAACTGGGCTTCCCAGATGCAGAGCATCTGGGGGTAGTCGAGGGAGTAGCCGTAGTCGAAACCGAGCACGGCGGCCTCGGAGAGGAGAGAGTTGTAAACGCAGAACTTGGCCTGGTCCTCGGCGATGTTGAGGAGCGGGACATAGCGTTCGCGGGTCTCGGTGTCGTAGAGGACGGCGTGGCGGTGGGAGAAGGTGCCGCGTTCGCAATCCTGGCCGGAGAGGCGGACGGGGGTGCCCTCGGCGAGGAGGGTGCCGAAGGCGAGGGCCTCGCCCATGCCCCAGTCGACGGGGCCGCCGGTGAGGGCGGCGGCGCGGTTGTCGAGCAGGCGCTTGATCTTGGGGTTGGCGGTGAAGTTGGCGGGCAGGGTGGTGAGGCCGGCGACGACGCGTTGTAGTGTTTTTTCGGATACGCCGGTGGGGATGGGGGCGTGGGAGTAGCCGGACTGGAAGACGGGGTTGGAGTCGCGGAAGGGGTCGCCGGTCTCGCCGGCGGCCTTGCGCTGGAGCTCGGCCTGCTTGGCCTTCTCGAGGGAGGCGTCCATGGCGGCGGAATACTCGGCCTTGATGGCGTCGGAGTCGGCCTGGGTGTGGGAGCCGGCGGCGATGAGCTTGGCGGTGTAGATGGCCGAGATCTGCGGGTGGGCGGCGACCTTTTTGTAGAGGGTGGGCTGGGTAAAGGCGGGCTCGTCGGACTCGTTGTGGCCGTGTTTGCGGTAGCAATACATGTCCACGACGGCGTCGCGGTGGAAGAGGCAGCGGAATTCGAGGGCGAGGCTGGTGACGAAACACACGGCCTCGGCGTCGTCGCCGTTCACGTGGAAGATGGGGGCCTCGATCATCTTGGCCACGTCGGTGCAGTAGCGGGTGGATCGCGCGTCCTGCGGCAGGGTGGTGAAGCCGATCTGGTTGTTGATGACGAAGTGGACGGTGCCGCCGGTGCGGTAGCCGGGGAGCTGGGAAAAGTTGAGCGTCTCGGCGACCACGCCCTGGCCGGCGAAGGCGGCGTCGCCGTGGATGAGAAGGGGGCAGACGCGGGTGCGGTCGGTGTCGCCGCGGATGCGCTGGCGGGCGCGGGCCTTGCCCTCGACGACGGGGTTGACGATCTCGAGGTGGGAGGGGTTGGCGGCGAGGCGGACCTCGACGGTCTTGCCGGCGGTGGTGTTGAGCACGGACTCGTAGCCGAGGTGATACTTCACGTCGCCGTCGCCTGCGACGGTGTGGGGGATGTAGTTTTCCGAGAACTGCTCGAAGAGGACGTCGAAGGGTTTGCGGAGGATGTTGGTGAGAACGGAAAGGCGGCCGCGGTGGGCCATGCCCATGACGATCTCTTCGACGCCGATGTCGGCGCAGTGCTCGATGACGGAGTCGAGGGCGGCGATCATGGTTTCGCCGCCTTCGAGGGAGAAGCGTTTCTGGCCGACGAATTTGGTGTGGAGAAACTTTTCGAAGAGCTCGGCCTTGTGGATACGGCGGAGGATGCGGGTCTGCTGGGCCTTGGAGTAGGAGGGGACGTTCTCGACGGCCTCCATGCGTTTTTGCAGCCACTCGCGGGCGTCGTGATCCTGCACGTGCATATACTCGACGCCGATGGTGCCGCAGTAGGTGCGCTTCACGGCGGAGACGATGTCGCGGAGTTTGCGCTGACCGCCGCCCTGGAAATTGGTGAGGGTGAAGCTCTCGTCGAGGTCGCCTTCGTCGAGGCCGAAGTGGGCGAGATTGAGCTTGGGGTGGGAGGCTGGTTTTTCGCCGAGGGGGTCGAGGTAGGCCTCGAGGTGGCCGTGGGAGCGGTGGGCGTTTATGTAGCGGATGATCTGCGCCTGCTTGTAGGAATCGACCACCTTGACGCCGGCGGCGGCCGCGGCGGCGGCGGTGGGTTTGGCGCCGGGGGCGGCGGAGGTGTTGCCGAGCGTGAAGCCTTGGAAGAAGGCGCGCCAGGTGGGGTCAACGGAGTCGGGGTTGTCGAGCCATTGGACGTAGGCGGCCTCGATGAGGTCGGAGTTGGCGCGAGCGGCGACGGGAATGGAGTTCATGGAGGGTTTTGACGGAGCAAAAAACGAAGCGTCAGACGGCCGGGAGTGTTGGCTGGGAGGGTTAAGTTTAGGGAAAGGATTAAACTGGAAAAGGAGTGATCGTTACGCAACCGGGGCAAGGGCTCAAGGGAGGAAGGGGCGGAGCGCTTAGTTTGAGTTTTGCTAAACATCTGACACGATGACGTTAATTTAGCGAATACACCCTCATGGAATCCGAGATCAAAGACGCGCTTATCTCTCTCTTGGGAGCGATAAAATCCTCTAATGCACCAGTGATCGCAGTGGAGATGGCGAAGCTGGACTATTACGCGGCGCGGGGGAGGCTGACGCTGCATCCGCAACTCCTTCATTTTCTGGAACGGAGGAGCTATGCGAAGGCGGCGATGTTTCTGGGCGGAGCGCAGGATATTCCGGTGGGTGCGTGCGGGGGACGGCCGGCGCGTCCGGGAAGCGAAAACGCGGTGGAGGGTGGAAGATGAGCCGGGAGGAAAAGAGGAAAATCGCGACGGATGGCGGGGCGGGCCTTGGACAAAATCCGTTTGGCGCGGTGCTGGGCGGGCTGGATGGTTTGGTGAATTTGCCGGTTGGGCCGGGGGCGGCAGGTGATGTGCGCGTTGATCAGAATGCCGGCAGGAATGCGCCCCGGCGCACAAGTGCCGACGCTCTTGGGGGGAAAGAGAAAAATCGCGGTCGCGTGGATGTGTTGCGCAGCACGGCGGGGCGCGGGGGGAAGACGGTGACGGTGGCGAAGAATTTTGTGGGGATCGGCGCGGCGGAGAAGGAGGCGCTTTGCAAAAAAATCCGGGGTGCGGCGGGTTGTGGCGGCACAGTGAAGGACGGCGTGATCGAGATCCAAGGCGACCAGCGGGAGGTGGTGATACGGGTGTTGCGCGAGGCTGGGTTCCGGCCGGTGCAGGCGGGCGGGTGAGGGCGCGGCGGATTGGCGGCGGTTCGGAGTTTGGGGCGGGCCGTCAAGCCGGCCCGTCAAAAGCGGCGTCGAGCCGCCGCACTCCAAAGTGGTGTGAGCTTCAGCGCAGGGTGCAGCGGCGGAGGTCGAGGGTGTGGCGGCTTTCGGGGGCGAACTCGACCTTCGGGATGTAGCGCGGTTCGCCGATGGTGCGGGTCCAGGGTTCCCAGCGTTCGGCGCGGCGCTCGGCGGCCTCGGAGGCATCGACGGGGCGGTCGGAGTAGGAGGCGTCGCGGGGGTTCCACACGTGCCAGCGGGCGGCGGCGATGACGGTGAGGGTGACTTTATCCACCCACTCGATGAGCAGGGGGGGGTCCACGGTGCGGTGAGGTTGCAGGGCGGGACTAAGATAAAAAGCGCGATAACGGATGCCTGCGGCGGCACCGGTATCGGCCGGGCGGAAGACGCAAGGGAAGCCGTTGACGAGAAGCAGCCCATGTTCGAGGGCGGCGGCGTCGCTGACGTAGGCTTCGAGGCGATCCATGGAGGGGTCCACGGTGCGGGCAACGCCGCCGGCGTTGGGGGATTCGCCGAGCAGGGGCCAGGCTTCGAGGGCCTGGCGAAAGATGATGGAGAAGGGTTTTTCCTCGGGTTTGGCGTCGGCGGGGGCGTCGGCGGGGGGAGGGGATTTCGCGACGAGATCGAAGCGGCCGACGCCGGGGAAGCGCCATTCGAGGAGCGGACGAAGCCAGGCGGATTCGAAGGGGATGCCGTGGGCCCGGAGGTCTGAGCAAACGGCTTCGAGGTCGTCCCAGACGAAGGAGGGAAGGAAGAAACGGTCGTGGAGTTCGCCGTTCCAGCGTATGAAGTGAGTGGATACAGGGGCCTTGGCGAGGCGGGCGATGATGGCGCGCACGAGCAGGGCGGCGAGGGAGAGGGCGGCGGGGTCGGGGTGGGTCTCGAAGGCGCGAAACTCGATGAGGCCGAGGCGTCCGTTGCCGGCGAAGGGATTCCAGAGTTTATCCACGCTGATTTCGGCGCGGTGGGTGTTGCCCGAGCGATCCATGAGGAGATCGCGGAAGAGCAAATCGTATAGCGGGAGATTCCAAGGGGAGCCGAGGCGGGCGGCGCCATCGCAGGCGATCTCGAGTTCGTAGAGGGCCTCGAAGGTGCTTTCGTCGATGCGGGGGGCTTGTGAACTGGGGCCCATGTAGAGGCCGGTGAAGGCGTAACTTAGCGCGGGGTGGTGTTGAAAATAGCGGATGATGGAGGGGAGGAGGGCGGGGTGGATGAAGAACGGGGATCGCTCGGGGGTGGGGCCGCCGAAGACGATGTGCGCGCCGCCGCCGGTGCCGACTTCGCGACCGTTGAGCTGAAATTTGCGGGCGCAGAGGCCGACCTCGGTGGCGGCGGCGTAGAGCTGGCGGACTTGCGCGGCGTAGGCGGCCCAGTCGGGGCAGGGGGCGAGGTTGATTTCGATGACGCCGGGGTCGGAGGCGAAGCCGACGGTGGGGAGGCGGGCGGCGTCGTAGGGAGGAGCGTAGCCGGCGAGGATGAGGTCGCGGAGGTCGCATTTTTGCACGGCGTCCTCGATGGCGCGGACGAGGGAAATGTAGCCCTCGTGAAGGAGCGGGGGGATGAAGATGGTGATGGAGCCCTCGGTGAGTTCGACGGTGAGCGCGCGGCGCAGGCGGGTTTCCGACAGGCGGTCGAGGGGAAGGCGCAGGCCGGCGAGGCTGTCGCCGGCGAGGAGTTCGATGGGGGCGGCGCCGAGTTCGGCGGCCCAGTCGTCGCTGCGCCAGTTGTCATCGGCGTGGTCGAGGGGGACGACCCAGCCGGAGGCGCGCTCGGGGGCGGTGGGTTCGGCGACGGGGAGGGCGGAGGCGGAGTGAAGGCCGAGGCGGGGCAGCAGGGCTTCGACGAGACGGGTGGTGTCGGCAAGGGTGTGGGCGCCGGGTTCGCCGTCGCTTTTGAGGCGGCGTTGATCGCGCCAGATCGGTTTGCCGGAGGCGTCGTCGGCGGGGAGCCACTGGAGGAGGAGCGCCCAACGGGGGAGGGGCTCGCCGGGGTAGTGCTTGCCGGAGGTTTGGAGCAGGGCGGCGCCCGGATGGGAGCGGGTCATGAGGGCGTGGGCAAAGCGACGAGCGTGGCCGAGTTTGGTGGGGCCAAGGGCGGCGGTGGACCATTCGGCGCCTTCGGGGCGGAGGGGAACGAAGGTGGGTTCGCCGCCCATGGTGAGGGTGACGTCGGCGGCGCGCAGGGTGGTTTCTACGGCCTCGGCGCAGGCGGCGAGGTCGGGAGCGGGTGCGATCATGCGAGGGAGGATTGAAATTGGGTGGAGGCGCTCACGGGATCGATGCGTTCCACGACGACATCGGTGCGGAGACGCGAGCCGACCGGGGTGGAGGAGTAAATGCCGCCTTGGATGGGGTTGACGGATTCGGCCTGGGCGGCGTGGGCGACGGCGATGAAGTTTTCGTCGGTCCAGATGCCGTGGGTGGGGTCGAGGCCGCGCCAGCCGCCGCCGGGGAGGTAAACCTCGGTCCACGCGTGCATGGCACCGACGGTGCGGTGGCTGTCGTCGGGGGGGGCGAACATGTAGCCGCTGACGAAACGTGCGGCGAGGCCGAGGGTGCGGCAGAGTTCGACCAAGAGGACGGCGAAGTCGCGACAGGCGCCGCTGCCGAGCGTGAGGGTGGTGAGCGAGGGCTGGATGCCGCGCTCTTCGCGGCGGTTGTAGCGCAGCGTGGTGAAGAGCAGGGAATTTAGCGCGGAGAGAAACGGGACGGTTTCGGCGGGGCGGTCCACGAAGTGTTCGTCCAGCCAGGCGCGGAGCCGGGCCTGGGTGTCGTCGAAGGGCGGGGCGAGGTAGGGACCGAGCGCGAAGTCGAAAACGGGCTCGTATTTAAAGGGGAAGTTGAAGGCGTAAACCTTGAGAACGAAGTCGAAGGGGTTGGGGAAATCGCGCTCGACTTCAAATTCGGAGCTGATGTTGAGCGCGGAGGATTTTTCCCGAAAATGGGCCCAAGCGAAATTGTTGTCGTGCGGGTCGCGAATGTGGGAGATGCGGGCGTCCGGCTGCACGGTGAGCCGGTGGGAGAGCAGACGTTGGTAAGCGGACTCGCGGGGGCGCAGGTAGAGAACATGAGGCGCAAAACCCACTTCGTGGTCATATTCGTAGCGGGTGTGATGGGAGATGCGGAGTTTCATGGCCATTGAGTTGTGTCTAGCACCCCGCCTGCCAACGCAAGCGCGGCGCTGAAGTCGGGTGCGGGGCCCGGGGGCGGCGGGTGAGGCGAGTGGAGCGAGGGCGAGGAGCGCGACTTTTGGTTGGCAAGCGCCGCGTGCGGGGCTTCTCCTCGCGCCGCGCGATGCAACCGCAGGATGTTAATCTCTATTTGGTCGGGTTCATGGGAACGGGCAAAACCACCGTTTCCCGTATCGTGGCCGCGCGTCTTAATCACCGGTGGCTCGACAGCGACCACGAGATCGAGCGGCTGCAAGGGCGCGCGATTCCGGAGATTTTCGCGACGGACGGGGAGGCGGCGTTTCGGCGGATGGAGCGGGATTTTATCGAAAACGGCCATCCCGCCGAGCGCACGGTGGTGGCTTGCGGGGGCGGGTTGGTGGTGCAGCCCGGCATGCTGGCCGAACTGAAAAAGCGCGGGGTGGTCATCTGTCTGCATGCGACCGTGGAAACGATTCTGCGCCGCACATCGGGTAATCGCACCAGGCCGCTGCTGGATGTTGAAGATCCGGAAAAACGTATCCGTGAACTCTACGCGGTGCGTGATCCGATCTATCGCCAATCGGGAAGCGTCATCCTGACCGACAACCGTCCGCAGCTGGAAGTGGTGCAGCACGTGTTGCGGGTGTATCGGCGCGACGCTATGGACCACGTGCGCGCGGGCGGGCTCTGGAAGCCGCCGCCGCGCGGCTGAGCGGGGCGGGGTCCTTTTTTTTGCGATGGCGACCATGGACCAAGGCGGTGCGGAACGCATTCGCGACCGGCTGCGTGAACTCGGTTTCGACGTCGTGCGTTTCGCGAGCGCGAGTCCGGCTTTCGGCCCCGGATTGAAGGAGTGGCTGGCGGCGGGCCACCACGCGGACATGGCGTGGATCGAGCGTGGCGCGGAAAAGCGGGGCGACCCCGAACTCGTGCTGCCGGGTGCGCGCACGCTGGTGATGCTGGGCGTCAACTACGCGCCGCCCGACGCGCCGCGCGGGGCGGGACGCCGCGACGAGGCCGCGCCCGCCTGGGCGAGGTATTCGCTGTATTCAGATTACCACGACACGATCAAGGAGGCGCTGGCGCGGGCCGGGCGGGTGTTGGAGGCCGAGGGCGGGATCGGTCCGGACGATCACCGCTACTATGTCGATACCGGGCCGGTTTTAGAGCGCGGGTGGGCGGCGAAGGCGGGGGTGGGGTTTACGGGGAAAAACGCCATGCTGATCTCGCGGGAGTTCGGCAACTGGTTGTTTCTGGCCTGCGTCGTCACGCGGCTAGAGCTGCCGCCGGATGCCCCGCTCCCGGGGCGGGAGCCGGAGGGCACGCATGCGGGGAGACTTTGCGGCAAATGCACCCGTTGCCTGGATGCTTGTCCGACCGACGCCTTCGCCGCGCCCGGAGTGGTGGACGCGCGCCGGTGCGTGTCGTATCACACGATCGAGAACAAGGGGGTGATACCGCGCGAATTTCGTCCCGGGATCGGCAACCGCATCTATGGTTGCGACACCTGTTTGGAGGTGTGCCCGTGGAATCGCTTCGCGCGGGCGAGTCGCGAGGTGTTGGTGAAAGGGCGTCCGGAGATAGGGCGGCTGGGGTTGAAGGAGATACTGGAGCTGACGCCAGCGCGCTTCGCGGAGCTGTTTCGCGGCACCGCGATCAAGCGGGTGAAGCTCGCCGGGCTTTTGCGCAACGCTTGTATCGTCGTGGCGAATACAGAGGCGCGCGATTGCCTGCCCGCGCTCGCGCGGCTGGCGGATCCGGCGGGCGCGGAGGCGGCGGCGCCGATGGTGCGGGCGCACGCGGTGTGGGCCTTGGCGCGCCTGGGCGAGGCGGAGGCGCTGGCGGGGTTTCGGGCGGCGGAGACCGATCCGCTCGTGCTGGCTGAACACGCGGCGGAAGCGGGTTAAGATCTTTTCAGGCAAATCGTTTCGACATGGCGGAAACGAAGCGCGCCGGGGGGCGCGCCGGGCGGCCATCGCGGTCGATGAAGACATGGGAGGTGTGGCCCTCGGCGAGTTTTTCGCCGCCCCGGTGAAGCTCGTAGTCGATGCGAATGCGCAGGGCGGGTTTTTCGTGAATGCGCGCGGTGACGGTGACGATATCTGGATACCGGGCGGGCCGCAGATAACGCATGTTGACCTCTATGACCGGAAGGAAGAAGCCGGCCGCCTCCAATTCGCGATAAGGCACGCCCTCGGCTGCGAGCAGGCCGGTGCGGGCGACTTCGAGCCAGGGCAGGTAGCTGCCGTGATAAACGACGCCCATCATATCGGTTTCGGCATAGCGGACCTCTATCTGACAGCGATGTGTAAGCATGCTTTTAAACACGGCACGCCATGTGCACCGGCGCAAGGGGAGGCTTGCGCAGACGTGGAACGACTGGCGTTTTGGGGGGCATGAACGAGACCCCAGACCTGAGGAAAGTTTTGTTGATAGACGATGATCGGGCGCAGGCGCGCATCGTGGACGCGGCGTTTGGCAAGTTCGTGGGCGAGAAGTTTGAGTTGTATTGGGCCGGCAACTACGATGACGGTTTGCTGGCTCTGCGGGAAACGCGGTTCGCCGCGTGTCTGCTCGACTATCAGCTCGGGCCGCGTTCCGGGGTGGAGCTGCTGCGCGAAGTCGTGCGTTTGGAGATCGACACGCCGGTCATCTTTTTGACCAGCGAGACTTCCGGCGAGGTGGATTCGGAGGCCCTGAATCTCGGGGCCTACGACTATCTGGTGAAGTTCGAGCTAAGTCCGCGGGCGTTGGAGCGGACGTTGCGTTATTCGCTAAAAATGCACGCCACGATGGCGGAGTTGAGGCGGCTCGCGACCAGAGACCAGGTCACCGGTTTGTTTAACCGGGGCGAGGGTTTACGATTGTTGGAGCGCGAGGTGGAGCGGGCGGCCAAGTTTGACCGGTCTCTCACGGTGTTGCTGATCGACGTGGATAATTTCAAGGCGATCAACGATTCACGCGGCCATGCGGCGGGTGACGAGGTGTTGGCTGCGGTGGCCAGGGCGCTAGAGGACACGGTGCGCGAGGCCGGTTCGGTCGTGCGGTGGGGCGGCGACGAGTTTGCGGTATGGGCGCCGCATGCCGACGCCGTCGCGGGGCGGCGGTTGGGCGAGGGCATAATCAAAGCGGCGCGCCGGCTTGGCTGCACGGTCTCGATCGGGCTTGCGGAGTGGAATGCGAAACGGGAGGGCACCCAGGCGCTGATCGCGGCCGCCGACGCGGCGCTCTACGAGGCCAAGGCGGCGGGGCGGGATCGGCTGGCTTGAGCGGGAGAAGAGGCGGGAACGGACGGGGATAGGCGTTTCGGTGTGACGGGGGAACGGGCAGGAATGTCCGTTTTCGGCCTAGTATCCAGTAACGTCTAAAGTTTCGGATAAAGTCGGGTAAGTTTTATCCG
>DAIPIP010000252.1:0-3353 GCA_036770725.1 Opitutaceae bacterium
AGCTGGGCCCTCGTCCCGCTTTCCAACTGTTTCACCAAAGCGAGAGATTTTTCGCCTAGGGATGAACGACTTAACCGCATTCTTGAATAGAGGCAGCCCTGGGATTGCGGGCTCTTGGGATCGGGATGACACGCGAGTTTCGCCAGCTGCTCACATTGCGCCGCAAATGGTTGGGTGAAATCCATCCGGGCCAGGGCCGGTCCCATCCACACCTCGAAATAGTGCGCGAGCGCCGCTTGGCGCAGCCCATCCTCTCCGCCAAAGCTGCGGTAGAGCGCGGGTTTCGAAATCCCGAGTTCGGCGCACAATTGGTTGAGAGAAATTGAATCAACGCCTCGCGCGCAAAAAAGCGCCACCGCCCGCTCCAACACCTCGTCGGGCTCGACGGCGACCGGACGACCGCGTTTGGGGGAAGGTGACATTATCGGACCAATTGGTAGGAAATTATTGACGAACCTGATTACGTCCCACACGGTCCGGTTTTATGCAATCCTTTCCTCGCGTATGACCGCCGCGCCCCGCTGTCCCGGCCGCCTAGGCCTAACGGTCCTGCTCGTTCTTACCCTGCCCCGGGTGCAGACCCTGTTGTTCCTCCCGAAGCTGGAGATGTTTGGCGGCATCGCGCCGGACGGCTGGCTCGCCGCGTGGGTGAGTGACGCGATTCTTGGGCTGCTTATTCCTGTCGCACTTTTCGCCCTTTATCGACTCCGGGGCGCGGTGGTTTGGGGTGGTCTACTCATCTACAACGCGGTCGGGGCCTTTGACTACTCGCACGGTCTGGCCGCCCAATTCACCACCCCGCTTCCCGCTTCCATCGCCCCGGCCGCCGTCGTTTATGCGGGGATCTCGCTAAGCATGATCGCGCAGCTCGGCGTGCTCGCCGTGCTCTTCCGTCGCGACGTCCGGCACCACTTCCTCAACGCCGATTCAACCCATGGTCATTAAGCACAAACACGTCTTGGTCACCGGCGGCGCTTCCGGCATCGGTCTCGCCATCGCGCACGCCATGATCGCGGCCGGCGCCCGCGTAACCGTCACCGGTCGCGACCGCCGCAAGCTGGACGCGATCACCAGCGAGCATCCCGCCATCGCGGGCCGCGTGTGCGACGTGACCGATGATACCGCCGTGATCGCCCTCCGCGACGAGCTGCTCGCCGCCGGTGGGATCGACATCCTCGTCAACAATGCCGGCGTGATGGATTTCTTTAGCATTCTCGACGGCCACCCGCTGGCGGCGCAGATCAAAGAAATCGACATCGATGCGGTTGGCCCGATGCGCATGGTTCACCATTTCCTGCCGTCGCTGCTCACGCGCGAGGCGATCATCGTCAACGTCAGCTCCGGCCTCGCCTACGTGCCGTTTGCCGCCGCGCCGGTTTACAGCGCGGCCAAGGCGTTCGTCCACGCCTACACCCGTTGTCTGCGCGAGCAGCTCAAGGGCACCTCGGTCCGCGTCGTCGAACTGCTCCCGCCCGTGGTGGACACGCCGCTCGCGGCGGAAGTCTCGACTCCGCTGCCCCGCATGCCGCCGGCCCGGCTCGCCGCCGCGCTCCTGCGGGGCCTGCGTCGCGGCCACGCCGAAATCGCGCCCGGCATTTCGACGCCGCTCAAGTGGATGGGGCGACTCCTCCCTTCGCTCGCCTTTCGTTTGTTGAACAAAACCGCCTGAAACCCTCATGACCGCCTCCGAGATCTATCGCCGCCGCGTCAACGCCCTCGCCATCATCGCCTCGGCGGCCTTTGCCGGTGGCAATCTGTTCATCGGCCTCTCGATGGGCGCCCACTGGCTGAGCCTCGACCCGCTGGTCTTCATGCACGGCTTCTGGGCGCAATTCACGAGCTTCCTTTACACGATCATGCCGCTGTTCCTGCTCACGCTGGTCGGCCTGATCCTTTCGGTCCGGCTGCACTGGCACGAGCCCAGGCTAAAGCGCCTCTGGTTGATCGCCCTTGGTCTCTACGTCGCCGCGTCGCTCATCACCATCGGCTACCACATGCCGGAGAACCTGCGCCTCCGCGCCGCGCTCTACACGGCCGACGAAGCCGCCGCCGCCCGCGTGTATTGGCTGCTTGGACATATCCCGCGCGTGCTCTTGTCCGTCGGCATCCCTGTCGTCGCCCTCCGCGCCGTCACGGAGCGCCAAGCTTTCCACCCAACCCGCCCAACCCTTTGAATATGTCCAACCTTGTCATCCTCAACCTCCAGATCGTCGTGGCGCTAGGCGTCTACGTCGTGATCTACCGGATTTACCTGCAACGCTGGTTCGCCGCCCAGCCCTTCGGGCGGGCGGTCCTGCCGCTGCTCCTGCTGCACGTGTTCCGCTACCTCGGGCTCACGCTCATCGTGCCGGGGCAGATGGACGCCGCCGTATCCATGGATGCATTACAGATCATAGCCTGGGGCGACTTCGCCTCGGGCTTGGCCGCGCTGCTGGCCGCCATCGCCGTGCATCACCGCTGGTCGGCCTCGACGGCCCTGGTCGGTCTGTTCTCCGTGGTGGGCATCGGCGATTTGATCCTCGTCGGTATCACCGCGACCCGAGCCGGGATCTTTTTTTCCGACATGGGCACCATGTGGTTTGTCTGCGTGCTCTACGCGCCGGTGATGCTGCTCACGCAGCTCTACATCGCTTATCGTTTGGTCCGGCATTTGGTTGGATCCGCCCCGCAAACCTTGTCCCCCGCCCACCCATGAGCACCGGTGCGAAGCAAAGCCCACGTGTGGTCGTGGTGATCGGAGCCTCCTCGGGCATCGGTAAGGCCGCCGCCGAAGCACTGGCACAAGCCGGCCACCGCGTTTACGGAACCAGTCGCGACGCCACGCGGGTTGCGTCCCGGGGCGTTACCGGCATCTCACTCGAAACGGGAGACGAAGTTTCCGTTCGCCGGGCCATCGAAACCATCATCGAAACGGAAGGCCGGATTGATGCCATGTTTTACGCGGCCGGCTTCTACACCGCCGGGGCGATCGAGGAGACGACACCCGAGCAGATTCACGAACAACTCGACGCCTACATGGTCGGTGCCCACCGGGTCACCCGCGCCCTTCTACCCCACTATCGAAAAGCCCAGGCGGGACGCCTGCTCTTCATGAGCTCAAATGCCGGTGATTCCAGCCTGCCCTACCATACGATCTATTCGGTCAGCAAAGCCGCCCTGCAGGCCTACTGCGACGGCCTGCGTTACGAGGTCGAGCCTTTCGGGATTCAAGTTTCCTACATGCAGGCCGGCGGGGTCAAAACGGGAGCCAAAGCCAGCTTCCGTCCGGCGGCCGAGCCCGTCGATGCCTACGCCGAGTCCCGCGACAAGGCCATCGCCGCGTTTCACACCATGCAGGAGAAGGGTCCGGTGCC
>DAIPIP010000063.1:0-14640 GCA_036770725.1 Opitutaceae bacterium
CCTTGGCCGCGAGACCGCAGAGGTTGCGCAAACGCAGGCCCGCGCCGACGCGCACACGACCGTCGCCGAGCGGGGAAAAACTTTCCCAATACGAGTGCCGAAGGCTCAGCACCAACGCCTCCACCCCTTCATCGGGCACGAGTAAATTAGAGCCGCGGCCGAGAGGCAGCACGCGCAGGCCGAGGGCCTGGGCGGCGCGCACAAGGGCCTGCAAATCGGTCTCGTTGGCGGGTTCGGCGTAAAGCCGCGCCGCGCCGCCGACGCCGAGGGTGGTCTTGCCCGCAAGAGAGGCCTCGCGTTGAAGTTTGGTGTCGATGGAGACGGCCGGCTGAAGCGCGGCGGCCACGCGATCCCACCAGGCGGCGTGGTCAAAGCCCGCCAGCCATTCGCGCGCGGAGACATCGAGATCACCCGCACCCACGATGGCGACGAGATCGCCCGGTCGCATGTCGGCGGAGACACGCGCAAAAACCTGGGCGTGTTCGCCCTCGCGATGCACGAGCGGCACAACGGGATGCGCGGCGCGCAACACGTCGGCCAGGTCGGCGGTCGAGCCGCCGGGCAGGGGCGCTTCGCCCGCGCCATAGACATCCAGCAGGTAAACGGCGTCCGCCCCGGCGAGCGCGGCGGCGAAGGCGGCGCGAAATTGCGCGGTGCGGCTGTAACGGTGGGGCTGGAAAACGACGCGGAGGTGTCCGCGGACCGGCACGCGTCCGCGCAGACCGGCGAGCAGCGCGGTGATTTCCGCCGGGTGGTGCGCGTAGTCCTCGACCACGGTGAAGCCGGTTCCGGAGGCGAGCACGGCCTGGCGGCGGCGCACGCCGGGATAGGCCGCGAGCAAATCGACCCGAAGCTCGACACCCATCAGCTGCGCGGCGGCGAGCGCGGCGGTGGCATTGAGTCCGTTGAACTCGCCGATCGCGCGCACGTGGGCTTCGGAGACGGAAAAACGTCCGCCAAGACTGAGGCGTTGGGTGGTCGGTCCGCCGGAGTCGGCGGCAAGCAAAGTATAATCGCCACCGGCGCCAAAGGTAAGCGCGCCGCCTGCGGAAAGCGGACACGCGACATGCAGCAGGACCGGCCCGGACGTCCGGGCCACAAGCGCGGCGAACGCGGCCTCGAGTTCGGCGGGCGTGCGGTAATGATCGGGATGATCCCAATCGAGGTTCACCACTACGGTAAGCGCGGGCGAAAACGCAGCGATGGTGCCGTCGCTTTCGTCCACCTCGGCAACGAGCCATTCGTCGCCACCGACGGCGGCGGGCGCGAGCGCATCGCTCGCGAAAAGTCCGCCGCCCACGTAGCCGGGGTCGCGACCGGCGGCGCGCAAAGCGGTGACGAGCATGGCGGCGGTGGTGGTCTTGCCGTGCGAACCGCAGACCGCGACGAAGCGGCGGTGACGGGCGAATTCGGCGAGCAATTCGCCGCGTTTCACCACGAGCAGTCCGCGTTCACGCGCGGCGGCGAGCGCGGGATGACGGGACGCGATGGCGGATGAAATCACCACGAGTTCCGCATCGGCGGGCAAGTGGTCGGCGGGCGTGAGCACGATCCCCGCGCGCG
The DNA here is from genome assembly GCA_036770725.1 of Opitutaceae bacterium. GTDB lineage: Bacteria > Verrucomicrobiota > Verrucomicrobiia > Opitutales > Opitutaceae > IMCC26134_A. The sequence goes on from DAIPIP010000063.1 coordinate 1,564, forward strand.
AAAGTGCGGCGACCATGGCATCGGTCGGCGCGTCGTCGCCGCCGCTGACCGAGAAGCCAAGACCGGCGGCGTAGATGGCGAGCGGGCCGAGACCCATGCCGCCCACGCCGACGGCGTGGATGCGGCGGACGGAGCGGCCGAACAGCAGGGGAAGTTGCGCGGCGTCGGGTTTCATGCGGCGCGGGGGCGAACGACCGTGTGTTCGAGGTCGTCGAGGATGAAGTCGAGTGCGGGCTCGGCGGCGAGGCGCGAGAGCGCGAGGCGGTGGCGGGCGAGTGCCTCGTCGTCCGCGATGAGCGCGGTGGCGAGCGGGGTGAGGCGGGCGATATCTGTCTGGTCGAGGATGACGCCGCCGCCCTGTTGCGCGAACCAGGCGGCGTTGGCGCGTTGATGGTCGTCGGCGGCCTGTGGATAAGGAATCACGATGGCGGGCGAACCGATGCGGGCGAACTCGGCGAGGCTGCCCGCGCCGGCGCGCGCGACCACGAGATCGGCGGCGGAGAGCAGGGCGGCGACGTCGTCGCAAAACGGGATCCACACCTGGCGCACGTCCGCGCCGCCCGGACCCTCGTGGCTGGTAAAGGCGGCGTCGCCCTTGCCGAGACCGGTCACGCAGGCGAGCTGCACGCCGAGCGCGGCGAGGCCGGCGGCGGCGCCGCGCGCCCATTCGTTGAGCGGAGTCGCGCCCTGGCTGCCCCCGAAGACGACGAGAATTTTCTTAGCCGGATCGAGTCCGAGTCGCGCGGCGGCCTCGGCGCGCGGGAGGCGGGCGATCTCGGCGCGGACCGGCAGCGCGGCCGGGCGGACGCGGGTGGCGGCTGTGCCGGGCAACGCGACCTCGGCGGGCAGATAAATGCGGCGGGCGAAACGGGCAAGGTGGCGCACGGCCTTGCCCGGCACCCGGTTCGCCTCGTGCAAGGCGACCGGCACGCGGTGGAGCGCCCCGGCGAGGATGACGCTCGCGGTGGTGAAGCCGCCGAAGCCCACGATGGCGGCGGGGCGCAGCGAGCGCACGAGGCGCAGGCCGGTGAAGAAACCCTTGGTCTGCGAGACGAGGAAGCGCGCGAGCACGGCGGGGTGTCCGCCAAAAGGCGTGCCGGGGATGGGCTCGAAACGCAGGGCGGGATACTTGGCGGCGAGGCGTGTATCCACTTTTTTGTGACTGATGAGCAGGACGGCGCGGTGGCCGCGGGCGACGAGACCCTCGGCGAGCGCTATTCCCGGGGAAAGGTGTCCGCCGGTGCCGCCGCAGGAGAGGAGGTAGGTGCGCGCGGTGCCGGTCATCAGGTGAAGTCCCGGTTTCCGGGCAGGGCGCGTTCGCGCGTCCAGGCGCGACGGGTGTTGACGAGCAGGCCCACGATAATGCCCATGAGCACGAGGTTCGACATGCCTGCGCTTATGAAAGGAAGCGACATGCCCTTGGTCGGGAGTGTGCCGGTGACGACGCCGAGATTCACGATGGCTTGCAGGGCCATGACGAGCAGCGCGCCGGCTACGAGCAGGTATTGAAACTGGTTGGGAGCGCGACGCAGGTGGAGCAGTCCGCAGATAAAAATGACGGCGAAGGCGAGGACGGTCGCGAGCGTGGCGACGAGGCCGAGTTCCTCGCCCACGATGGCGAAGATAAAGTCGGTGTGCGCCTCGGGGAGGAAAAAGATCTGCTGGCGTCCCTCGCCGATGCCCACGCCTTGCACGCCGCCGGCGGCGAAGGCGAGGAAGCTTTGGTAAACCTGGTAGGTGCCGCCCATCTTGTTGCCCTCGACATCGAGGAAGGCGGTGAGACGGGTGAGGCGGTTGGGATTGAGCGCGATGGCGAGGGCAAAGAGCGCGGCGCCGATGCCGACGCTGGTGAAAATGTAGCGCCAGCGCGCGCCGGCGAGGAAGAGCATGACCACGCCGCTGGCGCAGACGAGGGCGGCGGTGCCGAAATCGGGCTGGAGCATGATGAGCGCGCCGGCCGCGCCGATGATGCCGAGAGGGTAAACAAAGCCCCGCTTGATGTCGCCCATCGCGGACTGGTTAAGCGCGAGATAGTGGGCGAGCGCGAAGACGAGGCCGATCTTGGCCAGCTCGGAAACCTGAAAGCGCGCCGGACCGAGGCCGAGCCAGCGACGCGAGCCATTCACGCTGATCCCGATGCCGGGAATCGCGACGAGGATAAGCAGCACCACGACGGCGGCGGTGATGATCCAGACGAAGCGGCGCGCGTATTCGAGATCGACGCGACTGACCACGAAGCCGGTGCCGAGCGCGAGACCGAGTCCGAGGATTTGCTTGTAGAAAAACGACGACGACTTGAAGGCGGTGGCGCTGTAAACCGCGATCAGGCCGAGGATCGAAAGCGCGGCGACGCAGAACAGAATCATGCCCACGGGATTGAACCCGACGCGCGCGCCAGCGGGCTCGGGCGGGAGTTCGAATTCGCGGGTTTTCACGTGGATGCGGCGTGGGTTTTTGGCGGGCGCTTGCGGTGGGTGTTTACTCGATGCGGATTACAGGCACGGCGTCGGGTTCGACAGGGGACACGGGCGAAACGGGCTGGATGGGCGCGATGGGCGTGATGGGTGTGACCGGGGTCGGCTCGTCGAAGCGCGGTGCCAGCGGCTCGGGGGCGACCGGAGCGGGGGTAAAGGTCTGGGTGGGAGCCGGGGCGGGGGCGGGCGTCGCGGCCCTAGCGCCGGAAGGCAGTCGGAGCACCTGGCCGACGCGCAGTTTGGCGGGATCGGTGATGTTGTTGAGGGTGGCGATCTCGCCGACGCGCACGCCGTAGGTGCGGGCGATGGAGCCGAGAGTGTCGCCCGAGACGACGTTGTGGGTGGCCGCACCCGCGCGAGGCGCGGACGCGGTCGGAGCGGCAGCGGCGGCGGAAGCGGAGACAGGCGAGGCGTTGCCGGGGATGACGAGTTTCTGGCCGACGCGCAGCATATCGCCGGAGAGGTTGTTGGAGGAGCGAAGGGCGGCGACGGTGGTGCCTTCGCGACGGGCGATGGCTCCGAGGGTGTCGCCGGCTTTCACCTCGTAGGTGTTGGCGGCGTCGCCGACGGCGGCGGAAGCGGAGGCGACGGATGCGGCGGCCTTGGCGGGAACGGTGAGCTGCTGGTCGATGCGCAAGGTGGCGGAGGGCGAGAGTTGGTTGGCGGCGGCGAGCTCGGCGACGGTCACGCCGTATTTGCGCGAGATGGACCAGAGGCTGTCGCCGCGGACCACGGTGTGGGTGGCGGAAGGCGCGGTGACCTCGGGCGCGACCGGCGCGCTCCAGGTAGAAGTGGCGGGGGTGCCCGGCCGGCTGGGGGCGAAACGCACCGTGCCGTCGGCGGCGAAAGAGGAGACGGGAGTGACGGGCGTGACGGGCGTGTAGCCGGCGTTGATGTCGGAGTCGCTCATGGTGGGCACGTCATAGCTCACCACGGAATCGACGGGGGCGCCCGCGTTGGCGGAAGGCTCGGTCTGGTCGGGGCGCGGTTTGGTTTTACCGGAAGAGCGGCAACCGGGTGTGGCGAAAATGACGGTGAAAGCGGCGACGTGAATCGCGGCGACGAGACCGAAGACGTGGGTGAGTTTCATGATGATTGGGTGTTGGTGTGGGCGGGAGGGTTCCCGGATTTTAGGAAAGGGCGGGCGTGGTGGAGAGAGTTTGCACGAGGTTCACAAAGCGGTCGCCGCGTTCGGCGTAGCTTTTGAATTGGTCGAGGCTGGCGAAACCGGGGCTGAGCAACGCGTGGTCGCCGGGGCGGGCCTGCGCGGCGAGGGCGCGCACGGCCTCGTCGAGATCGACGCAGACGGTGTGGGAGAGTCCGGCGTCGGCGCTGGCGGCCGCGAGGGCGTGGCGCGTCTCGCCGATGAGCGCGATGTGGCGCACGCGCGGGGCGATGCGGGAGATAAAGCCGGCGAGGTCGCCGCCCTTGGACTTGCCGCCGGCGACGAGCAGGACGGGCGTGGTGAAGCGGGCGAGCGCGGCCTCGGCGGCGTGGAAGTTGGTAGCCTTGGAGTCGTTCCACCAGGTGACGCCGCCGAACTCCCCCACCCGCTCCATGCGATGGCGCGCGGGCGCGAAGGTGCGGGCGGCGGCGTAGAGGATGCTCTCGCGCAGGCCGGTGGCGCGCCACCAGGCGGCGATGAGGAGGAAGTTTTCGCGCTGCGGATAATCGGCGAAAAGCGTGCCTTGGAGGAGGACGTCGCCGGGTTCGTTTTCGGAAGCGACGCAGGCATCGGCGGGCAAGGTCTGACCGAACTCGGAGGCGTGAAATTGCACGCTGCTGCCGACGTGGACGTGGCCGCCGATGCAGCGTTCGAGCAGGTGCCACTTGGCGAAGAAATACGTCTCCATCGTGCCGTGACGTTCGAGGTGGTCCTCGGCGAAGTTGGTCCAGATGACGCTGTCGGCGCGGAAGTGGCGGAGGGTCTCGGCTTGGAAGGAGCTGACCTCGCAGACCGCGATGGAATCGGGTCCGCCGCCGCCGCGATCCACGACGAGTTGCGAAAGCGGGAAGCCGATGTTGCCCGTGGCGGTGGCGTCGCGACCGGCGACGGTGAGCGCGTGGGTAAGAAACTCGGTGGTGGTGGTCTTGCCGTTGGTGCCGGTGACGGCGACGAGCGAACCGCGCCAGAAGAGCGCGGCGAAATCGAGTTCGCCTAGGCAGAGCGCGCCGCAGGTGCGGGCGAGCGAGAGCCATGGATGGGTGGGCGCGAAGCCAGGCGAGAAGAGCACGAGCCCGCAGGCCTGGGCGTCGTCGGCGGTGAAGACGGCGGATTCGCCGTCGGCGGCGCGGGCGTCGTAGATGCGCACCTCGGCGCCGAGCGCGGCGACGAGTCCGGCCAGCGCGCGACCGCTCACACCGCCGCCAAGGATGGCGACGGGGCGGTCAAGCAACGGGCGGATGAAGTCGGGAACGCGCATCGGGTTGTTAACGTAGTTTAAGGGTGGCGAGGCCGGCGAGCGAGCACATGAGCGAGATCACCCAAAAGCGGAGGACGACCTTGGTCTCGGGCCAGCCCTGCTTTTGAAAATGGTGGTGGATAGGGGCCATGCGGAAGAAGCGTTTGCCCTCGCCGGTGGGGCTGCGGCGTTTGGTGTATTTAAAAACGGATACCTGGATGATGACCGAGAGCGCCTCGACCACGAACACGCCGCCGACGATGACGAGGGTGATGGGTTGTTGCACCATGAAGGCGACGACTCCGATGAGGCCGCCGAGGGCGAGCGAACCGGTGTCGCCCATGAACACCTCGGCGGGGTGCGAATTATACCAGAGGAAGGCCATGCCGGCGCCGACCAGCGCGGCGCACATGACGGCAAGTTCGCCGGTGCCGGGCACGAAGGAGATGAGCAGGTATTTCGAGATGATGGCGTTGCCCGCCGAGTAGGCCATGATGCCGTAAACGAGTGCGACGGTGATGGTGCAGCCGATGGCGAGACCATCGAGACCGTCGGTGAGGTTGATCGCGTTGGAGAAACCGACGATCCAGAAGAACATCATCACGAAGAGCGCGATGAGGCCGAGCGTGCCGGTGAAGAGGAAAACGGGCTCCTTGAAAAACGGCACCCAGAGTTCGCGGATTTTATCGGAGCTGGTGGGATGGAAAACGAGGATCACGAGCGCGATCACGGTCACCAAAGTCTGCCAAAACATCTTCTCGCGGGAGCTGATGCCGTCCTTGTTTTTGCGCACCGCCTTCAGGTAGTCGTCGCGGAAACCGACGGCGGTGAGCGCGGTGTAAACGAAGAGCGCGGTGACGACCCAGACGTTGGGTTCGGCCCAGAGCACGGTGCTCACAAACACGGAGGCAAAGATGAGCAGGCCGCCCATCGTGGGAGTGTTTTTCTTGTCGAAGCGCGCGGCGAGATCGCCGGTGCGGGAGTCGTCGTAGTGCTGACCGAGCTTCATGCGGCGCAGATGCGCGATGAGCCACGGGCCGATGACAAAACCGATGACGGTCGCGGTGAGCGCGGCGAGCAGGGCGCGAAAAGTGAGGAACCGCAGCAAACGCAGCGGACCCCAGAATTCTTCGTATTCGGCGAGAAAGGAAAGCACGGCGACGGGAGCGGTTTAGTGGCCACCGCCGGGAACCTCGGCGGCGACGACATTGGGAAGGAGGAGTGATTCGAGTTGGTAGCGGCGGGAGCCTTTGATGAAGACCGCGCCCTTGTGTTTTTCCAGGCGGGCGCGGATGGCGCCGATGCTGTCGATGGCGACCACGGATTTCGACATGGCGCCCTCGACGACGCTGCGCGCGGTGTCGTTGTCGGCGAGCACGACGGCGGCGTCCTGCGGACGCATGACCTGGCGCAACCCCTCCCCGAGCTGGCGGTGGAAGACGAGGACGTCTTTGCCCAGCTCCTCCATGCCGCCGATGATGAAAAGACGGGGCAGTTCGGGCGGGGCCATGCCGACAAACACGTCGAGCGCGTCGAGCATGGAGGACGGGTTGGCGTTGTAGCAGTCCACGTAGAGCCAGCGGCCGGCATGATCGTTCACGTGCTCGCCGCGGAGGGCGGCGGGTTGCCAAAGAGCGAGGCGACGGGCGGCCTCTTGGGGCGTGACGCCCAGACGCAGGGCGACGGTGAGACCGATGGCGGCGTTGCTCGCCATGCCCTCGGAGAGGCGACGGCACTCGAAGGTGAGCTTTCGGTTGGAACCGGTGGTGCCGGCATCGAGGGAGATACGGGTGGATTCGCGGCTCTGTTCGATTTCGGGAACGACGACCGAGTAACTCGAAAGCGAGCGAAACGCTTGATAGTTCATGGTGCCTACCGGAGCGAAACGGAATCCGGTCTCGGGCACGGCGGAGAGCAGCAGGCACTTCTCGGCGGCGATGTTTTCCAAGGACCCCATCGAGGCCAGATGGGCGGGGCCGATGAGGGTGACGACGGCGTGGTCGGGCTGGATCATGGCGGCGAGCTTGGCCATGTCGCCGGGGCCGCCGATGCCGGCCTCGATGACGGCGAAACGATGCCGCGCGGGGTCGATGCGGGTGAGCGTGAGAGGGACACCAAGCTGGTTGTTGAGGTTGCCTTGGGTGGCGAGCACATCGCCGGGCGAAGAGGACAGCAGAATGGCGAGCAGCTCCTTGGTGGATGTTTTGCCCGCGCTGCCGGTCACGCCGACGACGAGACCGGTAAAGGTGCGGCGATGCGCGGTGGCGATGCGTTGAAAAGCGGTGAGCGGGTCGGCGACGACGAGCTGGGGCAGATCGAGCGAGGGGTCGGCGGCGGACACAATCGCGGCGGCGGCTCCGGCGGCGTGGGCGGAGGCGAGGTAGGCATGGCCGTCGCGGCGAGCCGTCTTGAGCGCGACGAAACATTGGCCGGGCTCGAGCTGGCGGGAGTCCACGGTGAAGCCGGTGACGGACGCGGACGCGGCGGGCTCGCGGGTCCAGCGGCCCTGGGCGGCTTCGGCGAGAAAAGAGGCGGTGAAGGTGGGCATCAGGCGGTGGAGTTTTGCTGGGGACGCAGGCGTTTGAGTTGAATGAGTTCGCGCACGACCTGGCGGTCGTCGAAGGGGGTGATGGTGTCGGTAAATTCCTGGTAGGTTTCGTGGCCCTTGCCGGCGACGAGCAGGCAGTCGCCGGGACGACACATGTCGAGCGCGAGGCTGATGGCGCGGCGGCGGTCCTCGATCCAGGTGAACTTTTCGGGCCGGGTGACGCCGACGCGCATGTCGTCGAATATGGCCGCGACCGTTTCGCCGCGCGGATTGTCGGCGGTCACGAGCGCGAGATCGGAGCAGTCCTCCACGGCGCGGACCATGAGCGGGCGTTTGGCGCGGTCGCGGTTGCCGCCGCAGCCAAAGACGCAGAGCAGCCGGCCGGGCGTGATGGCGCGCAGCATGCCGAGGGCGTTGCGCAGGGCGTCGTCGGTGTGGGCGTAATCGACGAGCACGTTAAACGCCTGCCCCTCCTCAATGCGTTCCATGCGGCCAGGCACGCCAGGGAAAACGGCGAGACGCGCAAGAAAGGCGTGCGGGTTGCGGCCGAGCCCGTAGGCGGTGGCGGCGGCCGCGAGCACGTTGGAAACGTTGTAGCGACCCAGCACGGGAGAGCGCACCCGGGCACGGCCCTCGGGCCAAACGAGCGTGAATACGGTTTCCTTGAAACCGAGTTCAACGTCCTCGGCGCGGATCTGCGCCTCGGCGGATTCGCCGTAGGTGACGACGCGGGAGGTGTTCGCCGGGATCATGTCGAGCAGGCGGCGACCGTGGGCGTCGTCAATGTTCACCACGGAAACGGGCGGCACGACGCCGGTTTCCCCGGTGAAGAGGCGCGCCTTCACCTGGAAATAGGCCTCAAGCGTCTCGTGATAATCGAGGTGATCCTGGGTGAGGTTGGTGAAGACGGCGGCGGCGAATTCCAGCCCGAGCACGCGACGCTGGTCGATGCCGTGGGAGCTGACCTCCATGACGGCCTCGCGGCAGCCGGCGTCGCGCATCTGGGCGAGCAGGTGAAAAATATCGGGCGCCTCGGGCGTGGTTTTGAAGGACGGCACGGTGCGCGCACCGAGGTCGTAGCTGATGGTGCCGAGCAGGCCGACGCGGGTTTGTTCCTCAAGGAAGAGTTTAACGAGATGGGCGACGGTGGTCTTACCGTTGGTGCCGGTGATGCCGACGACGGCGAGGTCGCGGTCGGGCGTGCGATGCACGCGACGCGCGGCGCGGGCGAGCGCGGCGCGGGCGTCGGCGACCTGGATGAAGGTTATCTTGGCGGGCGTGGCGGCGGGGGCGGCGACAGAGACGATGGCGACCGCGCCGCGACTGAGTGCCTCTGCGACGTGAATGCCGCCGTCGGTGCGCAGACCGGGCAGAGCGAAGAACACGTTGCCCGGCACGACACGGCGGCTGTCCATCACGATGCCGGTGACGGGGCGATCAAGCGGTCCGCGGACGGCGAGAATCTCGTCGTCGGTCAGGAGATCGGAGAGCGTGTAGGCCATGGCGTGGAGATTGCGCAACCGGTGCGATGAAGCGGGGAAGGGGTGACTCGGTCTGTGTGCGGAAAAAGTGGATACGGGCGGCGAAGCGATCATCGGACGCCTCCTTCGCGGGTTTGGGCGAGCAGGGGCGAGGCGACGGGCGCGGCGGGCTTGATGTCGAGATACTGGATGAGTTGCTCGGCGATGACCTTGAAACTCGGCACGGCGACGATGCCGCCGTAAGCGGTGCCGCCTCCGGGGACCTTGCCGTCGTCCACGATCACGGTGATCACGACCCGCGGGCGGCTGGCGGGGAAGAAGCCGACGAAGGAGCCGATGTGGTTGCGGCTGGAGTAGCGACCGTCGATGAGTTTTTGCGCGGTGCCGGTTTTGCCCGCGACCTCGAAGCCGGGGATGGCGGCGCGGCGCGCGGTGCCGTCCGCCGAGACGACGCGTTGAAGCATGCGCGCCATGGATTGCGCGGTCTCGGGCGCGATCACGGTGCGGCGCTCGGCGGGGCCGAAACTGTAGCCGGAAATCGGCTCGCCCTCGGCGTCGAGCACCTGGCGGATGACCTGCGGGCGGAAGAGTTTTCCGCCGCTGGCGATCACGCCCATGCCGTAGTGGATTTGGAGAGGAGTGGCGGCGATGGAGTAGCCGGCGGGGATGCGCGTGATGTCGATGCCGGACCAGCGTTTTGGGTCGGCGAGGATGCCGGGTTCTTCTCGACCGAGCGGGTAGCCGGAGCGTTCGCCGAAACCGAAGGCGCGGGAGTAATCGTAGAGGCCGCGCTCGCCGAGCAACATGCCGAGCTGAGCGGTGCCGACGTTGGAGGATTTGGCGATGATCTCGGCGACGTTGAGCGGATGCGGATAGCGGTGGCTGTCCGGCATGAAACGGCGCGGCTTGCCTTGGAAAATGATGCTGTCGAGCGAGCAATCGAACTTGGTGGCGGGCGTGACGAGGCCTTCGTTGAGCGCGCCGGCGGTGGCGACGATCTTAAAGGTGGAGCCGGGCTCGAGGAGGTCGGCGGCGGCGATGTTGCGCTGTTTTTCAAGCGGGGTGGCGCCGAATTCGTTGAGGTTAAACGTGGGGTGATTGGCGAGGGCGAGGAGGAAGCCGGTGTTGGCGTCGCTGACGATGATGGTGGCCTTCTCGGGATTAAATTTACCGACGAGATCGGCCATCTCGCGTTCCACGATGTGCTGGATGGCGGTGTCGATGGAGAGCACGACGCCCCAGCCGTCGGAGGCGGGGACTTCGCGCTGGCGGTATTGGGCGAGTTCGACGCGTTTGCCGTCGCGCTCGATCTCGCGCCAGCCGGGTATGCCCTTAAGGTAGGTGTCGGCGTAGGCCTCGACGCCGCCGGAAGGGACGTCCTCCTTGTTCACAAAACCGATGATGTGCGCGGCGAGCTGGCCGTGCGGATAGACACGGCGGTATTTGCGCTCGTAGGTGAGGCCGGCGACGCGCAGGCCCTGGATGCGGGTGAACTGTTCCTCGCTCACACCCTCGCGGATTTTGACGTAGCGGACGCGGCGACGACCGTTTTCGACCGGCTCCTCGGCGGCGGCGAGCGCGAGGGCGATTTCGTCGTCCGGGGACGCGGGGGCGGGCGCGGCGCGAACGACATCACGCCAAGTGGGAGTGAAAAACGCCTCCAACTCGGCGACGGGCATTTCAAGCATGGCGGCGAGTTCGGCGCGACGCCCGGCCTGTTCCTGGGCGAAGCGCTCCATGCGGGCGGGGAAACGCTGGGCTTCGATACGCTCGACCAGCGCCCACGGATCCACCGCGAGGGTTATCTCGGTTTTGCTGACCGCGAGCAGGTCGCCGCGCGTATCATAGATGCCGCCGCGGCGGGCGGCCTCGGCGACCACGCGGTGGCGGGTGTCTTGAAGTTGGGCGAGGAAGTGCGCGCGCTTGAGCACGTGCAATTCGACCAAGCGGTGGGCGACGACGGAGAAGCTGGCGACGACGAGGCCCGTGACGAGGTAGAGGCGGAAATTGTGGGCGAAACCTCGTGCGGTCATCGAATCAGCGCTGAGCGCCTCCGAGGTTGAAGGTCACGGGTTGGAGGGAAGGCGCGCCGCGCTCGGCGGCGAAGATCTCGGCGTTGCGCTTGGAAGCGAGGCGGGCGACGACGGATTCGCCGACGCGCACGACCTGGGTCTCGGAAGGACGAACCAGGCCGAGGGCGAGAGATTCGTTGCGCCGGGCCAAAACTTCGGGCGACTGCGCGGCGGCGATGGCGCCGGAGGTTTCGGCGACGAGGCGGTCGGTCTCGACTATGCGCTGCTCGAGCAAGCGGGTTTTGTTGGCCGATACGGAGATATCATGACGCAGGTCCACGATGGCAAAGCCGAGGCCGCCGCCGGCGCCGAGAACGACCAACGCGGTGAGGACGAGCTGAGTGGCGAAGGCGCGGGTGTTTTTTGTATTCATGGCTTGGATGCGGGCGTTCAAAATCGGGCGGTGGAAAAGTTGTGAGTAAGTGCGGGGCGGATACGTGTGTCCGGAGAGTGGATACGGGTGTGTAACCGGTGAATAACTACAGTTTGCGGGCGGCGCGGAGCCGGGCGGAGCGGCTGCGGGGGTTGGCGGCGAGCTCGGCCTCGGAGGCGACGACGGCCTTGCGGGTGAGGGGTTCGGCGACGGCGGAGCGCTCGTCGGCCGGGCGGTGGTCGTCGCGCGTTTCGGGCTGGCCGCAGAGCTGGCGCAGGTAGCGCTTCACCGGGCGGTCCTCGAGCGAGTGGAAGCTGATGACGGCGAGCACGCCGCCGGGAGCGAGGGCGGCGAAGGCGGCGGGCAGGGCGCGTTCGAGGGCGCCGAGCTCGTCGTTGACCGCGATACGGATACCCTGGAAAGCGCGCGTGGCGGGATGGATTTTCGAGGCGAAGCGGTCGCGCGGCGGGATGGCGTTGGCGACGAGTTCGGCGAGCGAGGCGGTGCGGGCGAGCGCGCCGGTGCCGCGCGCGGCGAGGATGGCGCGGACGACGCGGCCGGCGTGGCGTTCCTCGCCGTAGGTGCCGACGGCGCGGAAGAGCATCTCCTCGGTCGCGGTCTCGAGCCAGCGCGAGGCGGGCACGCCGTGGCGAGGGTCCATGCGCATGTCGGCGGGGGCGTCGTTGCGGAAGGAGAATCCGCGCGCGGCGTCGTCGAGTTGGAAGGAGGATACGCCGAGATCGAAGAGCACGCCGTCGAGGCCGGTGAGCGCGAGGTCGGCGAGTTGGCCGAAGTCGCGATCAACGAGGGTGAAATGGTCGCCGAAATCGGCGCGCAGCGAGGCGGCACGGTCATGGGCCTCGGGGTCGCGGTCGAGGGCGATAACGTGGCAGCCGGGCGCGGCTTCGAGTATGGCGCGGGTGTGGCCGCCGCCGCCGAAGGTGCAGTCGAGGTAACGGCCGCCGGCGCGCGGAGCGAGCAGGGCGAGCGTCTCGGCGAGGAGCACGGAAGTGTGGCCGGGGGTGGACATGTGCGGGGCGGACGCGAGGAAGTTAGCGGAAGCGGCGTTCATCGGCGGCGATCCTCCGGGCGTAGCGTGGGGCGGGCGGCGGGAGGACGTTGTTCATGGCGTCGTCCTCAGATGCCCATGCGCCGCAAGCGGTCGCCGGGTTTTTGCGCGGCGGTGGCTGCCTGCACGCGGTCCCAATGGGCGGGACTGTAGAGGTTGAACTTGTTCATCGAGCCGACGAGCACGGCGTCTTTAGCGATGCCGGCATGGGCGCAAAGCTCGGGCGTGAGCATCACGCGACCGGCTTTGTCGAAACTGAACGAAAGGGTTTTGGAGAAGAAATCCGCGGCGGCCTCCTGCGCTTCGGAATCGGAAAGGGCTTGGGCGGCGACGCGGTCGTGCAGCTTCTGCGCTTCGATGGGCGGGAGCACGGAGAGATAACCGTCGAGCGGAACGATCAGGAAAACGTCCTCAGGCGCATGCGCGCTCCGCCACGCCGACGGAATCGTGAGGCGATTCTTGTCGTCGAGCGTATGCCGGAACGAGCCGGTGTAGAACGATTTACCCGAAGTGGACATTGGAAGTGCATGGAAGTATCTCCCACAACGCCCCATTTCGTCCCATTTTGCCCCATTACTCGCAAGTAAAATCCCCCTCTGTTAGGCGGGTAAATGCCGACAAGTTATTCACATTGAGCAGCGGAGAAATAAATGTCCGG
>DAIPIP010000253.1:0-3333 GCA_036770725.1 Opitutaceae bacterium
ATGGTTAAAATCACCGGCACTTACGATGGGTCCTTGCGCTGCACCGCCAAACACGAGCCTTCAGGCACCTCGCTTGCGACCGATGCGCCGCGCGATAATCAGGGGCTGGGGGAGTCTTTTTCGCCCACCGATTTGGTCGCGACCGCGTTCGTGACCTGCATCGCCACCACCATGGCGCTCATGGCGCGCAAACATGGGCACGAACTCGGCGCGCTGCGTTACGAAGTCACCAAGGAAATGACGACCACGCCGCCGCGCGCCATCGCCCGGTTGGCCGCGACGATCTGGTTGCCGGCCTCGGCGAGGGCGGTGCCGGAGGGTGAGCTGGAGCGCGCGGCGCATGGGTGTCCGGTGCATCGTTCGCTCGCGCCCGAGGTGGTGAAGGATGTGACGTTGGTGTGGGAGGAGTGAGGAGGCGCTCTCAGGGGGCGGCGGGCCCGGCGGTCCCGCCCTACCTGGAGGAAGGCGGGGATTTCGCGTTTGCCGAGGGCACGGGCCGGGGGTGTGCTCGGCGGCTTATCTTTTTTATCATCATGGCGAAAAAATCTCAGGCGACTTGGGGCGGACGGTTTTCCAGCGGTCCGGCGGCGTTGATGCAGGGCTTCAGCGAGTCCGTCTCGTTCGACAAACGGCTCGCTCCCTTCGACATCGCGGGCAGCAAGGCTCACTCCGCCATGCTCGCCCACGTCGGCCTCATCACCGCCAAGGAGCGCGACTCCATCCACGCCGGGCTCGATGCCATTCTCGCCGAAATCACGGCCGGCAAGTTCGAGTGGAGCATACAGCTCGAGGACGTTCACATGAACATCGAACAGGCCCTCACCAAGTGCGTGCCGGCCGCCGCCAAGCTCCACACCGCGCGCTCGCGCAACGACCAGGTCGCGACCGATATGCGCCTGTGGTTCAAGTGGGCGTGTAGTGAAATCCTACTACGCATCCGCCAGGCCCAGCAGGCGCTGCTCGCGCTCGCGGTGCGCGACCGTCAGGTGCTCATCCCCGGCTACACCCACCTGCAGCGTGCGCAGCCGGTCTATCTGGCGCATCATCTTTTCGCGTGGATGGAGATGCTGGAACGCGATCACTCGCGTTTCGTCTCGGTGGCCAAGCACGCCAACTGGTGCCCGCTCGGCGCCGGCGCCATCGCCGGCACCACGCTGCCGATCGATCGCGAATTTACCGCGAAGCAACTCGGTTTCGTGGATGAAAAGGGCCGCCCGCGCGTGAGCCAAAACTCGATGGATACCGTCGCCGACCGCGACCTGTTTTTGGAGTTCGCTTCGGCGGGCGCGATGTTCGGCATCCATGTCTCGCGCATCGCCGAGGACCTCATCCTGTGGTCGAGCGCGGAGTTTAAATTTGTGGAGCTGCCGGACGCGTTTTGCACCGGTTCGTCGTTGATGCCGCAGAAGAAAAATCCCGATTCGTGCGAGCTGTTGCGCGGCAAGTCGGGTCGTCTGGTGGGCAATCTTTCCGCGTTGCTGACGATGGTGAAGGGGCTGCCGCTGACCTACAATCGCGACCTCCAGGAGGACAAGCCGCCGGTGTTCGACACCTTTGATACGGTCTCGGTGTGCGCCGAGGTGCTGGCCGGGACTCTGGCGGGCGCGCAGGTGTTGCCCGAGAAGTGCGCGGCGGCGGTGGCCGACCCGGCTCTGCTGGCGACCGACTTGGCAGACTATTTGGTCGAGCGCGGCGTGCCGTTCCGCGAGGCGCATCACGCGGTGGGCGCGGTGGTGAAGCTCGCCGAGGTGCAGGGCAAACCGCTGGACAAGCTAGCCACGGCCGACGTGAAGAAATGTCACCCGGGCTACGGCGATGACTGGGCGACGGTCTTTGATCTCAAGCGCGCTATGGCGATGCGACGCGGGACGGGTATGCCGGGGCCGGCGCAGGTGAAGAAGCAGATCGCGCGGTGGACGAAGCTGCTGGCGACGGAGTGAGAGGGACGGAGTTTTTTTGACCACAGATTACACAGATAAACACAGATGGACGGCACGGCTTCGAAGCGTGGGATCGGTATCTGTGTTTATCTGTGTGTTTTGTGGTTAATCGGTTTGGTGGGGTGAACCGCTAAGGAAGCGAGCCAATGGCCGCTTCTTGGGAAGTGATGTCACTCTGCGCGGGACGGGGGAAGGGCGATGGTTCGGCCAATGGCCTCGGTTATGTTGATCGAAGATTTGGGATGACCGTAGATACCGAGCCCTTGGGTAGGTGACTTGGTTTTTATCTGCGCTATCTGCGGAATCGGCGGTTAAAAACTCAGAAGCGGGGCATGCCGCCGCCGAAACCGCCGAAGCCGCCGCCACCCATTCCGCCCATTCCGCCGCCTTTGCGCTGCATTTCCTTCATCTGGCGCATCATCTTTTTCCCGCCGCCGCCTTTCATCATTTTCATCATCTGCTGCATCTGGGTGAACTGTTTCATGAGCTGATTCACCTCGACGACCTTCACGCCCGCGCCGTTGGCGATGCGGAGGCGACGGCTGCCGTTCAAGACCTCGGGCTTGCGGCGCTCCTGATGGGTCATCGAAAGGATGATGGCCTCGGTGCGCTTCATGCCGTCTTCGGCGGCGTCCTCGTCGATCTTCACGCCGCTCATGCCGGGCATCATGCCCATGATGCCGCCGAGCGAGCCGAGTTTTTTGATCTGCTGCATCTGGGCGAGGAAGTCTTCGAGGTTGAAATCCGCCTTCTTCATCTTCTCGGCCATGCGCTCGGCCTCTTTTTGGTCGATGACCTCGGCGGCTTTTTCGACGAGCGAAACGACGTCGCCCATGCCGAGGATGCGGGAGGCGAGGCGGTCGGGATAAAAGACGTCGAAGTCGGCGGTCTTCTCGCCGGTGCCGACGAATTTGATCGGCACGCCGGTGATGGACTTGATGGAGAGGGCGGCGCCGCCGCGGGCGTCGCCGTCGAGTTTGGTGAGGATGAGGCCGGTGAGCTGGAGGGCGTCGTGGAAGGCCTTGGCGACGTTGACCGCCTCCTGGCCGAGGGCGCCGTCGGCGACGAGGATGATCTCGTCGGGCTTTACGCGGTCGCGGAGTTTTTTGACCTCCTCGATGAGGTCGGTGTCGATCTGGAGGCGGCCGGCGGTGTCGAAGAGGATGAGATCGGCGTTGGCGGCCTGGGCGGCGGCGAGGCCGGCGGCGCCGATGGCGGGCACGTCCTTGGAGACGCGGTCGGCGTAGAAGCCGAGGTCTTCTTGTTTGGAGAGGATTTCGAGCTGGTCGATGGCGGCGGGGCGATAGACGTCGCACGCGACGGCGAAGGGTTTGGCGTAGCCCTTTTTCTTGAGGAGGCGACCGAGCTTGGCGGTGGAGGTGGTTTTGCCGGA
>DAIPIP010000254.1:0-3304 GCA_036770725.1 Opitutaceae bacterium
TTGGCCGAGCGCCTTTTCTCGCTCACGCTGGCCCGGTTTATTTACAAGACACGCCTAATTCATGGAAAACTTTCGATTGCGCGTAGGATTTGTTGGGGCGGGCGGAAACACGGTTTCGCGTCATCGACCCGGGTTTCGCGCTCTACCTGAAATCGAGTTGGTTGCGGTGGCCAACCGCACGCGGGAGTCGGCCGCGCGCGTGGCGGCGGAGTGGGGCGTGGCGCGGGTGGAGACGGATTGGAGGGCGGTGGTGGAGGCGCCCGACATTGATGCGCTGTGCATCGGCACCTGGCCGGACTTGCATGCGCCGGTGGCGTGCGCGGCGCTGGCGGCGGGCAAACATGTGCTGTGCGAGGCGCGCATGGCGGCCACGTTGATGGACGCGCGGGTGATGCTTGCGGCTTCGCTGGCTCGGCCGGATTTGATCGCCCAACTGGTGCCGGCGCCGCACACGCTCGCGTTGGACGACGTGGTGGCGGCCTGGGTCTCCTCGGGGGAGGCGGGTGCGTGGCGTGAGATTCGGGTGACGCACCGGCACGGGGATTATCTGGATGCGGCGGCGCCGATCTCGTGGCGGCTGCAATCCCGGCACAGCGGGGTGAACATGCTCACGCTCGGCATTTTTTATGAGGTGCTGCTAAGGTGGTTCGACGCGGACGCGACGGTGGCTGTGGCGCGGGGAAAAATCGTGACGCCGCGCAGGCGCGACGCCTCGGGCGCGTGGCAGGCGGTGGATCTGCCGGAGGCGCTGGAGGTGGAGGGCGTTTTCGATGCGCTGGACGGGGCGGCGTTGCGCATGGAGTTGAACGGACTGTGGTCGGGCGAGCCGGAGATGACTATCCTGCTGCGCGGCGAGCGTGCGGAATTGCGCTGGGACGGGCGGAGCGGGTTGGTGGAGACTCGCGCACGCGGAGAGACGGAGTGGCGGACGCTGGCGCAGGCGAAGGGCGACGCTTGGGCGGTGGAAAAGGAATTTGTAGCGTGTATTCGTGGTGGCACTACGGTGAGGCGCACGGATTTCGCCACCGGGGAGCGTTACATGCGGTTCACCGATGCGGTGTGGCGGGCTTTGTTTGCTTGACCCTCCATTTGGGGAACGCGTGTGCATGGGGCGCCTTTTCGGGCGACCGCGCCGGTTTTGCGCCTGTTCTGTTAATTCATAGTCTCCGTCAAACGACTGCCCCGACAGGTGCTTGTCGGAAGCGTGGTTTGCGGTGAGCGATGGTGGTCGCGTGCGGGGTGGAGTTCTTTTATCAACCGACTTCAGCCAGATGCCTTTCGCTTATCGCCGGATTCTCCGGCGGCCCGATACCGCCGCCGGCCGCCATGCTCATGAGGGACGATTATCTACAGAACGCGCGAAAGGTCATAGACGACGCCAACATCCTTGTGAGCGTGGTCTCGCGCAGGGTGAAACAACCAAGGCGCGGCAGCCGACCGCTGGTGATTTTGTTGGAAAAACTGGCGCCCGAGGACATCGCGCTGAGAGAGATCGTCGAAGGTAACATCACCTGCCGTCTGGCCACGCCGGAAGAATTGGCGGAACGTTGAGCGGCGGGTTCGACATGACGCTGCGCGTGGGTTGCAGCCTGGCCTACACGGTAACGGGAACGGCCTCGTTGTTGCTGCATGTGAAGCCGCGGCCGGAGCCGGGCTGCGCGGTGGTTTTCGAGGCGTTGACGCTCGGGGATGACTTGCCTGCGGAGGAGTTTATCGACGATCACGGCAACCCTGTGCTGCGAATCGCGCTGAAGCCGGGGGAGAATTTTTTTCGGCACGATGCGATCATGGCGGTCACTTCGGGTGCGGATAACAACAACCTGCCGGCGGATGCGCGCCCGCTTTCGCCCGCGGAGCTGCCTCCCGGGTTACTGCGCTATGCGTTGCCGAGTCGTTATTGCGACTCCGACAAGCTGGCGAATTTCGCGTGGGAAAAGTTTGGCAACATCGAGCACGGTCTGCCGCGCGTCGAGGCGATCAGTCGTTGGCTGCACGAGAACATCGAGTATCGGTATTATTCGGGACGGCCCGATCTATCCGCGTGGGATGTGTTGCAACGCGGCTTCGGCGTGTGCCGGGATTTCGCGCATCTGGCGGTGGCGTTGAACCGCACGTTCAACTTGCCCGCGCGCTATGTGACCGGGCATCTGCCCGACATCGGGTTTCCCGATCCGATGGGGCACATGGATTTTCACGCCTACGCGGAGGTGAACCTCGGAGGCCACTGGTTCACGACGGATCCGAGGTTTCATGTGCCGCGGGTGGGGCGTTTAAAAGTGTCTTGCGGGCTTGATGCGGTGGACGGCGCGTTTTCGACCATTTTTGGCGGGGCCACGCTGACGTATTTCCAGGTGTGGGCCTATCAGGTCGCGCGCGGCACGGTGGGTGTGGGCGATCCGCTCGATTTGACTAAGCGCCTGGACAACCGCACCGAGATCGTGACCGAGGCGCCGTATCGGGTTTGAGCGGGGCTGGCCGAATTTCAGCGGAGGTTGGGGCTGTCGGCGAGGTAGAGCAGATCGCGGATCAGGATCTGGTCGGAGTAGTTGATGCCGGCGGCGGTGGTGAGGGCGCGCAAGCCAGTGGAGAATTCGCGCAGGCGGAGGGCGAGGGTGAGCAGCGTGGGGTCGTTGGGCAGGAGGTGGCGCGGCGGCAGCGAAGCGGCGATGCGGTCGAGCCCGGCGGCGGTTTCTTCGAGCAGGATGGGGTTGGATTTAACGAGGTCGAAGAGATCGCGGCGATCTTGCGCGGCGATGCCGTCGGTGCGGGAGAGAATGTCGAGCACGCGGCGCGGCGAAGTGCTGAGCTGGTCGGGGCTGAAACGGGTTTCGCTGACGGTTTTATTGGTCTGGGCGATGAAGGCTTGCGAGTCGGGGGATGGCGGGAGGATGAGGCCGTTGTAGATGACGGGGCGCGGCGGCACCACGGTGGTGGTGTTGGTGGACGTGGTGGTGGTGCGGTAGCGCAGGGGCACGCTGACGGTAAGGCTTTCATCGAGCATGCGGCGGAGTTCGGCTCCGGCCTGGGCGGGGGTGAGGAGGCCGGCGAAGAGCCCGAGGTTAACGGGCTGCGGGCTGCGGAGAAAAATCGCGCGCTGGCGGGCGGCGTCGAGCGCGGGTTCCTCGGTTTTGAGGCGGTCGAGGTCGAATTTGTCCCACGTGACGAGGGTGAGCGGGGAGTCGGCGGTGGTCACGACGACGAGACCCTCGGGGCGGGCTTCCCAGATGCCGGAGAAATCCACTTCGCGACCGTTGGCGCCGACGAGGCGGACGGGGCCGGGCGCGCCGGTGACGGGGCTGATGGA
>DAIPIP010000064.1:0-12180 GCA_036770725.1 Opitutaceae bacterium
AAAATCCCGTTCGCGCAGCAAGCACCACACCGCCGCCGCCAAGGTATCGATGACATATCCCCCGGAGCGAATCTCGTCACGGGGTTGTCCGCCCAGGTGCCCGCCGAGGATTCGGGCAAACGCCGGACCTTCGCCCGGGTAGATCGCCATCACCGCCTCGAACCTGCGACAAACATCCGCGTAGGCCTCGGCCGCCGGGCACCCGGCCAGCAGCCGCTTGGCCAGAAGACAAAAGAACGCGCAGGCCAACTTGGAACGCACATGTCCGTGCGTCAGCGAAGACACTTCCATCGCCCGCTCCACCACGGTCGCGTCATCCTCCTGCGCGCATCGTAGCGCCACGGGAAGGATGCGCATGAGCGATCCGTTGCCGTTCGTATCCACCCCCTGCCCGCCCGCCAGTTCGGGCGGACAGCCGGTCGCCAACAAATCCAGCGCCGCCGCCGTCGTCGCGCCGATGTCGAAAACCTTTCCATGCGCCGCCCAGTGACCGCGCTTTCGCCAGGCGACAAAGCCCTCCGCCATCCGCTCCAAATCCCACGCGCCGCACAAGGCCTCGACGGAACAGAGCAACAACGCGCCGTCGTCGGACCATGTGCCGGGAGGCTGATTCCATGTGCCCCATCCGCGCATGCCCACGACCGGGTCTGCATCCCTTGCCGCCCGCTCGGAAAACTCCACCGGCACGCCAAGCGCGTCGCCGACCAGCGAACCATAAATCGCACCGACGATGCGCGTGTCGATCATACCGCCTCCTGCGCACATGGAATCTGCTCGGCGCGAACGATGCTCACTCCCGCTAGGCGCAGTTCGTCGAGCGCGCGCGCCACATCGTCCGGACGCAGATTCACCCCGCGACAGGCGTCCTCGATCAGCGTCACCTCGAACCCCAGCGCCCGAGCGTCGAGCGCGGTGAACTTCACGCAGTAATCCGTCGCCAGCCCGACCACGAAAACTCGCGTGACCCCTCGCTCATGCAGGTAGTCGCCGAGGCCCGTAGCGCGCCGGTGGCCGTTGTCGAAAAAACCGCTGTAGCTATCAATCTCGCGCGCAGTGCCCTTCGGGAAAACGCGCTCGATTCGCGCAACATCAAGCGTCGGCGCGAACGCCGCGCCCTGCGTGCCTTGCACGCAATGCCCCGGCCAAAGCATTTGCGCCTCACCCGCCAACTCGCCGAGTTCGAAGGGCTTTTTCCCAGCATGATTGACCGCGAAACTGCCGTGCTTGGCCGGATGCCAATCCTGCGTCGCGACCACGAGCGGGAAGCGCGGCAGGAGTCGGTTGACGAGCGGGATGATCGCGTCGCCGTCCGGCACCGCGAGAGCGCCGCCAGGCAGGAAATCGTTTTGAATATCGACGAGAATAAGAGCGTTCATGGATTCGGATTTTGTCGGGCGACGGGTCGCGGAATCAGCCGGCCAAAGCCGTGGACCAGCACCACGCCGAGAAAGAAAAGGTTGCGAAAAGGAACGAGCGGCCAAAGCCAGCGCGGCGAACTCTGCGGGGGCGGCGATTCGGCGGTGGCGAGCGCCGCCGCGAGTCGCCGCACCCAGCTCGTAGATCGAGGCCACTCGCGCAGATCGGCCAGCCAGTCGGCGGGCAACCCGGCCTCGCCGATCTCGGTGCCGGCCAGCGCCCCGGCGATGGCGCCGACCGTATCGGTGTCGCCACCGCAGGCATAGACCGCCTCAAGCGTGGCGCGAAAATCACCACGATGCCGCCCCCAGGCATAGATCGCCACCGGCACCGAATGAAACGCATAGCCAGTCACGCCACGCGCGAGGCCGAGTTCACTCGCGAACTCCGCGACCGTGGCGTCCCGACCCCAGGCGCCGGCCAGCCGATCCACCGCCTCGCGCCACTCCACGTTTTCCGCGCCCGGCAGGCCGCGCAGGATAGTCTCCGCATCAAAAGACCCGCCGCCCAACCGTGCCCTCGCGAGCGCGGCGGCCAGCTCCGCGACGGCCGCCGCCGCCGTGAGCGCCTTCGGATCGGTGTGGGTGAGCGTCGTCGCCGCCTCCACGCAGGCCGCGCGTCGCCCCGCATCTTCGGCATGAAAAACGCCGATCACCGCGCTGCGCATCGCGGGCCCGTTGCCCGCCGAAAACACGCCGGCGCGGGCGGGAGGAAACCCAACCCACAAGCGCAAGATCGCGCGCGCCGTGGCCAACCCCACGCCGGCCGGCAGCGCGATCAACCACCATCGCAAGCGCCAGGCCAGCGCTCGCTGAAACGCGACGGCATCCGCCGGATACTCCAACAGGCTCTGCGCAACCATGAGCGTATGCTCCGTGTCGTCGCTCCACATCCCGCGCCCAAAGAACAGCCGCTGCCGCCAAGGCCCGGGCCAACGCCGACGTATCGCCGTCGGCCCGACACCCTCGGCCGGCAGTCCCACGCTGTCCCCCAAGGCGGTGCCCAGAAGCACCCCGGCGAAAATCTCCGCGCGAGGCAAAGGCGCTGTCGGGTATCTCAACATAACGGGAAGCGGCGAGACGCGTTAGATTTCGAAGTTAAAACCCGCCTTCTTCAGCCGCCGGTAAGCGGTCTGATCGAAGCGGTAAAGGCGCGCGGCGCGGTGAGCCACGTCCTGCTGGATGTCGCCGGTGTCGGCGAGCAGTCCCATGCCGAGAATCTTCTTCCGGAAATTCCGCTTGTCCAAGGGCTGCTCCAACAGGGTCTCGTAGAGATGCTGAAGCTCCGAGAGCGGGAACCTCTCCGGCAACAGCTCAAAGCCCACCGGTTCGTAGCGGACTTTTCCCTTCAGACGTTTCAACGCCATCTCGACGATGTCTTCGTGGTCGAAGGCGAGCGCGGGCAGATCCGCGACCGGAAACCACGCCACGTTGCGCGCATCGCTCGCCGCCCGCACCGCGTGGTCCGCGAGCTTCACCAACGCGTAGTAGGCGACGCTGATCACGCGCTCGCGCGGATCGCGCTTCGGCTCGCCGAAGGTGTAGAGCTGTTCGAGATAAAGCCGCGTGATGCCGGTCTCCTCCTCGAGTTCGCGACGCACCGCCACATCGAGCCCCTCGTCCATCTCGACGAAGCCGCCCGGCAGCGCCCACTTGCCCTCGAACGGAGCCTGCGCCCGCTGAATCAGCAAAACCTTCAGGTCGGCGTCGTCGTAACCGAAAACCACCCCGTCCACCGTCACGGCGGGATGCGGATATTTATAGGTGAATGGCATGGCGAATAGCGGGGTTGAAAGAGTCAGATTGCGGGGCGGTGAAACTCGGCGATCACCTCGATCAAGCCGACGATATGCCGATTAAATTGATCCAGTTCTCCGGCCGGCACCCACAGCTCGATATGCTGGCGGTTGCCGACAACCTGCGGGACATACCTGGCCAGAAAAGCTGCCGGCAGCCTGAAACGGGTGACGTAGCCTGCCCCCGAAGCCGGCACATTCCAATCACGAGCAATCTGCACGGCATAGCCTTCGTCCAGCACCGGATAAAAGATGGGCTGCTCCGGCAGGCGCGGCGGGAAGGCCGAGAACCCACTGCCTGCGATAAGGGCAAGCTCCTCCGGACCGACCGGACGATAAAGCGTGGTGAGCGGATTCGGCTGCATGCGCATTTAATCGTGTCATAACAACACTAAGTAAAGCATAAAGTGTTTAAAGCACACCAAGGCCTAGGCCCATCGGTCCAAACCCAGCGCCCGAATGGCGGTCGCGACCTGCGCCACCCGTTCATGCACCGTGCCGCTCGCCTCGATCCACGGCACCCCCGATGCCTTCACCTCGGCGACGATTTCCGCCTGCGCCTTTTCGCGCCTGGCGAGACCCGCCCGGGTGCCATCCTCCACGTAGGGGATGTCCACGCCGCAAAGCACCACCAGGTGATAGCGCTCCGCCGCCGCTTCCGCCAAGGCGTGCAGCTCCGCATGCACAAACCCTTCGTGATACCACCGCGCATACTGCCGCGTCGTCCGCGCGTCCGTATCAGATATCAGGATACGATTTGCATCCGCCGAAAAAACGTCTTCGCGCCGCCGATGCTCGCGCGCCAGTTCGACCAATTGCACGGGCGTCAGACGGCCTTCGGGGTCACGGTGCCGCGTCCAAAATTCACGCCCATACTCGGAAACGCACCGGGTTCCTAAGCTCAGGGCCAAGGCCTCCGCCAAGGTGCTTTTCCCGGTGGATTCGGCCCCCAGCAGAACGACCCGGCGCAACAAGTCTCGATACACTTCAGGAGCCACCAGGTGCCGATGCTCAAACGGCGCGCTCCGCAGCACCGTGCCGGAAATCGCCACCCGTCCGCGATCCGGATCGACCCGCCTGTCTTTCGCTCCGAGCGCCGCCGCCACATGCGCGCCATACCACTCGCTGGAGAAGAAATGGGTCACCGGTCCCGGCATCATACGGCGTATATACTCCTCCTGCATGCGCATGATCGCGGGGTCGTGACCCGAAGCGGCGGGCGCACCATGCCCCTCCACCACGCGCGCGGCGGGATACAGGGAGCGAATCCAGCCCGCGCGTCGCGCCAGCGGCACCCGCGTAACCTCGGGCGAGTCGTAAATCAAAACCACCGTCTCGTCCGTCTCCGCCAGCGATTGTTCGACGAGCGTCTGATGACCGCGATGAAACGGCGCGAATTTCCCCAGCACCAATCCACGCGTCATCGCACCTCTCCCCTTTTCAACGCGTTGCGCCATGCCACCCAGCCCGTGGTCGCCAGCGCTAGAAACACGGCATAAAGACCAAAGGTCACCCACGCCTCCTTCATACCGTAGAGCGCAAGCGAGAGCAGATCCACCAGCACCCACACCGGCCAGGCGTCGTAATATTTCCGCATCAGCAGCAGTTGGGCGATCACGGACAAAACCGCCACGAGCGTATCCAGCAGCGGCAAGCTCGCGTCGGTGTATTCATGCAAGGCCCAGCCGATCGCCGGCACGCAGAGCATCACCGCACCCGTTATCCTGATGCGTTGGGCGCGAGTCAGCACGCGTATGGGCGCCTCGCCTTGGTTTTCCCCGCCCCGTTTCCAATGCCACCAACCGTAAAGTCCGGTTGCGAAAAAGAAACCCTGCAACGCCATGTCCGCGTAAAGCTGGATACGAAAAAAGAACATCGCGAAGCAGACCACGCTCACCAACCCGACCGGCCAGCAAATCACCCGGCGCTTGACCGTGAGGACCACGCAAGCGAGGCCGGTGAGAGCGCCCAGCCACTCCAAGATAAAATCCGTGGTGATCATGCGCCGAGCTCCCGTAATTCCCGCTCAAAACCGCCCGACAAAATCGGCCAGCGGCACCAGGTTTTCGGATCGAGGTTCTCGTCGTCCAAATGGAACGACGGCGCGTAGCGCTCGCGCTTCCACTGGTTGCGGCTCCAGAGTCGGAAGAAGCGCGCCACCCATCCGTGCAACACATCGCGCGCGTGGTTCGGGAACTGTGCGACGAGCACGTCGAGCGTCTCGGCCGGGCCGCGTTTGTCGCGGATCGCGGCGCGCTCGCAGGCGTCGAGCACGTCGTAGGGCATGAGGTCCGCCTCATCGGTTTGCTTCTGCTCCGCCGGTCGCAGCTCGGCGGTCGGCGGCTGCACGTTCACCACGCTCAAAGCCGGGATGGCGCCGCCTCCCGCCCCGCGCGGACCGACGTTCTCCAGCCAGACCAGCCAGCGCCGCAGGTAGGCCTTGTCGATGCCGGCGATGGGACTGAGCCCGCCGCAGGTATCGCCGTCCATCGTCGCATAGCCGACCGCCGCCTCCGAGCGATTACTGGTCGAGAGCAGTAGCGCGCCGCGCAGATTCGCGAGCAACCACACCCCGGGGGCGCGCACCCGCGCCTGGATGTTTTGCAACGCAAGGTCGTCGGTCGCCCAGGTCAACGGACGCCCCACCGCCCCGGCCACGATGCCGGTGTAGGCCCGCACGAGGTCGCCGACCTCGAATTCGAAAAACTCCGCGCCCACCGCCGCCGCGACCAGACGCGCCGCCTCGCGCGTAGTCGCTCCGCTGTTCTCCGTGCCCTGATAAACACAGGTCAGCAGTCGCCGGATGAGCGCGTCCGCATCGGGCGTCTCCGCCAACTCGGCGCGATAAGCCAGCTTCGCGCGCAAGCCCGCGAAACCCAGCTCGCCCACCCCGAGCCTCACCGCCAAGGCGCACAAAACCGTGACCGCCGCCGAGTCGGCCCCGCCGCTCAGCGAAACCACAAAACCGCCCGATCGGCTCTTTCGCAGATAATCGAACAACGCCAGCGCGACCGCGCGCGTAAACTCCTCCGCCTTCAAATCCGTGTCGCGCTCCCACTCGCCGGCTCCACCGCCTCCGCCGCCGACCGCGACCACACCGTTCGCGTCCGTGTTTGCCGCCCCCGTCGGCCACGCGAACGCCACCTCCACGCAGCCGGTCTCCGCCGCGCGCATATCCGGTTGGTGGCTCGCCATCCGCGCCATCGCCATGCGCGCATGGGCGACGTCGATCACCGCCGTCGTCACCACCTGATCGCGAAACGAAAAACGCGGCCCTTCCGCCAGAATTCGCCCGCCCGCCGCGATGAGCGCGCCGCCGTCGTAGATCGCGCGCCCGGCCTCGTTGCCCAGCAGGTTCGCGTAAACGTAGGCCACGCCAAACGCGCGCGATCCCTCCAACACGAAGCGTCGCCGCACCTCGATTTTCCCAAAGGCGAAATGACTCGCACTCGGATTGAGCAACACGTCCACGCCGCGCAGCGCCAATGCCGCCCCCGGCCGCGCCGCCACCCACGCGTCTTCGCAAATCTCGAAACCCAAGCGCACCCCACCCACGTCAAACACGAGATCGCCGATCGGATAAGCCACGCCGTCGCGCACCCATTCCTGACGCAGACCCGCCGGCCAGGGCTTGAACCAGCGCGGCTCGTAGTGGATGCCATCGCCGGCCAGAAACCGCTTCGCCACGAAACCCGCGATGCGCCCGTCCACCATCACGGCCGCGACGTTAAACACCGCCCGATGATGCAACAGCGGCAAACCCGCTACCACGACCATGCCACGCGTGGCCGGAGCGATTTCGCCCAGCATTCGCCACGCCGTCTCCAACACGAAGGGCGCGTGAAACGCATCCTCGCAACCGTAGCCGGTAACGCACAACTCCGGCAGGCAAAGCAGCCCGGCGCCCTCGGCCCGCGCCGCCGCGATGGCGGCGAGGATGTTGTCTCGGTTTCTCGCCCAATCCAGCGGAGTCTGGTTGAGCACGGCGGCGGCGACCTTGATCGGTTTCATCGGTGGGAGCGGAACGGGTTCAGGTTTTCTTTTTTCTTCGCGGGCGCGCTTCAGCCGCTATCCGCCAAGCCACGCGCCCGCAGCACCAGCTTCGTCTTCAATTCGTGCAACTCCGGATCGAGCCCGACCGGATACGCGTGCGGATTGAGCAGGCGCTTGATGCCCGGATGCAGACACGCGAGCTGCGCCCGGGTGCGCGCGCGCATCTCCGCCAACGGTGGCTTGGCATACACGAGGGCACCGCCGCGAAACACCGGCACGAGCAAATCCTCCCACGTCGCCTCGGCCGGGATATGTTTGCACCGCGTCGCATCGGCGGGATCGACGATCTGCGCGCCGCTGCCCGTCCCGGTCATCCGCGGCGCAGTCGCCTCGTTGAAAATCGCATCACCCGCAAAGGTCCCCTCGTGCGTGTAACGCCGCACGTTCAGAATGCCGGGATTCGACACCTTGATCGGGGTGTCCGAGAGCTTGACCTTAAAAACCCACTCGCCGCCGGGTTCGCGCACCGCGCCCAGCTTGTAAACTCCACCGAGCGCCGGCTGGTCGTAGGCGGTCACCAGCTTCGTGCCCACGCCCCACACCGCGATGCGGGCACCCTGCTGTTTCAGGCTCGCGATGATGTGCTCGTCGAGGTCGTTGCTCGCCACGATCACCGCCTTGGGAAACCCGGCCTCGTCGAGAATCTTGCGCGCCTCAATGCTCAAATACGCCAGATCGCCCGAATCCAGCCGCACGCCCACCATCTCGTGGCCGCGCGCGCGCAGACCGCGCCCGACCTCGACAGCGCGGCGCACGCCTTCGAGCGTGTCGTAGGTATCGACGAGAAACACGCAGTTGTTGGGCATCGCGTCCGCATAGGCCTGGAACGCCTCCGTCTCCTCCGCGAACGACATCACCCAGCTATGCGCATGCGTGCCACGCACCGGGATGCCGAAGAGTTGTCCGGCCAATACATTCGAGGTCGCGGCGCATCCGCCCAGGTAGGCCGCACGGCTCGCCGCCAGCGCCCCGTCCGCGCCCTGCGCCCGGCGTAGTCCAAATTCCAATACGGCCTCGCCCTGCGCCGCCTCGCAGATACGCGCCGCCTTGGTCGCGATCAGGGTCTGGAAATTCAGGATGTTGAGCAGGGCGGTCTCCACCAACTGCCCCTCGATGATCGGCCCGCGCACGCGCAACAACGGCTCATGCGCGAACACCACCGTGCCCTCCGGCACCGCGTCCACATCGCAGGTAAACCGAAACTCGCGCAGGTATTCCAAAAACCCGGCCTCGAACAGCGGCGCGCCGTCATTGCCGGTCAAGGTGCCCAGATAGCCGACGTCCTCCTCAGAGAAACGCAGCTCGCGCAACCACGCCACCGCATCCGCCAGCCCCGCCGCCACCGTGTAACCGCTGGCGAAGGGCGCGCGCCGGAAAAACAAATGAAACACCGCCTCTTTCCTACGCTCTCCGGTCTTCCAATAGCCGTAAGCCATGGTCAGTTGGTAAAGATCCGTGAGAAGAGGCGAATGAACCAAACGGCTACAGGCTTTGTGCATCAATTTATCTTAGTGTTAATGTGACACTATTAGTCAACATGCGATTTTCTCCCCCTCCTCCGGAGTTCGCTTATTCATATCGTTCGAATCGTTCTTTTCCCGCCCCGTCGCTTTAAAACCTTTCGCCCGCTCGCGATAGGCCTTTCGCTGCTTCGCGACTCACCCCGCGAACCACCATGCCAAACGCGAAAAAACCGAGCCGGCCCAGGAAAAAAACCCGCCCCGCCGCCGCTCCTGCGGCCAAGGTGGCGAAGGCCACCAAGGTCCGCGTCGAAGACATCCCGACCGAGCGCATCACCAAAAAAGCCTACGACGCCCGCGTCGCCTCCCTCCGCGAAAGCCTCGTCCAAATCCAGGTCCAGCTCCAGGCCCAGCCCTTCAAGGTCCTTCTCATCGTCGCCGGTGTCGCCGGCGCCGGACGCGGCGATGTCCTGAACACCCTCGGCGGCTGGCTCGACCCGCGCGGTGTCGAAACCTTTTCCTTCGCCCAACCCACCGACGACGAGCGCACCCGCCCCTTCCTCTGGCGCTTCTGGCGCAGCCTCCCCGCCGCCGGCAAGATCGGCATCTACGCCGGCTCCTGGTATACCGAAACCCTCGCCGAACAGGCCCGCGGCAAAAAACAAAAACTCGTCCTCGACCACGACCTCGAACGCATCTGCTCCTTCGAAAAAGCCCTCGCCGACAACGACACTCTCATCGTCAAGGTCTGGCTCAACCTCGACAAAGACGCCCAGCGCGCCCGCTTCAAAAAACTCCAGGCCGACGAACACACCGCCTGGCGCGTCACCGAGGAGGACTGGCGCCACCACCGCATCTACGACCGCCTCGAACGCACCGCCCTCCACATCCTCAAAAACACCCACCGCCCCGGCGCGCAGTGGACCGTCATCGACTCCGAAGACGAGCGCGCCCGCAACCTCGCCGTCGGCGACCTCCTCATCGAACAATTCGCCGCCCACCGCCAACACCTCGCCGCCCTCGCCCGCACCCGACCCAAAGCCGCGCCCGACCTCCGCCCCAAACCCCTCCGCGCCTTCGGTCGCCGCCGCCTCGAAGGCCTCCCCCTCGACCAAAAACTCACCCCCAACGAATACGAGGCCAAGCGCGACAAATGGCTCGGCCGCCTCAACGCCGCCGTGCGCGCCGCCCAGGCCGCCGGCCGCGCCATCACCTTCGTCTTCGAGGGCTGGGACGCCGCCGGCAAGGGCGGCGCCATCCGCCGCCTCACCAGCGCCATCGACGTGCGCGACTACCGCGTCTATCCCATCGCCAAACCCACCGAGGATGAAAAATCCCACCACTACCTCTGGCGCTTTTGGAAACACGTTCCCCGCGACGGCCAGGTCGCCATCTACGACCGCAGCTGGTATGGTCGTGTGCTCGTCGAGCGCCTCGAAGGCTTCTGCCGTCCCGACGAATGGCGACGCGCCTTTGGCGAACTCAACGACTTCGAACGCCAGCTCACCGAACACGGCCAGATTGTAGTGAAATTCTGGTTACACGTTTCCCGTGAGGAACAGCTCGCCCGCTTCCGCTCCCGCGAGCAGACCGCCTTCAAGAGTCACAAGATCAACGAGGAAGACTGGCGCAACCGCCGCAAATGGGACGCCTACGAGGTCGCCGTCGGCGACATGCTCGCCCTCACCGACACCCCCCACGCGCCCTGGCACCTCATTCCCGCCAACGATAAACGCTACGCCCGCCTCCAGGTCCTCCGCACCGCCTGCCGCGCCATCCAGGCCGCCCTCGCCACATGACACTCCCCCGGTCCGGGAAACTCCGTCGGTCCGGGGAGCGCACCCGTCCCGGGTGCTGCGGCGGGCGTCCCGCCCGCCGCCTCCGTCCTCACCCCGCCCCCGCGCCCCCGCTCACTAGCCCGCCTAGCCCGTAAGAAAATGCGCTGGCTCCTCCTCACCTCCTCCACCGGCACCGGCCACAACATGCGGGCCGACTCCCTCACCCGCTGGGCGCAGTCCACCCTCGGCGACGCCGTCGAACTTCGCACCCACCACGCCCTCGAGGACACCCACCGCGTCTATCGTTTCGGCGTCGAATTCTACAACGTAATCCAGCGCCGCGCGCCCTGGTTTCATCACGTTTATTTCAACTACCTCGAACTCGCCGGCATGCACCGCCGCGGCTCGCGCATCTTGGGCCGCGACCGCTTCACCAGACTCGTCCGCGAACACCGCCCGCACCGCGTCATCAGCGTCCACGCCCACACCAACCACGGCTTCTTTGACCTCGCCCGCGACGCCGCCACCGAAGCCGGCTTCCCCCCGCCCGCCTGCATCACCTACTGCGGCGAACTCTTCGCCGGCTACGGTTTTTCCCGCCATTGGACCAACCCCCGCGCCGACGGCTTCATCGGAGCCAGCGCCGAGGTCTGCGCCGCCGCCCGCGCCGTCGGCACCCCCCCCAAACGCACCTTCCACGGCGGCTTCCTCCTCCGCCCGCCCTTCTACGAAAGCCCCGCCGCACTCGCCGCCGCCGCCGACGCACTCGCCGCCGAACTCACGCTCGACCGCCGCGCCTTCACCCTCCTCGTGAGCACCGGCCAAGCCGGGGCCAACAACCACCCTGCCATCCTCCGCGCCCTCGCCGCGTCCGGCGAAAAGCTCCAGGCCATCTTCCTCTGCGCCCACCGCGACGACACCCGCCGCGAACTCGAAGCCATCGCCGCCGCCCACCCCGCGCTCACCGTCCGCGCGCTCGGCCCCGCCGACCCCGCCCGCATGTCCGCGCTCAAACGCCTCGCCTCCGCGGTCGTCGCCCGCCCCGGCACCGGTGCCACCAGCGAGGCCATCCAGCTCGGCGCCCCGCTCATCCACAACGGCATCGGCGGCGTCATGCCTCAGGAACTCATCACCGTGCAATATTGCAAACAGCACCAGTGCGCGCTCCTCGCCCGCAACCCCGTCGAAGTCGCCGCCGCCGCCCTTCGCTTAAAAAACGAACCCGGCCTCACCGACTCCATGCGCGCCCGCCTAACCGCCGCCCGCCCCTCCGGTCGACCCGAAGACATCGTCCGCTGGATCGCGGAAGCTGATAAGCTGGTGAAGCTAGTAAGCTAATAAGCGGATCAACAGCCTCTGCACATCCGCCATGCCTTCGCGTCCCCCGCTTACCAGCTCTACCAGCTTACAAGCTCTACTAGCTCTCGAGGCCGCCCTCCCCGCGCTCGCCCTCCTCGCGCCCCACGACGCCGAGCTTCGCCGCGCCGCGTCCGGCCCGCGCCCCTTCGCCGTCACCCTCTCCGTGCGCGGCCTAATCTCACGCTGCCGCCTCGCCTTCGCGGCCGACGGTTCCGTCACCACCGACGACTCCGTCACACTGGGAGCGCCGGCTCTTGTGCGCCGAGGCGCATCCAGCCGGCATCAGCCCCCCGGCGACCTCCGCCTCTGGTTCCCCACC
>DAIPIP010000064.1:12280-14424 GCA_036770725.1 Opitutaceae bacterium
CTCACCTTCGCCTGCCCCGCCCTCCCCGCCCCGCTCTGGATCGACCTCGCCGCGCTCACCTCCGGCACCGGCTCGGCACCGCGCCCGCCCGTCGCCGAACTCTCCTTCGCCACGCTCGACACCCTCCTCGCCGAACTCGACCACTCCCTCGATTCCCTCGCCGCCCTCGGCGGCGGCGAACTCCGCATCCGCGGCCACCTCCTCATCGCCGAACGCCTCTCCCTCGTCCTCAACGAAGTGTCGCGTCTCCTGAATCCCCCCGCCGCATCTTCACCAGCTTACTAGCTCTACCTGCTTTACTAGCTCTACTAGCTACCAAATGCATTTCCCGAAATCCGCCGCCCTCTTCGCCCGCGCCCGCCGCGTCATCCCCGGCGGCATCTACGGCCACGTCACCCCCGCCGCCACCGTGCCCGGCGCGCTTCCCTCCTTCGCCGTCTCCGGCTCCGGCTGCCGCTACCGCGACCTCGATGGACACGAATTCATAGACTACCTGTGCGGCTACGGCCCCATGCTCCTCGGCTACCACCACCCCGAGGTCGAGGCCGCCGCCGACGCCGCCCGAGCCCTCGGCTCCGCCTTCAACCACCCCACCGCCCTCACCGTCGAACTCGCCGAGGCCCTCGTCGCCCGCATCGACTTCGCCGACTGGGCCGTGCTCGCAAAAAACGGCTCCGATCTCACCACCTGGGCCGTGCAAGTCGCCCGCGAGGTCACCGGCCGCCGCAAAATCCTCAAAGTCCGCGGCGCCTACCACGGCGCACACGCCTGGTGCTCGCCCGGCCACGGCGGCCTCGTATCGGAAGACCGGATACACGTCGCCGATTTCCCGTGGAACGACGCCGACGCGCTCGAAGCCCTCTTCGCCCGCCACCGCGACGATGTCGCCTGCCTGATCGTCACGCCCTTCCACCACCCCGCCTACGCCGACTCCGCCCTGCCCTCGCCCGAGTTCGTCGCCGCCGCCAACCGCCTCTGCGCCGCGCACGGCGCGCTCCTCGTCCTCGACGACGTGCGCTGCTTTCCGCGCCTACACCTCGGCGGCTCCCACCTCGCCTACGGCTGGCGACCCGACCTCGCCGTCTATTGCAAAGCCCTTGGCAACGGCCACCCCATCGCCGCCTGCGTTGGCCGCGCAGCGCACCAAGCCGCCGCCAGCCGCGTCTTCCTCACCGGCAGCTACTGGCACGATCCGGCCCCCATGGCCGCCGCCCTCAAAGTGCTCGAAATCGCCGCCCGCGAAAACATCCCCGCCGTCCTCGAACGCGCCGGCCGCCGCTTTGTGGACGGCTTCCTCGCCCTCGGCGAAAAACACCGCATCCCCCTCGTCGCCAGCGGCCCCCCCGCCATGCCCTACGTGCGCGTCGCCGACGACCCCGGTTTTCAACGCACCCAGGATCTCGCCGCCGCCGCCGCCCGCGAAGGCGTTTACCTGCACCCCCACCACAACTGGTTCCTCGGCACCGCCCACACCTCCGCCGAAATCGATGAAACCCTAGCCCGCCTCAACCGCGCCTTGGCTTGCCCGTCCGTTAAAATCTAGCGTCACGCGGCTCAAAACCACACGGGCATTGAGCTACCCCACCGGTTCGATGCGAAGCGACGGATCGTGCTCATGGACATCGATCAATTGATTGTAGCGGGCGATCAGTTCAGCCACTCGTGGCCGATGTTGATCCAGTTTGAATGCCGCCCGCTCCAGTAAGTTGGTGGCCAGGAATTGCTCGATATCGATGATATCAATGCGATCCGCGATACCCAGGGCTTCCGCCAGTGAATCCACGCCCGCCGCTGATCGCGGCGTGGTCACAACCAATGGGCGCAAACCTTTCCCGAGATTTTCGGCGCAGCGCGCCATCAAGGCTTCTGTCGGATGGGTGGTAACGTGAATCGCGACATCGCCCGGAGTGAAGTCACCGGCGCGTCCGGCGGCTTGATCGGCCTCGGACGTGGGATGATGCGACACGACTCCCGCCCCCAACACCAAATCCAGTTTCGCTCCCACGAGGTGCTGCATCATGGCCCCTTCGAAACGTTGTCCCGGATTTTCGGCCTGACGATCCCGAGCTTGAGCCAACAGATCGCGAACGGCGACGCGCAAGCTGAGCGATGCATCCACCCGAAAGCGAAACGGCTTTCCGGCA
>DAIPIP010000255.1:0-3270 GCA_036770725.1 Opitutaceae bacterium
AACTGTAAACGATGTCTGTCACCCAAAGTGTAAGCGATGTCTGGCATCTTCCCAACGGTCTGGCCTACAGATCGCGGCCAGAAGTCTATAAGCATCGGGTGATTGGCATGAGAACCTGAGACCTGAGGGCTGAGACGGGGGAAATGAGGCCGGACGAGGGCTTGAGCTTCGGCATTCCTGTTTCAGGTTTCAGGTCTCCGCCCTCATCTCTCTCATGTTCGCCCTCGCCACCATCGTCCACCTCGACGCGGACGCGTTTTTCGTCTCGTGCGAGTTGGCGCGTCGGCCGGAGTTGCGCGGAACGAAATGCGCGGTGGGCGGGACGGAGCGCGGCATCATTTCCTCGGCCAGTTACGAGGCGCGGGCGTGCGGAGTTTATACGCCGATGCCGACTTCGCGCGCGCTGAAGGTTTGTCCCGATTTGATCTTGTTGCCGCACACGAGCGGGCTCTACGGGGAGACGTCGCGACGGATGTTTGATCTTTGCGAGACGCTCACGCCGCTGGTGCAGCGCAACTCGATCGACGAGGGCTATCTCGACCTTACCCCCTGCGGGCAGCGCGACGCGGCGGAGATCGAGACGAAGGTGCGCGATTTGCAGCGGAGAATTTGGGACGAACTGGCGATCCCGGTATCCATCGGCATCGCGCGCAACAAACTCGTTTCCCAGATCGCGAGCAAGCTGCGCAAGCCGCGCGGTTTCGTGGTGGTGCCGCCGGGCATGGAGCGGGCGTTTTTGGAGCCGCTGGGCATAGGCAAGCTGCCGGGCGTGGGGACGAAGACGGAGGAGATGTTGCAGGCGCGCGGGGTGGCGCTGATCGGCGATGTGTTGCGCAAGTCGGAGCGCGAGCTGGCGTCGCTGTTCGGCTCGGGTTGGCGCGGCATGGTCGAGGCGGCGCGGGGCGAGGACGACTCGCCGGTGGAGACGGAGCGCGCGGACGCGAAGAGTTATTCCCAGCAGGAAACGTTTGGGGAAAACATCGGCGACTTCGCCGTGATCGCGCGGGAGGCGAAGCGGATGATCGACGAGTTGCTGCCGCAGATACGCGCGGACGGCAAACGGGTGCGCACGTTGACGGTGAAGGTGCGCTACGGGGATTTTTCCCAAGAAAGCGCGGGCCGGAGCCTGCCGGAGGCGAGCGATTTGGAGGCGCCGTTTTACCCACTGGTGGAGCCGCTGCTGCGCAAGGCGTGGTCGCGCGGGCGGGTGGCGTTGCGGCTGGTGTCGGTGCGATTTTCCGGGGTGGAGGACGGGGCGGCGCAGCTCGATTTGTTCGACGCGCAGGAAAACGAGAAACGTCGTCGGCTCGCGGCGGTGCTGGATCGCTTGAACGCGGGCGGGAAAAACGTGCGCGTGAAGCACGGAGGGCAGTTGTGACGCCGCCCGGACCGCGCGAAGCCCCGCCGCGCGCCTGCGTGCGCCTCGCCGACCTGGCGGCGCGTGTAGGGGCGGAATGGATACGGCTGCCCGAGCCCGGGCGCGTGCGCTACGCGTTGCCGGAGCGGGCGACGTCGGAGGTGCGCGACTATCTGGGCGGACTGGCGGAGGTGGCGCTGGAGCCGACGGGCTCGGCGTGGTTGCCGGGCGGGCGGGTGTTTGGCGACGGGGCGTTGCTGTCGGCGGACGGGCGCGCGGTGGTGCGCGATGTGTCGCATGATTTTGGACGCCCATTCGACGAGCACTGGCTGCTCGGTCACGAGGAGATGAGGCCGCCGGAGGTGCTCGACGGCGCGACGGCGGTGGTGGCGGTGAACCTGGGCGCGGGGTATTGTCACTGGCTGCTGGAGGAGTTGCCGCGCTTGTCGCTGGTGCCGCGCGGAGAGGTGGAAAATTTGATTTTGCACGCCGGATCGGAGCCGGCGCGGGCGGCGTTGGCGCGGCGGGGTGGGGGTGAGCGCATCGTGGAGGCGCGGCGCGGGGCACATCGGGCCTGTGCGCCTTTGCTGGTGCCGGCGCCGGTGGGGCGGCCGGGGCTGCCGACGACGGCGGCGCTGGAGCTGATCGCGAATTTCACCGAAGGGCTGGGGCGAGGTGCTTCGCCGTTTGGCGAGCGGATTTATGTGAGCCGGGCGAAGGCGGGGCGGCGGCGGGTGGGCAACGAGGCCGAGCTGAGGACGGCGCTGGCGGCGGTGGGGTTTGAGACGGTTTACGCGGAGGATTTGACGTGGGAGGAGCAGATCGCGGTGTTTCGCGCGGCGCGGGTGGTGGTGGCCCCACATGGGGCGGGGTTGGCGAATCTGGTGTTTTGCGCGCCGGGTGCCCGGGTGGTGGAGCTGGTCGGGCGCGGTTATTTTAACCCGACCTTCTGGAGGTTGGCGGCGCTGCGGGGTTTGGATTATAGGCCGTTGGTGAGCGGAGACGGCGAGCGGTTGGGCGAGACGAGGGAATTTAACCGCGCGGATATCGTCGCCGAGGTCTCCGCCGTGCTCTCGGCGGCGGTGGGGTAGGTGTTATGCGGGCAGGGATATACTTAGGGTTATCGCCTCAATTTTGCTCGGCAGAGCGGGGGAATGGTTCGATTGTGAATAAAAAGTAAGCGATATCGTTTAGACCTGTTCCAACCCCTATTTTATGAATCCCCATGTTTCCAGTCCGACCCGGCCAAGCACCGGTTTGACTTTGAGGAAACCGATATCGGTCGCTCCGTTTCCTTACGTCATTCTGGGTGGGCGGGAAGAGAGCGTGTCGGGGCAGCAGGATTCGAAGGCGTCGAAGAGCGCGGGCAACGAGCGCGATTTATTCGTGGCGCATGTGGAGTTGAACGCACCCCGTTGGAACAATGCCCGGGAGGCGTTGGTGCGCAGTTTGGCGACGGATTCCGCACCGCCCGTGCAGGCGTTTAGCGAGGACGACGCGGCTTGGGATCGGGTGGAGACGGCGCCTCCGATGCCTCCGGTCGGGGAGCCGCCGGTCATGAAGTTAAAGTCGAAGCGTCGGCTGCCTACCTTGGAGCAAAGGCCGGAGGAAAAGTCGGTGGCGGCGGTTCCGAGAGCGCCGCTGGTCGCGACACCGGTGGCGGCCATGGCCGCGCACGATGATTTGGATTTGCCGGTTTTGCAGGATGGGCTGGCTCCCTTGGCGCCGATTCCCGGCAGCGGTCCGATGGCGCCGTCCAGAGTGCGAACTCCGGCTGCGCCGATTATGGCAAGAACCGCGCCGGTGGCGGTCGAGCAGTCGGGCGGGTGGTTTAAGCGAGCGGTCGGCATCGTAATGTTTGGCGCGATGCTATGCCTCGCGGCTTATCTGTTGTTTTCGGAATTTGTTATGCC
>DAIPIP010000065.1:0-14195 GCA_036770725.1 Opitutaceae bacterium
GGACAGGAGATTCTCATTCTTCAAAGCGGGGTTCGATTCCCCGTGGGGGCACCAAGTTTTTTTGGAGGGAGCGGGTTGGTTTGTTTGTCGATGTCTGCCAAATTCAGGGGCAAACTTTGCGACGGTTTGCCGGTCATGGTGATCGCGCTCTGAATTCAGACTTTTGATCGAAGTGATGGAGGCCGGAACGCTGGTTGGTATTCCGCACAAACTGGCCCGACTTTTGGAGGGTCCGGCTCTGTCCGGTCCTTCGCATCAGGACGACACGGAGGTCGTCCCTCCAGCCATGCGTCTGAATTTACGGGCAATGGGTTGGTGTCAGATCGCGGCGGCTTGGGCGCGCTGGATGGCGGAGGCGAGGTAGTAGTGTTGCGACGCGAAGGCGGGGGCGTCGGCGGCGCGGGGCGGGCGGAGGTAGGCGCCTCCGGCGGTGAGTATGCGGGCGGTTTCGTTGTCCTGGAGTTCGATGGCGAAGAGTTCGTCGGTGACCCAGCGGCGGAGCGCGGGGTCGAGGAGGGGAAAGACCACCTCGATTCGGCGGAAAAAGTTGCGCGGCATCCAGTCGGCGCTGCCGGCGTAGATGGCGGGCTCGGCGCCGTCGTTGTGGAAGTAGAAGGCGCGAATGTGTTCGAGGTAGCGGCCGACGATGGAGCGCACGCGGATGTTTTCGGAGAGGCCCTTGACGCCGGGGACGAGGCAGCAGACGCCGCGGATGATGAGGTCCACCTGCACGCCGGCGCGGGAGGCGGCGTAGAGGGCGTCGATGACGGCCTGGTCCACGAGGGAGTTCATCTTGGCCATGATCTTGGCGGGGCGGCCGGCGGCGGCGTTGTCGGTCTCGCGGCGGATGAGTTCGAGGACGCGACGGTGGAGGGTGTAGGGCGCGACGAGCAGGTTTTGGAACTCGGGGGCGCGGCCGAAGCCGGTGAGGGCGTTGAAGAGGTTGGCGGCGTCGGAGGTGAGTTCGTCGCGGGCGGTGAAATGGCTGAGGTCGGTGTAGATTTTTGCGGTGCGGGGGTTGTAGTTGCCGGTGCCGAGGTGGGCGTAGCGGCGGAGTTTGCCGTCGGTCTCGCGGCGGACGACGAGGGCGACTTTGCAGTGGGTCTTGTGGCCGACGAGGCCGTAAACGACGTGGACGCCGGCCTCTTCGAGCTGGCGAGCCCACTGGATGTTGTTGGCTTCGTCGAAGCGGGCTTTCAGTTCGACGAGGGCGGTGACTTGTTTGCCGTTGCGCGAGGCCTCGATGAGGGCGCGGACGAAGGGGGAATCGCCGGAGGTGCGGTAGAGGGTTTGTTTGATGGCGAGCACGCGGGGATCGCGCGCGGCTTGTTCGACGAAATCGACGACCGGTGTGAAGGAGTCGTAGGGGTGGTGGAGGAGGATGTCGCGCTCGCGGAGGGTGTCGAAGATGAGGGCGGGCTCGCGGAGCGGGGAAAGGTTGACGGGGGTGAAGGGCGGATACTTGAGGTCGGGGCGGTCGATGTCGCCGACGGCCATGAGGCGGAGGATGTTGATCGGTCCTTCGAGGCGGAAAACGTATTCGTGGGAGAGGTCGAGGTGGTTGCAGAGGGTGGCGAAAATCTGGTCGTTCACGCCGTCCTCGATTTCGAGGCGCACGGCGGCTCCGCGGCGGAGGTTGCGCAGTTCTTCCTCGATTTTTTTGAGAAGGTTTTCGGCTTCTTCCTCGTCGATGTAGAGGTCGCTGTTGCGGGTGACGCGGAAGGCGTGCGCGCCGTCGATTTTATAGCCGGGGAAGAAGTCGGCGGCGCAGAGTTTGATGATGTCGGAGAGGAAGACGAAGCGGCGGTCGCGTTTTTCGTTTTCGGTGGCGTTGAGCGGAACGATGCGGGGCAGGACGCGCGGGACGGGAAGGATGGCGAAGTGGCGGTCGATCTCCGGGGTGGAGGGATCGTCGAGGGAGACGACGATGTTTAGGGTCTTGTTGCCGAGTTGGGGGAAGGGGTGGGATTGGTCGATGGCGAGCGGGGTGAGCACGGGGAACACCTGCTCTTCGAAGTAGGTGCGGACCCAGGCGAGTTCGCCGGGGTTGAGTTCGCCGGGGACGGCGAAGGTGATGCCTTCCTCGGCGAGGGCGGGGATGAGTTGCTCGTGCCAGCAGCGGTATTGATCGTCCACGAGGGAGGCGACGACGCTGTGGATGCGGCGGAGCTGTTCGCGCGGGCCGAGGGCGTCCACGCCGCCGGCGTTGGGGATGTCGTTGTCCACTTGCTGGATCAGGCCGGCGACGCGGATCTCGAAAAATTCGTCGAGATTGCTGGAGACGATGGCGAGGAACGTGACGCGTTCGAGAAGCGGGTGGCGGTCGCTCTGGGCTTGTTCGAGGACGCGGCGGTTAAAGGCGAGCCAGCTGAGTTCGCGGTTGAAGTAGGCGGCCTTGGTCTGGATGGGGGACGCGCCGACGGGTGCGGGGTGGTTGGCGGGTTCGAGCACGGCCTGGTCGTCGGCGGGGAGGGGCACGGGGGCGTTGGCGTCGGGGGAAGCGACGGGAGCAGGCTTGGCTAAAACGGAGGAGGCGGAAGCGGAGCGGCGGCGGGTGGCCATACGAAAAAGAGATGGGAAAAGGTGGACCGGACGGAAGGTGTCGCGGCGAGACGAGAAGAATGCGTGGTGTGACGAGTTTGTTACTTGCGGGCAGAAGGAGAGCGCGAGTGGGTCCAGAGAGTTTTGAGGTTGGTGAAGGCGAGGACGCCGGTGCGACCGAGTTCGCGGCCGAGGCCGGAGGCTTTGGTGCCGCCGAAGGGCACGGCGACGTGGGAGCGGACGGC
The DNA here is from genome assembly GCA_036770725.1 of Opitutaceae bacterium. Taxonomy (GTDB): domain Bacteria; phylum Verrucomicrobiota; class Verrucomicrobiia; order Opitutales; family Opitutaceae; genus IMCC26134_A. The sequence goes on from DAIPIP010000065.1 coordinate 2,787, forward strand.
GTGGTTGATGAAGACCATGCCGGCCTGGAGGCGCGGGGCGATTTCGGCGCGGGCGCGGCGGGCGTCGCGGGTGAAGATGGCGGCGCCGAGGCCGTAGATGGTGCGGTTGGCGGCGGCGATCATGGCGTCGGGGGCGGGCGCGATCTCGACGGCGGCGACGGGGCCGAAAAGTTCCTCGTCGGCGGCGGGCATGCCGGGCGCGACGTTGGCGAGCAGGGTGGGCGGATACCAGGCGCCGGGGCCGGAAGGGAGAACGCCGCCCATGACGCGCACGGCGCCGCGTTGGATGGAGCGGGCGACCTGGGCGTGGAGTTCGTCGCGCAGATCGGCGCGGGCGAGGGGGCCGAGTTGGGTGCCGGGGGCGAGCGGGTCGCCGACTTGGTAGGCGGCCATGGCGACGGCGAGGAGGCGTATAAAATCATCGGCGACGCGGGCGTGAACGATGAAGCGTTTGGCGGCGATGCAGCTCTGGCCGTTGTTGACGAGGCGGGCGGCGGCGCAGGCGTGGGCGGCGGCGGGGAGGTCGGCGTCGGGGAAAATCAAATACGGGTCGCTTCCGCCGAGTTCGCCGACGAAGGGCTTGAGGGCCTGGCCGGCGAGGGCGGCGACGCGGCGGCCAGCCTCGGTGCTGCCGGTGAGGGTGACGCCGCCGACGCGCGGATCGGCGATGAGCGGGGCGATGGCGGCGGAGGGGGCGAGGAGGCAATCAACCACGCCGGCGGGGAGGCCGGCGCGGCGCGCGGCGGCGCAGAGGGCGAGGGCGCAGCCGGTGACGTTGGAGGCGTGTTTTAGGAGGAGGACGTTGCCGGCGATGAGGGCGGGGGCGGCGGCGCGGATGACCTGCCAGAGCGGGTAGTTCCACGGCATGATGGCGAGCACGACGCCGAGGGGTTCGGGAACGACTTCGACGCCGCGCGGGGCGTCGGTGGGAATCTCGGGGCGGAGGAAGGCGGAGCCGTGTTTGGCGTAGTGGCGGAGGGCGTCGGCGCACTTGGCGATTTCGGCGAGGGAGTCGGAGAGGGGTTTGCCCATCTCGGCGGTGATGAGGGCGGCGAGGCTCGCGCGCTCGCGGTGGAGGGTCGCGGCGAAGGAGCGCAGGTGGCGGGCTCGGGCTGCGGGCGCGAGGGCGCGCCACGCGGCGGCGGCGGTGTGGGCGGCGGCGAGGCGGGCCTCCAACTCGCGCTTGGAGTGGGCGGCGTGACGGGCGATGGTTTTGCCGGTCGCGGGGTTTACGGAAACGAGCGCCATAAGAGGCGGATGTTGCCCGGGGGCGGGAAGGCGGGGCAACGCAGAACGCGTTTTTAAGGCGCGTTGGCAAAGAGGTGGCGGACGGCGCTGGTCTCGGGGGAGTGGGCGGGGAACTTGTGGGCGTCGAGGGTGCAGACGGGCATCACGCCCATGAGGGCGTTGGTAAGGAAGACCTCGTCGGCGGCGAGGACGTCGTCGAGGGTGAGCGGGGTTTCGTGGGCGCGGTCTGGGCCGATGAGGGCGAGCACGCGGGCTCGGGCGACGCCGGGCAGGATGCCGGCGGAGAGCTGCGGGGTGTGGGCGTGGCCGTTTTTGACGATGAAGAGACTGGAGGCGGAGCCTTCGAGCACGAGTCCGGCGGGGGTGACGAAAAGGGCCTCGTCGAAGCCGGCGGATTTGGCGGCGCGACGAGCGAGGATGTTTTCGAGATAGTTGAGCGATTTGTGTCCGGTGAGGCGTCCGTCGCGTTCGCCTTGGCGGAAGGTTTGAACGCGAAAGCCGCGCAGGTAGTCGGGGGCGGAATACGGAAGCGTGCGGGCGGTGATGAGTTCGCCGGTGCGGGCGAGTTCGCGGTAGCGGGCGACCTTGACGGCGGCGTTGGGCAGGCGGGCGGAGGCGAGCAGGCGGGTGATGCGTTGGCCGAGTTCGTCGGCGGAGGGGGGCGGGGCGAGGTCGAGCGCGGCGCAGGAGGCGGCGAGGCGGGCGTGGTGGGCGGCGAGGTGGAGGGCGACGCCGTGGTGGGCGCGGAGGGTTTCGAAGACGCCGTGGCCGAAGAGGAAACCGTCGGAGAGCGCGGAGACCTTGGCTTGGGCGGCGGGGAGGAGTGCGCCGTCGAGGAGGACTTGGGGGGCTAACGACATGCGTCGTAATGACCAATGACGAATGACGAATGACGAATGAAAAAAGAGGGGAGACAGGTCATTGGGTGGTCGTGAGGGCGGCGTGCATGGCGCGGCCTTTGTGGAGGGTTTCCTCGTATTCGGCGGCAGGGTCGCTGTCCCAGGTGATGCCGCCGCCGACGTGGTAGCTGGCGCGGCCGCGGGCGCAGGTGATGGTGCGGATGGCGATGGCGAGGTCGGCGTCGCCGTCGTAGCCGAGGTAGCCGAGCGCGCCGGTGTAGGCTTGACGGCGGGCGGGTTCGAGTTCGGCGATGATCTGCATGGCGCGGATCTTGGGCGCGCCGGTGATGCTGCCGCCGGGGTGGAGGGCGCGGAGGGCGTCGAAGCGGTCTAGGCCGGGGGCGAGTTCGGCGCGCACGGTGGCGACGAGGTGGTGGACGGTGGCGTAGGTCTCGAGGTCGTGGCGGGCGGCGACGTGGACGCTGCCGGGCGCGGCGACGCGGCCGAGGTCGTTGCGCGCGAGGTCGAGGATCATGAGCAACTCGGCGTGGTCCTTGGCGCTGGCGAGGAGCGCGGCGCGCTGGGCGGCGTCGGCGGCGGGGTCGGCGAGGCGGGCGACGGTGCCTTTGATGGGGCGCGTTTCGAGGGTGCGGCCGGAAGCGCGGAGGAGGCGTTCGGGGGTGCTGGAGACGAGTTGGAAATCACCGAAATCGAGGAAGGCGGCGTGGGGTGCGGGACTGAGCGCTCGGAGGCGGGCGTGGAGCGCAGCGGCGGAACCGGAGAAGGGCGCGGTGAAGCGGTGGGTGAAGTTGACCTGATAAGTGTCGCCGGCGGCGATGTAGGCGCGAACGCGGGCGATGGCGTCGGCGTAGGCTTCGCGGGTGAGGTCGGGAGCGAGCGGGCCGACGGAGTAGGCGGGGAGGGAGGAGAATGGGGGAGGGGAGGTGGTGAAGGCGTGGAGGCGGTCGATGGCAGTGGCGTCGGGGGCGACCAGGGTGGTGACGCCGGTGGCGTGGTCGTGGACGAGGGCGGTGTCGTAGAAGGCGAAGGCGAGGTCGGGGAGGCCGAGGTCGTCGGGGGAAGAGGCGGGAACGCGGTCGAGGGCGGAGCCGTATTCATAACTCAAATACCCGATGGCGCCGCCGACGAAGGGAAGGTCGGGGACGGGGGCGACGGCGCGGGCGGCGAGTTCGGCGCGGAGACGGGGGAGAATTTCGGGGCCGCCGCGAAGGACGAGGGACGGTTCGCAGGCGAGGATGCTGTGGCTGGCGGTGGCGGAGGGAAGGGCGGTGTCGAGGAAGGCGCAGCCGGGGCGGGCGGCGAAGGCGGGGAACAGTTCGGCGGGTGGCGGGCAGGAGCCGGGCGGGAGCGAGAGGGTGAGCGGGGGCGGACGCATTTGCTCAGGCGGGAAGGCGGCGGATGCCGGATTGGTCGAGCAGGGCGAGGTGTTGCGCGAGGGTGCGGCCGGCTAGGATGAGGTCGGGCGCGAGGTCGCAGAGGGGGGCGAGGACGAAGGCGCGATTGAGCATGGCGGGATGCGGGAGGGTGAGGCGTTCGTCGTGCTGGGTGAGGTCGCCGAAGAGGAGGAGGTCGAGGTCGAGGGTGCGGGGGCCCCAACGTTCGCGGCGGATGCGGCCGCGGGTTTTTTCGATGGCGAGGCAGGCATCGAGCAGGGCGTGGGGCGCGAGGGTGGTGGAGAGGGAGACGGCGGCGTTGAGGTAATCTTGCTGGCCGGCGGGGCCGAGGGGGGCGGTTTCGTAGCGGGCGGAGCGGGCGAGGACGCGGGTGCCGGGCAGGGCGTCGAGGGCGGCGCAGGCGGCGTCGAGGTGGGCGTGGCGGTCGCCGAGGTTGGAGCCGAGGGCGACGTAGGCTGTGACGGGGGCTGACTTGGGCACGGACTTTTGTTAACCGCAAAGAAGGCGCAAAGGGACGCGAAGAAAGGCAGGGGGGAATATTATTCTCGGGTGAGGCTGGTGGTGAGGGCGATGCCTTCGTGGGCGCCGGGGATGGGGACGTGGGGTTTGTGGATGGTGATGGTGGCGGAGCGGACGCGGGGGTGGGCGGAGAGGACGGCGGAGAGGATGCGGTTGGCGAGGGTCTCGACGAGGGCGACGGGTTCGCCGGTGACGATGTCGCGCACGAGGTCGTGGACCTCGGCGTAGTTTACGGTGTGGGCGAGGTCGTCGGTGGCGGCGGCGTGGCCGATATCCACAATGAGATCGAGGTCGATGATCCAGGGTTGGCCGAGCACGGCCTCCTCGGGCAGGACGCCGTGGTGGCCGTGAAAGCGGAGCTTTTTGAGGTGGATGATGGCGAGCATGGGCGGGGGAGATTGAAGGGGGTTGGAGCGGACTCGCGAGTGAGATCGCAGAAAACCCGGAGGCCGCGATGGCGCGTCACAACTCCGTGCGCAGCGAAGACGCGTCTTGCGGGGTTGATCGGCGTTGGGGTGCAATGAGCGGATGATTCGTCGCGTGATTTTGTTTTGGTTGGTGGGCGTGTTGGGCGTGGCGTCGGCCTGGGCGGGAAGCGAGTCGCGGAGGCTGGGCGAGGAGGAAATCGTGAAGTGGTTGAACGAGTTTTTGGCGGATCATACCGAGCGGGGGGTGGAGGCTTTCACGGAGAGGATCGACGCGCAGCGTTTGTTGGCGCGTTCGATGAAGGTGAGTGGATTGGACAAGGAGAGGAGGCGGCACGAGACGCTGGTGCGGCAAATTTTGGGGGAGCTGCGAAGTCAATTTGACGGGATGAAGGATTTGCAGCTCGGGCGTCGGATGAACGAGGGCGGGCACTGGTCGGTGATGGCGTATTTTTCCGATCCGGCGGGGTTGTTTATTTTTAGACGGTTGAGAATAGAAGGCTCGGAGGGAGGGAAGGCGCGAATCACCGACTGGGCGGACATGCCGTGCGATGTGGAGTGCAGCGAGGTGATGGCGGCGCAGGTTTTGGTGCAGACGATGACTCCGCCGGAGAAGGTGCCGGAGAGGCTTCGTGCGGAGCTGGCATTTTATCATGAGAACCCGCGCCGCTATGTGGGCGCGGCGATGGCGGCGGGGTTGCAAAACGGGGATTCGCTGGCGACGGAGCTGATGAATCTGCCGCCGGAGGCGCGCTTCGGCGTGCTCGCGCGCGAGTGGCGCGGCATCTTGTTGATGCTTTATCCGCCCGATTATTTTTACGTGGAACAGCGTTTGCAGGTGGGGTCGGCGGAGAGGGATCCGCTGCGGGGTTTGTTGATGTATCGCGCGGGGGTGCGGGCAAAAAATCCGGAGATGGCGTTGCGGGGGCTGGAATTGTTGAGCGCCCAACTGGAGCAAGATTTGCATATTCGCATGGAGAAATGCGCGTTGTTGATGCTGGCCGGGCGGGTCGAGGAGGCGGCGCGGGTGGCTGCGGAAGCGGCGGAGCTGTATCCGACTTTTTACAATCCGCATATTCATCGCCTCGCCGCCTTGCGGATCGCGGGCGAAACGGAGGCGGGCGAGGCGGTAGAAGCGGACGTGGGTTTGATGCTGGGGGCCGAGGTGAAGGAGATGGTGGTGCGCCATGCGGCGGATTTGGTGGTCGATATGAAACGCCAGCGTAAGGAAATGATGGATACGCAGGCGGCGATTTCGCGGCGCGAGGTTTGGGCGGCGGGTTCCGAGGCGACGGCGGGGTTTGGCGCCGAGCCGATACGGCTGGACTTGGAGCATGCGCCGCTTTTTCCCAGCCATTATTGAATTTGGGGTTCCCTATTCTAATGGGGTTCCTCGCTGTTACCGGTGGATGGAACGGACGGGAGTGAACCGCTAACGTGGCGAGCCAATGGCCGCCACCGGGCAGCGAGAAGCGGGCTGCGCCCGCCGGGGAGTTCGATGTGACGGCCAATGGCCTCAGTTTTTGGCTCAGGGAGCGTCTCTCAACCGGAAGGATTCTCGGCGCTTCCGAAGACGCCGAGGCCATTGGCCGAAACATCGACCACTCTCGTTTCGCGCAGCGGAACTCCGTTACCGACGGCGCTCATTGAGCCGCCGTATCTGTGGCTCACTCTTCCTTACCCAATGAAAACAGCGAAGAACCTCTTATGGGGTCGGACCTGGGGCCGGATCGGGGGCATCTTCTTTGGCGATGGCGCTCAATCCGCAGAGCCGCAGCAGTTGGCGAATGGTCTCGCCGTAGGCGGGGACTTCGGAAGCGGGGACCCAATCGCGCAGGGTTTTCCAGTCGTGCACGGCACGAAAACGTCGGGCGCCGCCGCCGGCGGTCACGGTGTAGCGAACGTCGGGGGCGGCGAGGCCTTCGTCCATGGTTTGGAGTTGTAGTTCGAAGGGGGTGGAGACGGCGATTTCGTGCCGTATCCAGCGGCGCCCGCTGGTTTCCATCGGCCAGCGGCGGCGGGCGGTGTCGAGGGGGTCGAACAACATGCGCGCGCCGTAACCGACGGAGGTAAAAAAGGGCGCGGGGGAATCGCCCGCGCCGAGGGCGTCGCGAACAAGGTATTCGGCGTGCAGGGTGATGATGCCGGTTTCGTGATCGTCGGCGGCACGCATGTCCGAAGTTTCTTCGAGGCCTTCGTAGAAGCGCCCGATGAAATGAGCCCAGCGCAGGCCGATTTCGGTGAGGGGCTCGGCATCGAGGCGCTGCCGCATGAGGTCGGCGGCTTCGCCGCGAAGCACGAGGCGGTGACGGATGCGGGCGTGGTTTTCCGGGGTGAAGTCTATCTCGTCGGTGAGGATGGTATCGGGTTCAAACACGGGGGGCCGGGTGATCGAGAGGAGGGTCTGGGGGCCGGGGGCGAGGACAAGACCGAGGCCGTAGTCGGGCACACGCCAGGCCGCGCCCGGGCCGCGTTGGAGGCGGAGGGTGGGGTCGGTCCAGCGCCAGCCGGTATCGTCTCGCAGGGCGACGATGGCGTGGTTAAAGGCGTGGGGCGAGGGGGCGAGGGTGTGGGTGTGTTCGCGGGCGTAGGTGTTGACCAAGGCGGGCCAGGCGTATTCGCCGAGGCGGCGGAGGAGGGCGGCGAGCAGGAGGGATTTGTCTTTGCAGTCGCCGAAGCGGGTGGAGGTGATGGTGGTGAGGTCGCGTGGGCGCCAGTTGTTTTCCCCCATGGCGAAGGCGAAGTAGCGGATGTCATCCTGCACCCAGCGGATCGCGGCGGCTATGCGTGCTTCGCGATCAGGGAGGGTGTTTTGCCAGTGGGTGACGAGTTGTTCGAGTTCGTCGGGCAGAGCGGCGGGCGCGGCGAAAAGGGTGCGTCCCCAGGCGGCGACATCGTTCCACTGGTGAAAGGCGGAGAGCCGCAGGTAGGGCAGCAGGGGGGCGGCGCGCCAGGAGATGAATTGCTCCATGGGGACGGCGGGCAGGTCGCGGGCGGACCAGCGCCAGATGCGTTGGGAGGGGGTGTCGGCCCGGACGAGGCGGGCTTGCACGGACGCGGAGTCGTAGATGGCGGCGGGCAGGCCTTGGGTGCCGGGGGGAGTCCACCAGACGGCGGCGAGTTCGGGGTGTCCGGCGGGTTGGCGGACCTCGAAGGATTGAGCGGCGAAGGGGATCATACCACCGACGTAATGGGCCGACCCGGCACGGTCGGCCACCAGCGGGTGGTCGCCCACGACGGTGTAGCTTTGTTCAAGTATATCGCCGGGGCGAACGTCGGAGAGAACGGCGTAGAAAGTGCGGGTGCCGTCGTAGAGTTGGTTTTCGATGTTGGGCTCGCGTTGAAGGGTTTTGAACTCGGTTGCGGGCAGGCGGTCCTCGACCAAACCGGTTCGGTGAACGCGAAGCGAGTGGATGAGAACGTGTTCGTATTCGGGATTAATGCTGATGCTCAACTCGGCGAAACGGCGCACGCCCTCGCCGTTTTTGAGCAAGGTCACGCTGTGGTGGAAGCGCTCGGTGGGACCGGGGCCGAGGCGGGTTTGTGCGTCGAGAAGAAGACCCACGGCGGGCGACCCGAGGTGGGCGTCGGGGGCGACGGTATCCCAGGATTTGGGCGTTACCCAATCGGGGGTGGGCGCGGTGGCGAGGGCGCCGAATTCGGGTGGTTGCGGGCTGGCTTGGGCTAGAGCGACAGAGGCAACGAAAAGTAATCCGAACAAGGAGGAGAAGAGGCTGCGCACGCCGAGAAATGCAGCGACCGGCGAGGGCATTGCCAAGAAGAGAGATGGGCTCATGCGGGGCGGACGGGGATGCGGCCGTGAGCTTCATGGGGAAGAGCATTTGGGAGCGACGTTTCGCCGGACAGCGGCTCCTGGCAGCGGATGGCCGGTAGGATTTGCTGCTACCCCGTTGTGCGTGGCGGGGACGGAACCCCGCCCTCCAGTGAACTTATCCCAAAAACGGCAGTCGGATTTGACCGCGGATTACGCAGATAACTGTTTTGGTTCTGTCTTCTGTGGCAATGTTGGTGAGTCCGGGAAGCCGTTCCAAATCCCTGATCAACCCCTCGTCCCGGCGGTTGCCCCAACGATAGAGCCTCCAGAGGTATTCGTGACGCAGGCAATCTTCCTGCCGAAGCCGATGCATGTCGGTTTGTGAAACGACGACGGCTCGGGTGTTTTCGATCTCAAGCGTGCGGCGGGCCGACCAATAGGTGAAGCGGTGATCCGCTTGGGGGCACCTTTTTCGAAGATCGCCGAGACAAAAGGCGAGGTGCCGTCGCTTTCGCGCAGGCCGCCGCGTCGTTTTCCGGGACGCAAGGGATCGGCGAAGAAAATGTGGCGCACATGGGCAAAGTTGACGACGTGCTCCAATTTGCCGCGGCGCAGCCAGCTCTTGCGAAATGATTGACTGTTTTCCTGCTGTTTGAAGAGCACGCCTGACGAAAGGAGGAGCGCAGCCTTGCCGCCATCGGCGAGCAGTTCGAGCACGAGATGGACGAAGGCTTGCGAGAGTTCCTGATCGCCGATCACACGTTCAGGGTTTGCCGCCAGCCAGCGTTTGGTGGCGGGAAGCGCGGCGCTGCCGAGGGTGTCACCGGGCTTGACCTCACCCCACGGCGGGTTGCCGACCAAGATGTCGGCAGAGGCCGGGCCGAAGTGCCTGCGGACCACGGGGTCGTCGCCGGTGATCACATCGAAAGCGTTGCCCGCGTAGAGGACGTCAAGGTGTTGATCGGGATCGCGGGCGGCGCGGCCCGCGACCCATCGAAGATTGGGGAGGTGGCGGGTTTCGTTTATCTCGCGCGGGTCTTTGTAGTGTAGGTAGGCGAGGTAGAGGCTGAATGCGGCGACGGGGACGGCGTCGGGGTTGAGGTCGATGCCGCGAGTTTGATCCCGCAGGATGACGCGTAATTCGCGTTGAGAAAGTCGGCGATCTTGGGCGACCACACGATGGCGGACGATGCGTCGGAAGGCCTCGACCAAAAAAATGCCGGAGCCGCACGAGGCGCCCGTGACCCGTGGTTTTTGTGCCAGAACGTTGGCGGTGAGCACGCGGGCCAACACGAAGTCGGCGAGCGCGGGCGGAGTGTAGTAGGAGGACTGCGTGTTGCCCTTACCGCGTCGCGAGTTGAACAACGGCGGGGGGCACGATGTGAGGTTCAGCGGGTTTGAATATGCCCTGCAATCATTCGCTCAAGCTTTGGCCCGAAAAGGATTGGTGGCGCGCACGCCGTCGTAATCTTGACCGTGGTTGAGGTCTTCGGTGAGCAGTTCACGGGCGCCGCTGCTCTGGGCGGCGGCCAGGATCATGGCGTCCCAAAGCGAGAGGTGCCAGCGGGCTTGGAGGGAGAGGCCGAGGCGAAAAACCGGCAGGGTATTGTCGATGACCGGCCAGAGGGAGAAATCGGTGATAAGGGTGGCGGCCTCGGCGGCGGTGCGACCGCGGCGGACAAAGTTGACGTGAAATTCCTGGAGCACTTGCACGCTTATGGCGGTGCGGCCGGGCTGAAGCCAGGTCTGCTCGATCAGGCTTTGGGCGATGGACCGCTTCTCGGGCGCATCCAGATCATAGGCGTAGAGCAGGATGTTGGTGTCGAGGAAACGTTCAGCGGGCGTGGGCTTGATCGCGGGTCAGGGGCTTGCCGCCGAGGTGGTAGCCTTGGCGAAGGCGGGCGAGGGCGTCGGCGGGGGGCGCGATGGGAGCCTCGTCGCGCAGGACATTTTCAAGGCCTTCGATAACCAGGTTTTTAATGGAGGTGCGACGGCGGGCGGCGGCGATTTTAGTCCGCTCGAGAATACTGTCGGGGAGATCGATCATGGTCTTCAGATGGCTATAAATACGGGAATATGCATGAAATTCAAGGTTGCGCGCGGCGGGCGGGGCGCAGGGCGGCGGTGCGCGCGCGGTCCCAGCCGAGGAAGAACGACGCGAAGGACTCGGGTAGGTAACCGTGTTCGCGCAGGTAAGATTTTAGAGCGTCGGGGAAACCGGCGAGTTTGGCCATGCGCGCGGGCAGGGCGGCGCAGGCTTCGGGGCTGGGGAGCATCTGGAGTGCGCCGGCGAGGTCGGCGTCGGGGAACTCGGCGCGGTGCCAGGCGGCGAAGGCGTCGAGGCTGGTGCGGGCCTCGGCGAGGGTGTCGCCGCCGGTGAGGTAAACGCTGCGCTCGCCCTGGTCGCCGAAGAGGGCGTTGACGGCGGCGTCGTTGGCGTCGAGCGCGGGGGTGGGGACCTCGAGTTCGCGGATGTCGTCGTGCCAGTGGACTAGCCAGGGGCCGCCGGGGGCGACGGCGGCGAGAGCGAGGAGGGTTTTCCACGCGACGCGGGCGCGGGGCCGGTCGGCAGGCGGGGAAGCTCGCGGGCGGCGAGCGGGGCGGGCGGGGCGTCGGGCGCGGAGAGGGCGTGCGGGACGACGCGGGCCTGGCGTTCGTTGGCGAGGGTGCGGAGGAGGTGGAGCTCGGGTTCGCGTTCGTCGGACGGGATGAGATCGACGACGTTGGTGGAGATTTAGGCGGCGTAATCGAGGGTGGCCAGGCGCAGGCCGCAGAGCGCGACGAAGACGACGAGGACGAGGCGGGCGAAGAGTTGGCGGCGGCGATCGTTCACGGGCGATCAGCGAAAGTGTAGCGCGAGGTCCTCGGCGGAGAACGTGGCGCGGGGCGTGGCGGAGGTGACGGTGATCTCGATGTATTGGCGGGGGTCTTGGTCATCACGATGGCGTCCACGCGGTCGGCGTGGCCGGTGACGGTGACGGTGCCGAGGTAGTAGAGGCCGAGGTCAAGGCGGAAGGCGAGGGTCATGAGCCGGTGGTCGCCCATGTAGGCGTATTTGTCGCGATAGACGGCGTCGAACCAGCGTTGGTAACTCAGGGTGAAATCGCGGTTGTGGCGGTGGATGCGCGGATCCTTTGGGTTCCTCGCTGTTTTCAGTGGATAGAGCGATCAACGACTTGAGTGAGGGT
>DAIPIP010000256.1:0-3239 GCA_036770725.1 Opitutaceae bacterium
CCGCACCGAGCACATGTTCTTCGAAGGCGACCGCATCGACGCCATGCGCGAGATGATCCTCGCCGACAACCTCGCCGACCGCGAAGCCGCCCTCGCCAAGCTCCTCCCCTACCAGCGCGAAGACTTCTTCGGAATCTTCAAGGCGCTCAAGGGCTACCCCGCCACCATCCGCTTCCTCGATCCGCCCCTGCACGAGTTCCTCCCCCACTCCAAGGAACAGCAGATGGATCTCTCCCGGAAGCTCGGCATCCCGGTCGAGAAGATCATGGCCCGCGTGCACGAGCTCCACGAGTTCAACCCCATGCTCGGCTTCCGCGGCTGCCGTCTCGGCATCAAGTTCCCCGAGATCACCCGCATGCAGGCCCGCGCCGTTCTCGAAGCGGCCGCCGATGCGACCAAGGCCGGCTTCAAGGCCAAGCCCGAGATCATGATCCCGCTGGTCGGCTTCAAGAAGGAGCTCGATCTGCAGGTCGCCATCGTCCACGAGGTCGCCGCCCTGGTGCAGAAGGAGAAGAAGGTGAAGATCGCCTACTCCGTCGGCACCATGATCGAGATTCCGCGCGGCGCGCTCACCGCCGACGAGATCGCGCAGACCGCCGAGTTCTTCAGCTTCGGCACCAACGACCTCACCCAGACCTGCCTCGGCATGTCGCGTGACGACTCCGGCAGCTTCCTCGGCGCTTACACCGAAAACGAGATCGTGAAGAAGAACCCCTTCGCCTCGATCGACCAGACCGGTGTCGGCCAGCTCGTGAAGATCGCCGCCGAGAAGGGCAACAAGACCCGCCCCGGCATCAAGCTCGGCATCTGCGGCGAACACGGTGGCGACCCGGACTCCGTGAAATTCTGCCATCAGGTCGGCCTGACCTACGTGAGCTGCTCGCCCTACCGCGTGCCCGTCGCCCGCCTCGCCGCCGCCCAGGCCGCGATCGAGGAGAAGCGCGCCGCCGCCAAGGCCGCCAAGCCCGTCGCCAAGAAGCAGAAGTAAAGTAGCGGGAGCTGGAAGCTCCCGACACCGCACCTCCCCCGAGCCCCGCCCGCGCGAAAGCGCGGCGGGGCTTTTTCGTGTGCCCAATTGCCCCTCACTCAAAGCACAGCAAGCTGTTCGGCCAAACAACCGCCCCCGCCCGTGGCCCGCCCTCCCGCTCTCTCGATCATCATCCCCGCCTTCAACGAGGAAAAGCTCCTCGCCGCCTCGCTCGCGGCGGTCAACGCGTCCGCCCACGCGGCATTCACCGCCGCCGGCCTCTCCTGGGAACTCGTCGTCTGCGACAACAACTCCACCGACCGCACCGCCGAGATCGCGCGCGCCGCCGGCGCGAAGGTCGTCTTCGAACCCGTCAACCAGATCGGTCGCGCGCGCAACGCCGGCGCCTCCGCCGCCACCGGCGCATGGCTGCTCTTCATCGACGCCGACTCGCGCCCCTCGGCCGCACTCCTCGCCGACGTCGCCGCACTCACTCGCCGCCCCGACATTCTCCTCGCCGGCTCCACCATCACGCTCGACAACGCTTCGCCCGTCTTCCGCATCGCCTGCGGATTCTGGAATACCGCCAGCCGCGCGCGCCGCCTCGTCGCCGGCTCTTTCATCCTCGTGCGCGCCGCCGCGTTTCGCGAAGTCGGCGGCTTTGACCTCAAGTTTTTCGCCGGCGAAGAAATCGACCTCGCCCTGCGCCTTCAAAAACAGGTCGGCCGCCGCGAGCGCCAACGCACCGTCATCCTGCACCGCCACCCGCTCCTCACCTCCGCGCGAAAACTCCACCTCTACAGCAAAGCCGAGCTGGGCCGCTTCCTCCTTCGCGCCCTCTTCCGCCCCATGAAAACCACCGCCAGCCGCGAAGACTGCGCCCTGTGGTATGATGGCCGCCGATAGGCTAGGTAACCTGATTTGATTAAAAGACAATAACCTCTACAATGCAATTACTTGGGCGCTTACCCATATTTCATTCTTGCGATATGGGCCTCGACCCATACTCATTTGCCGAATTCTTCGATTTACCATGAAAATGACCATTGAGATTCCCGAGGACGTGCTCGCCGAGGTCATGCTGTTGACCGGCAAGTCCACCAAGCGCGAGGCGGTCGAGTTCGCCCTGCGCGAGTCCGCCCGCCTTGCCAAGCAACACCGCATCTGGAGCGAGGGCCTAGGCCTTACGCCCGAGCAAATCGAGGCCGAGGCGAAGCCGCAGCCCTCCGACTTGCTTGACGCTCCCGATATCGACCAAGAAGCCGTCGCGCGCTTTCTCGCCAACGCCGCCAAGCGCCGCGAACGCCAGCAAAAGCGCGCGGCGCTTTTTGGCCTGAACGAAGATCAAACCCCCTATGGTTCTGCCAAAGCCTGACACGCCCCCCGCCCTCGTGTTGGTGGATAGCAGCTACTACATCACGCTGCTGCGCCAGGGTGCGGATCCTTTGGCGGAACTCAAACGCTACGAGCATCGCCGGGACATCGCCGTCAACGGCGTCATCTGCGCCGAGGTGTTGCGCGGTCGCGTCGACCCGCACGTGCGAGACCGCTACCTTCGCGCCTTCAGCGTCGCGCGCTTTCTTTCCCTCACTCCGCGCGGCTGGCAACGCGTCGCGCAGCTCGCCTGGGAACTCGACCGGAAGGGGGAAATCATCCCCCTGCCCGACATCATCATCGGCGTGACCGCGCTCGAACACGGCGCCGCCGTGCTCACCTTCGACCGCCACTACCAAAAAATCCCCGGCGTGGTGGCGGTCTCCGATCTCGAGTAAACGCCCCCACCCGGCCTCGCGCCATTGCGCCCGCCGCCCGCCTAGCCTTCGCTCCCTGCCATGTCCGCGCCGCGCATTCGCATTTTCTCCGACCTGCACTTCGGAGACCCGCGCAGCACCCTCCCCTCCCTCGAAGCCCTCGCCCCCCTCTTCGGCGACGCCGACGAACTCGTCTTCAACGGCGACACGCTCGACACCATCGTGTCAGGGGAAAACCGCCCCCTGGGCACCCTCCGCGCCTGGATCGCCGCGCTCGACCGCCCCGTCACGCTTCTGAGCGGCAATCACGACCCCGACATCTCCGAACACGCCGAGCTCTCCCTGCGCGACGAGCGCGTCTGGATCACCCACGGCGACGTGCTCTTCCCCGCCATCACACCGTGGAGCCGCCACACCGCCGAGATCACCCGCCGCCTCGCCGCCCTGGCCGCCGACCTCCCTCCCGCCGAGCTGACCCGCGTCGAGACCCGCCTGCGCCTCAACCGTCTCGCCTGCGCGCA
>DAIPIP010000257.1:0-3194 GCA_036770725.1 Opitutaceae bacterium
CTCGCCGCCTGGTGGCGCTGGGCCGAAGCCCACGAAAGCTGGGGCATCTCCCCGCTCAACCTGCCCCTCTCCATGGGCCTCATGGACCTCGCCACCAGCTACGACTGGCTCCACCCCTACTTCACCCCGGCGGAGCGCCACAAAATTCGCGGCTGGATCCTGGCCCGCCTCGCCGTAGCCCGCGATCCCGCCAACTGGTATGTCACCTTCTGGCGCGGCCAGGAACACCTCGCCAACCACAACTGGTATCACCACAGCGCCACCCTGGTCGCCGCCCTCGCCCTCTGGGGCGACGAACGCGAGGACCCCCGCGTGCAACCCGCCGCCCTCCGCACCGTGATCGACGATGCCATGCTCAATTTCCACATCGCCGACCTCGCCCACCCCGACGACGGAGCCGCCATCGAAGGCTACCTCTACAACGACTACGGCGGCACCTCCCTCTACGCCTACGCCCTGAACGCCGACGCCCTCCTCCGCCCCAAACACTCCGTCATCGCATCCCTCTGGGCCCGCAACTCCTGGATCCGCCTCCACTCCGCCCTCCCGGAAGGCGCGGGCTACCTGGTTTACAGCGACTCCTACCCCACCCAGTTCGGCGGCGGCGTCTATCACCGCCTGCTCGCCTCCCGCCTCCGCTCCCCCGAACACCAACTCGCCGCCGAGATCCTGGAAAACCCCTCCCGCCTCCGCACCGCCGCCAGCCGCGCTGACGAGGCCCTCGACAAAATCCACGCCCGCCACTCCGGCAAAACCACCGACTGGCGCTCCCTCCTCTGGACCGACGAATCCGTCGCCCCCGCCAAGCTAGAAGAAATCCCCCTCCACCACGACGCCGCCGACTTCGGCCTCTACACCGCTCGTAGTGCCTGGATGGATACGACCCGCGGCGCCTCCTTCTTCGGCCTGCGCTGCGGCCCCCAGGCCGGCGAGACCGCCCTGCGCAACTACGGCGGCTGGCCCGCCACCGCCGGCCACTTCTACCCCGAGCAGGGCAGCTTCTCCTTCTACATCGGCTCGCGCGCCATCCTCCCCGGCGTCAACTACGCACGCACCAAGCTCACCTCCAACCACAACCTCGTGGTCTTCCCCGGTCGCGCTGCCCAGGCCGGCAAACTCGTCGGCCAACTCGGCGAGGGCGGCCAATGGTTTAGCGGCGCCTACCGCGACCGCATCCGCCCCGCTCGCGTCGTCCGCCGCGACCACGGCGAAGGTTGGCACGCCTACGTCTGCGATCTCGGCGGCGTCTATCGCCTGGCCGATGAACGCGCGCCCCAAGGCTCCTTCTTCCCCGACTACCACCGCATCCTCGTCTATTTGCCCGGCGGCTCCGTCGTCATCGCCGACCGCGTGCGCACGCCCTGGCCCCGCGAAGCCCGCCTTCGCCTGCTCACCGGCGCCGACTCCCTCACCCTCGCCGACCGCGAATGGACCGGCCAAGTCGCCGATCTGCCCGTGCTCGTGCGCGACCTATCCCCGCGCGACCTCGCCCGCCAAGCCGCCAACGAGGAGCTTCACCTCTGGTCCGGCCGCGACCGCGCCATCGCCACCCTCTCCTCCCCCGACGCCACCGAACACCTCTTCGTCACCGCGCTCGGAGCCGCCGACCACACCTCCCGCCTGCGCATCACCGGCGATCTCCAACGCGGCCTCACCATCCACGCCCCCGAGCTCGCCGCCCCGCTGGTCGTCAACTGGTAAACCTACCGCGAACGCCACCGCCCGCCACCGCCCCCGTGCCCGCATCGGGGGTGAACCGGGTTGCCCCTCCCCTCGCCTACCCGCCATCCTACACCCATGCGCACCCCGCTCCGCCGCACCCTCGTCGCCGTCTCGGCGCTGCTAATCGTCCTCGCCTGCGGCGGCGCCCCCCGGGCCTCCGCCGCCTCGCCGCGCGTCCTCTACCTCTACGGCGACGTCGCGGCCGACGGCACCGTGCCCTCCGGCCCGGCCGCCCCCTTCCACCAGATGCGACTCGCCGACACCGGCGACCGCGGCCTGTCCCAGTTCAAGACCGCCATCGAGGAGGCCGGCTTCGTCCTCGATGAGACCTACGACGCCACCCTCACCCTCACCGCCGAGACCCTCGCGCCCTACGCTGTGCTCATCCTCGGCTCCAACCAACACCGCTACACCCCCGAGGAAGCCACCGCCCTCGCCGCGTGGATCCACGCCGGCGGCGGTCTCGTCGCCTGGTCCGACAGCGCCTTCGGCGGCGCCTGGCAACAGGTCGGCATCGGCAACACCGCCGGCCTCCTGAGCAACAACGACCTCACCCTCCAGTTCGGCATGCGTTTCCTGCGCGACAACGGGGCCGGCGTGTATTCGGTGCGCCAATACGAGTTCGCCCACTTCCTCAACGACCACGACCCCGCCGAGGGCGTGGTCTTCCGCGGCGAAGGCGTCAGCCCCGTGCGCGTCTCCCCGCCCGCCGTGCTCCTCGCCAAGCTCCAGGCCGGCGGCTCCGGCGGCGGCATCCGCCTCAACGCCGCCGACGGCGCCCTGAACCCCGCCACCGACGCCGCCCTCGCCATCGCCGAGATCGGCGCCGGCCGCGTGATCGGCGTTTTCGACCGCAACACCTTCTGGAACGCCGGCGAGGGCACCCGCCTCTCCGAGGTGGACAACCGCGAATTCGCCCAACGCCTCGTCCGCTGGGCCGCCAAGTCCGGCGCCGATCCCCTCGCCACCCTCCCGGCCTGGCGTGAGTTCCACTTCACCGCCGCCGAACTCGCCGACCCCGCCGTCTCCGGCCCCGAAGCCACCCCCGCCGGCGACGGCCTGCCCAACCTGCTCAAATACCACCTCGGCCTCGCCCCCCGTATCTCCGCCCCGCCCTCCGCCCGCCCCTTCGTCGCGCTCGAAACCCCCGGCGCCGCCACGCTCGCCCTCTCGTATTGGAAAAACCGCCACACCCCCGGCGCCCAGGGCGTCGTCGAGTGGTCCACCACCCTCGCCCCCGACGACTGGTCCGCCGCCGACGTCGAGGTCGAGGTCCTCGCCCAGACCGCCACCCGCGAACACGTCGTCGCGCGCGTCGCGGTCGCCGGTCGCCCCCGCCTCTTCCTGCGCCTCCGCGTTACCCCGCTGTAAGGCTCGTCGGAGAGCAAGAGTCGCCCAAGTTGCCGTTGGCCCTTGGGAGGGACCGGCTCCGTCCGGTCCTCCGAAATGAACGAACGTAAAATCTCCTCTAA
>DAIPIP010000066.1:0-12243 GCA_036770725.1 Opitutaceae bacterium
GGGCTTTGACTTTACGATGCTTTGCGGCCTTTGCGTCGAAATTCAAAAGCTTTCGAAACCTGGTATTACTCGGTGAGCACGGGCTCGACCCATTTGCCGTGCTCTTTGATGAGGGCGACCAGGCGGTCGTCGGCCTCGGCCTGGGGGATGTTATACTGCACGCATTGTTTGCCGACGTAGAGGTTGATCTTGCCCGGCGCGCCGCCGACGTAGCCGAAGTCGGCGTCGGCCATCTCGCCGGGGCCGTTCACGATGCAGCCCATGATGGCGAGCTTCACGCCCTTGAGGTGGCCGGTGCGGGCGCGGATGCGTTGCGTGGTGGTCTGCAAATCGAAGAGCGTGCGGCCGCAGCTCGGGCAGGCGACGAACTCGGTCTTGGTGCTGCGGGTGCCGGCGCCCTGGAGGACGTTGTAGGACAACTTGAGAGCGCGCACGGGGTCGGTCTCGGTCTCGATGCTCACGAGGTCGCCGAGACCGTCGCAGAGAAGCGAGCCGGTGAGCACGGAGGCGTCGAGCAGGCGGGAAAGGAAATCCGGCGCGGGCGCGATCCGGGTGGCGGCGGTGTTGCGAATCCAGAGCGGGGTGCGCGAGCCGAGGACGCGCAGGGCCTCGGCGAGCGCGCGGTAGCGGCCGATGGCGTGGCGGCACGCGATGTCGGGGGCCGAGTCGTCGAGGGTGAAGAGCAGGCCTTCGTCGCCGAGCTGGCGCAGGGAGGCGGCGAGCGGGGAAGCGGGCGCGGAAAGAGCTTCGGCGGTGGTGGCAATGGCGAGCGACCAGCCGCGGGCGCGGGCGAGCTTGGCGAAACCGGCGAGAGATTCGGCGTCGGCGAGGGTGGCGGTGAAGGTGCGGACGAGGACGACGGACGCGGCGGAGAGCGGACTTGAACTCACGTTCAAGCCCACGAGGTCGGCGGGGGTGAGGGAAAGTGCGAGTTCGAGGAAAAAAACGGGAGGAGCGGAGACGGGCGAAACCGACAGAAATGTCCGTTGTCCTTCGATGAAGGCGGCGAGGTCGGCAAGGTCGGCGGCGGAGGCGACGGGCACGAGCAGGCCTTCGACGGGCGTGTCGGCGAGGCGGGAGACGGCGAATTTTTGCGCGGCTTCGGACAGGGCCGCCACCGAGGCGACGCGGGTGACGACGCGCGGCGGGAGCTCGGGGCCGATGGCGGTCGCGGGCGAAAGTGCGAGCGGCGCGACGGGGCGCTTGGTGTAAACGTAAGGGTCGAGGGCGTCGGCGTGGATGTTCGTATTACGAACATCGGGCCAGGAGGCGGCGGGCGGGGGGGATTGGGGATTGGCGGTTTGGGATTTGGGGTTTTGCCATAATGACATGGCTTTGCGGGCCAAGGCTTGGGCGACGGGGATTTCGTAAACACTGTCCTCGGTGAGGGAGACGCGAATGGTGTCGCCGAGGCCATCGGCGAGGAGGGAGCCGATGCCGATGGCGGATTTGATGCGACCATCCTCGCCATCGCCGGCCTCGGTGACGCCGAGGTGCAGGGGATAGTCCATCCGCTCCAGATCCATGCGGGCGACGAGCAGACGGTAGGCCTGGATCATCACCTTGGGGTTGGAGGCCTTCATGGAGAGGATGATGTCGTGGAAGCCGTGGCCGCGGCAGATGCGGAGAAACTCGAGGGCGCTCTCGACCATGCCGAGGGGAGTGTCGCCGTAGCGGTTCATGATGCGGTCGCTGAGCGAGCCGTGGTTGGTGCCGATGCGCAGGGCGCGGCCGAGTTCCTTGCAACGAAGGATGAGCGGCGTAACGGATTCTTGGATACGCGATAGCTCGGCGTCGTAGGCGGCGTCGGTGTATTCGAGGACGGCGAATTTCTTTTTGTCGGCGTAGTTGCCCGGGTTGATTCGGACTTTTTCGACGTGTTCGACCGCCTCCATGGCGGCGGAGGGAAGAAAATGGATGTCGGCGACGAGGGGCACGTGGGCGAAGCCGGCGGCGGCGAATTTTTCGCGAATGGGTTTGAGGCAGCGCGCGGCCTGAACGTTGGGCGCGGTAATGCGGACGATCTCGCAGCCCACCTCGGCGAGGGCGATGGCTTGGCGAACGGTGGCGTCGATGTCCTGGGTGTCGCTGGTGGTCATCGACTGGACGCGCACGGGATTGGCCCCGCCGATGCCTACGGGGCCGACGCGGACTTCGCGGGTGGCGCGGCGGATGGTATGGAAGCGGGAGGCGGCGTAAGGAAGCGTCGGCATGGTGCGCGGTCGGAGGAGGGGAGAAACGTGATGCGCGACCAAGCGCGAAGCAAGGAACAGGAGGCGCCCGAAAAGTGTAACCAATTTGGTTACACTTTGCCGGGAATCGAACCGACGCACAAGGAGGGTGATCCGAATGGTGTAACCAATTTGGTTACACTTTTCGGATTATGGAGATGTTGAAGATGTCGGAGAATTTCGGGCGGGCGCAACCGAATGGGTTTACACGGGGCCGGTGGGGATGCGCATGGGGGAAGGGGCTTTGGGATGGCTTTGACCGGGCGGGGTTGGTTGGAGTGGGGCCATGGCCGATGTGGGAAAACAGGTGCTGGGTTTGATGACGATGGGCGTGATCACGCTGGTGGTGTTTACGCCTCTCGCCGTCACGCTCTGGCGCGCGGCGGCCAGCGGGCGGGCCGGGGTCATCGGGCGGGCGTTTTTGGCCGCGATGCTGGTGGCGCTGGCCTGGCTCGCGGTGGCGGTTTTATTGCGACACACGGTCTCCGCCCCGGTGGCGGGTTGGTGGCTTTTATCCGGACCGTGGGCGGCGGCGGTAGGCGCGGAGTTGACGAGACGAAAGACGTTGCGGGCCGTAGCGGCGGAACCGGAGGGGGCCTGAGCACCCAATCGCGGCCGAGACGTGTTCGCGGAAGCCGGAGACTGGGCACGCTGCCGATGACTTTCGCCGCAAGCGCCGCTTTGAATTCTGATCGACAAACAATTCAGGAGCTTAACGCGAGTCGCCACGGCTTCGAGCCAAGGTCACGAAGCAATGCCGTGCATCCGTATGAAACTTTGCGGTTCTTCGCGACCTTTGCGTCAAAAATCCAAGATCCCGCGGGTTGTTTAAATTGCGCGAACGCTATCGAAACCGGCGGTGGTTTTTCCCCGTGGGCAACTGTGAACTCAGGGACGATCAAGCTTCTTCAAGCCGAGCAGAAACTCACGATTTCCATCCGTGCCGGTGATGGGACTGTCCATCACGCCGACGAGTTCCGCGCCGGGCAAAGCACCCAGCGCGAAGTCTCGGATGTCATCCAGCACGCGTCGCCGCACGGCGGGGTCGCGAATGACTCCGGCGCCTTTGTCCACCTCCGCCTTACCGGCCTCGAACTGGGGTTTTACCAGGGCGACGAGGGTGCCGCCGGGGCGCAACGCGGGCCAGACCGGCGGGAGGATGTGGCGCAGCGATATGAAAGAAAGGTCCATGACCACGGCGTCGTAAAGCGGGCGCGGGAGCGCGGCGGGGTCGAGGTGGCGGGCGTTGACTTGTTCGAGGTTGGTTACTCGTGGATCGGCGAGCAATCGGCCGTGTAGTTGCGCGCGCCCTACATCGAGGCACGTGACGGAGGCGGCGCCTGCCTGAAGGGCGCAATCGGTAAAGCCGCCGGTGGAGGCACCGACGTCGAGGATGTGAGCGCCGTGCAGGTCGAGCGGGAAACGATCAAGCCAGCCCTGGAGTTTTTCGCCGCCGCGGGAGACGAAGCGCGAGGTTTCGGCAAGGACGACGGGGAAATCGGCCGGGTATTCTTTGCCGGGCTTGTCGAGCCGCTCGGTGCCGGAGCGCACCAGGCCGGCCATGACGTAGGCCTTGGCCTTGGCGCGGGTGGGAGCGAGGCCGCGGGCGACGAGTAGCTCGTCGAGGCGAAGTTTTTTGGCGGAGTTGTTCAAGGCAGCGGAGTAGTAGCCGCAAGAAGTCGCAAAAAGCGCAAAAACAGAAGCGCCAAGGCGGAAGGGAAGGCGGAAACTTTTTGTCGCCACGAACGCGAGCAGCGCGCGTCAGGCGGGAAGTTTTTGGCGGGCGGGGGACCAGCAGGTGGTGCGGCCGCCGATGGTGGCGCGTTCGAGGGCGACCTTGGTGCGCGGGCATTTGCCGCCATCTTCCCAGCGGTGCTGGAAGAGCCAGGTCTTGGGCGGGTCGGGCCATTCGGGGGTGTCAGCCTGGCCGATTAGAAGAAGCGCTTCGCGCGCGACCCAGACGGTTTCGGCGTGGAGTTTTTTGACCTCGGCGGGCTTAAGATCGCCGCAGCGGCGGGCGGGGTGGATGGAGGCGCGCCAGAGAATCTCGTCGGCCATCCAGTTGCCGATGCCGGGGAAGCATTCCTGCATAAGAAGCACGGCCTTCAACGGGGCGCGGGCGCGGCGTAGCAGAAAGTTGGATACGGCTTCGAGTGTGAAGGCGGGCGAGGTGACGGCGGGGGCGATCTGCGTCCACCACGCCGGAGCGTCGGGACCGGCGTGAAACTGCACGCGCCCAAACATGCGGAAGTCGGAGAAGACGAGGGATTGTTTGGCGGCGGGCTGGTCGAGGATGAGGTGGTCGCGTTTTTCGTCGGGCAGGCCGTGAGGGCGGACGACGAGCTCGCCTGTCATGCCCAGGTGGATACCGAGCCAAAGCGGAGTGCGGGCGCGGTCGACGGCGGTGAGGCGGAAGAGCATCTGCTTGGCGGCGGCCTCGGAAGAATCGAGCCGCGCCCCGGGTAGGTGTTTGGCGAGGAGGGCGGGATCGGTGGTTTTAAAAACCCCGGCGCGTGGGTGGAGGCGCACGGTGGCGACGGATTGGCCGATGCCGGGATTCCAGCGGCGGCGGACGTATTCGACTTCGGCGAGTTCGGGCATGGAGCGGTTTGGGGGAATCGCGAAGGACGTCGAATGAGGGGAAAAAGCAAACGGCGCGCTCGCCATCACCTTCGGCGATTTCCGGCCAGGTATGCGTCGCGATCCCGAGTGGGCGGACTATACTTCAGCCCTCCTGCGCTTCCTCTTCGTCGGCGGCTTCCAGCACGGCGCGAACTTCGCCGATGAGCGTTTCCGTCTCCGCGATAAGTTTCACCACATCGGCGCGCGCCATCGCCAGCCATGCGGCGTCAGCCAAGCCCTGCTCGGCTGCGGCGTCGGCTCCGGCCAGGGCGTCGCGCAGATGGGCGCGGGCTTTTTTTAAACGCACCAGGGTGTTTCCGGCAAAGGGCGGCTCGGGCGGCCAATCATCCTCGTCGTCGAGCGAGTTTAGCGCCCCGGCGAGCTTGGCTCCGGCGATCATGATGCCGGTCGAGAGTTCCCGCAGGGGATGCTCGGGCGAATCGTCTTCGCGCAGCCAGGCCCGGTTCACGCAGTCTTCGTGAAAGCGCTCGCGCAAGGTGACGCAGCGGGCGACGAGGGGGTGATCGCGATCATCATCGTCGTCCTTCCATGCATCGGTCGGGGCTTCGGCCATGGCTTCGGCGGCTGCCGCGTTCATCTCCTCGATCCACGCCAAGCGTTCGGCTTCCTCTTTGGGTGTGGGCGCTTCTGGTTCGGGCTCGCCGCGCTCGCGGCGGAGGCGGTCGCGCTCTTCTTCCATGATGCGTTCATGATCGGGCTCTTCGCCCGCATCCTTCGCGCGGGCCAACCGGGCCAGCACGCGATCCAGGAGCAAATCCATGCACGCCTGATCGGTGTCGGCGCGGGATTCCGCCTCGCTGGTAGGTTCGTCGTCATCGTCGTCATCGCCAAACAAGGCGTCGTTGTCGGCTTGGTCGGATTCGTTTTCCGAGAGGTCTTCGATCTGCACTTCGCGGAGGTCGAGAGCGCCGGTGAGGCGTTCCATGAACGCGATCATGGCGCGTCCGTTGGCGGCGCGTTGCTCCTCTTCATCGGCCTCGCTCATCGCCCAAGTCGCTTCGGGATCGATCTCGATCTGGTAGCTGGCGCTTTCGATGACGACGCGACCGTTTCGTTCCGAATGCCATTCGAGGTAGAGACTGTTGCCCCAATGCCAGGGGAAGGGTTTGCGCGCTTCAAAATATTGCATCAGCTCGTCCATGGAGCACTCGGGCACCTTCACTTTGCGCGAAGCGGTGATATCGCCCACCACGCCGCGTTGTTCGGTGGCGAACCCATCGAGCCCGCTCTCGCGCTCGGGGGGCTTTGGCGCGGGGTTGGTGAAGCGCAACAGGTGGCCGGCCACGTCGCGCCATGCGTTGCCGTCGAGCTCGAGTTGGACGGGCTCGGGGCGGCCCAGGAACCAGAGTCGCCCGGTCACGCGACCGCGCGTGCGGTTGTCGATTTCGCCACGGATAAGTTGTTCGTCGATGCGCCAGGCCATGCGCGCAGGGTTGTGCGAAACCAAGCCCCGACGCCAGCCCGCAACCACCCCGCACGCCCCCATTGACCGCGCCGCGCGCCAGGAGTGGAGTCAGCCCATCCCACAGGCATGATCCCGACCAACCAACCCTTCGTCCGCGACCTCACCCCCAACGCACCGCAAGAAATCGTGAAACGCCTGCGCGCGGTGCTAGCGCCGGTCGCCCTTCTGCTCGGCCTCACCCTTGCCACCACTTCGGTCTCCTCGAGCGACGGCCGCATGATGATCGGCGCCTACGGGTGTGGGGTGGTGTTTGTTGCCCTGCTGTTGATCCCCAAAAAATGGCGCACCCCGCCCACGCGATCCGGCTTCGCCGACGTCCTTACGCCCGACGCGGCAAATCACGCGACCGCCCCCGCCAGCACCGAGGCCCGGGCCGCCACGCCTGGCACGGTGCGCCCGCGCATTCTGTTGCTCAACGCCTCTCTCGCCGGAACCGAAGGCAACTCCGCCCGCCTGCTCGCCGCGCTGGAAACCCATCTCGCGCCACACGCCGAACTCCGCCGCGCGGTGCTCGTGGGCGCGAAAGGCGAGACGTTCGCGGAGCTGCAAGACGCCCTGCGCGCGGCCGACGCCATCGTCTTCGCGACCGGCACGCATTGGGATTCGTGGAGTTCGCCGCTGCAAAAATTCCTAGAAGAGGCGACTCCCGCCGAGACGACCGCGCTGTGGCTCGGCAAACCCGCAGCCGTGCTCGTCACCGAACACAGCACCGGCGGCAAGGGCGTGCTCTCTCGCCTGCAAGGCGTGCTGGTGACGCTCGGGTGCGCGATCCCGCCGCTCTCCGGGCTTGTGCTATCGCAGGCCGCGCAAGACGCCCGCAGTGCCGCCGTTTCCTCCTCCGCCTCCTCCGCTTCGCGAGCCGCCGCCTCGCTTGGCGCGGCCGACTACTGGTCGCCCGAGGATATCGCCATCATCGCGCACAACCTGCTCGTTGCGGCCCGTCAACCCCGGGCCGGCTGGCGCACGTGGCCGGTGGACCGCACGGACTACGCCCGCGCCTGGCTAAGCACGGCGCAGTGAGCCGGGATGGTGGTTGAGGGAAATAGTGGAAGCGGAGTAGGCGCTTGGCGGCTTGGAGCGGGTGTGTTGCTGTGGGCCTTTATGAGCCGAAACGTCGTTACTTTTCACTACACGCTGCGCGACCCCCGGGGTCAGATCATTGACGCCTCGGTCGGCGGCGAACCGGTCGCATTTCTGGAAGGCGCCGGGCAGATCGTGGAGGGTTTGGAGGAGGGGCTGCGCGGGTTGGCCGAAGGCGTGAAGGCGCACATCGGCGTGCCGGCGGCGAAGGCCTACGGCGAACGCGACGAGACACAGGTGCAACGGGTGTTGAAGTCGTTGCTGCCCATCGAGGGCGAGGTGAAGCCGGGCGACCAGTTTCGCGCGGGGACCGATGCGTTCGCGCCTATTGTCACGGTGGTGGGTGTGGAAGAAGAGGAGTTGCTTTTGGATGCGAACCATCCGCTGGCGGGCGTGGATCTTGAGTTCGAGGTCGAGGTGATTTCGGTGCGCCCGGCGACGAAAGAAGAATGCGATCACGGCCATGTCCACGTCGGCGGCGAAGGCGGTTGCGGCGAGCACGACTGCGGGTGCAAGGGCTGATTTTTTGACCGCAGATTACGCAGATGAACGCAGATAAAGGCAGAAATGACATTCACCCCGAGCTTAGTCATGCCGTTATAGGGGCGGCTATGCGGGTGCTGAATGATCTAAGACCCGGCTTGGATGAAAAGCTCTATGAAAATGCGCTGGTGATTGAGCTGCGGTCTATGGGGCTAAAGGTGGAGCAGCAGCGGTGTTTAGAGGTGTTTTATCGCGGGATCAGTATCGGTCGTTTGGTGCCCGACTTGCTGGTTGAGGACAAAATCGTGGTAGATCCGAAGGTGGTCGAAAATTTTAACGAGAATCACGTTGCTCAAATGTTGGGTTATCTCGCGATCACAGGCTTTCGGCTTGCCCTGCTCTTGAATTTTAAACGCGCGAAACTCGAAGTGAAGCGCGTCGCTAAATCCGGGGTTTGAATCTGCGCCCATCTGCGAAATCTGCGGTTAATTTTTTCTCTCATTTTTCCATTCCATGAAAGTTCTCGGCATCGATATCGGCGGGTCTGCGCTCAAGGGCGCGCCCGTGGACACCAAAACCGGCGAGTTGCTCGCCCCGCGTCATCGCATCGACACGCCGGAACGGCTGTCGCCGGCGGAGATGGGCGCGGCCATCGCCAAGCTCGCGACACATTTCGACTGGAAGGGCCCGATTGGCGTCGGCTTCCCGGGCGTGGTCCAAGGGCCGGTCATCCGCACCTCGGCTAATCTGCATCCGGACTTCATCGGACTCGACGCGGTCGCGGTTTTTGAAAACGCCTGCGGAGCCGAGGTGAGTCTGGTGAACGACGCCGACGCGGCGGGGCTCGCCGAGGCGACCTTCGGCGCGGGCAAGGGCGTTAAGGGCGCGGTGTTGTTGCTGACCTTTGGCACGGGGGTCGGGACGGCGCTTTTCGTGGACGGGGTGTTGTATCCAAATTCTGAATTCGGGCACCTGAAGCGGAAGGGCGAGTCGTGGGAGAAATTTGTCTCTGGCGCGGCCAAGGAGCGGTTGGAGCTGGATTATCCCGAGTGGGCGGCCGGGGTGGGCGAATATCTGCGCGAGTTGGAAGAATTGCTTTGGCCGGACCTCATCATCGCGGGCGGCGGTATCAGCGCGGACCACGACAAGTGGTTTCCGCATCTGGGCATCCGCTCTAAGATCGTGGCGGCGGAATTCCGCAACGAGGCGGGCATCGTGGGCGCGGCACTGCACGCGGCGCGGGCGCTGTAATTAAAAAATGGATACTCCCGTCCTTGTCGCGGGCCAGGGTCTGGCGGGCACTTTGCTTGCGTGGGCTCTGGAGCGGGTGGGGCGGGAGTTTTTGGTTTATGATCCGGGGCACGCCGAGGCGGCTTCGCGGGTGGGCGCGGGGCTGGTGAATCCGGTGACGGGCGAGCGCTGGGCGGCGGCGCCGGGCTGGGCGGAGAAGTCGGCGGCGGCGCGCGAGGTGTATCGCAACATCGAGCGGAAGTGGGGTGTTTCGCTGGTGAGCGAGTTGCGGGTGCGGCGAGAATGGCGGAACGAGGCGGAGGGCGAGCTGGTGCGCGCGAAGGTGGCGCGCGGCGATCTCGCGCCGTGGGTGCGGGCGGAGGGCTTGGAGCCGGGCGCGGCGTGGATCGAGGGCGCGTGGCGGGTGGATTTGCCGGCCTTGATCGCGGCGGGTCGGGAGCGGTGGCGTGGGCAGGGGAGATTGCGCGAGGAGCGGCTGGAGCCGGGCGAGGCGGGCGGGCCGGTGGTGTGGTGTATCGGCGCGGCGGATACGCGGGTGCCGGGGTTGCGCGCGGTGGGCGGGGAGACGCTGGAAATCGAGGCGCGGCTCGAGCCGGGCGTGGTGCGGCACGACGGCGTGTGGGTGCTGCCGGTGGGCGAGGGGCGGGCGTGGGCGGGGGCGAGTTTCGTGCGTGACGAGTCGGAGCGGGAGGCGCGGAGGGAGGCGTTGCGCGCGAGCGTGCGGCGGCAGCTGGCGGACGTGGCGTGGCGGGAGACGGCGGTGTTGTCGGGCCGGCGCATGA
This sequence comes from Opitutaceae bacterium, assembly GCA_036770725.1. GTDB lineage: Bacteria > Verrucomicrobiota > Verrucomicrobiia > Opitutales > Opitutaceae > IMCC26134_A. The sequence continues at coordinate 9,936 of DAIPIP010000066.1, forward strand.
CCTCGCCGGATCGCGCGCCGAGGAGCGGATGGCTGCCGGGGCGCGAAGGGCGCGAGGGGGTTTTCAACGGCCTCGGCTCGAAGGGAGCGCTGCTCGCGCCGGCGCTGGCGGCGGAGTGGGTGGCGCGGCTCAGCGGCGGGGCTGGAGCCAGGTGAGGGCGGGGCGGGCGAGGGTTTCGGAGAGGCGTTCTTCGTTTCCCCAGGTGGCGCGGCCGGTGCGCTCGTCGCCGTCGAGCAGGGCGATGAATTCGAGTTGTTCTCGTCCCTCGGGCGTGAGCGCGTAGCGCACGATCTCCAGCGCGGGTAACGTGCGGCGGCCGAGGATGTCGAAGAGCGGCAAATCCACGTGGCCCGCGACAGCGCGATAGACGAGCTCGGTGCAGACGAGTTTGTCGGCGCTGAAAAAATCGAAGTCGAAATCGTAGGGTTTGCCGGCGTGGTCGAAGGCGCGGGCGATGATTTCGCGGCGGGCATCGTCATCGACTCGCGGGCGGAGCACGGCGACGCCGTCGGCTCCGCCGGCGGAGTAGTCGAGCGAGGTGAAGACCACGCCTTCGCTCATGGCCTCGATGACGGCGAAGACATGGCCGCGGGCGTCGGGGCGGGCGAAGGCGGCGAGGTGGCGGGCGACGCGCGGATCGTCGGCGAGGCCGAGGGCGCGGAGTTCGTCGGCGGTGCCGACGTAGAGCGCGGCGTGGGGCCAGTAGCCGGGGAGAAAGGCGTTGGAGAGATACCAGTTGCGGCGCTCGATGAGGATGTCGCCGGGGCGGAGTTTGCCGCGCAGTTCGGCGAGTTGTTCGGACGAGACGAGGGCGCGGCCTTGGCGCGGGGCGCGCAGGCGGGCGTCGCCGACGAGCACGGAGACGCGGGCGGAGGCGCGGTAAAAACCGGCGTCGGCGAGGTCGCGCGCGGCGTGGGCGCGGATGGCGATTTTTTGCGCGAGCCAGCCGGAGCGGGCGGCGAGGCGGGAGCGGGCGGCGTCGAGGGCGGGGGCGAAGTTTTGCGGCGCGGAGGTGAAGTCGAGTGGGGTGGCGAGGGCGCGGTCGAGGAGGCGGCGGTAGTCGCGGTGGAGGAGGGTGGCGCGGAGCGTGTCGTGGGTGTTGGCGGGGAGATTCCAGCGCGGTTCGGGTTCGTTGAGTTTGCGTTGCGCGAGGGGTTTACCTTCGAAGGCGGCGACGAAGCGGGCGGCGCGGTCGTAGGAGAGAACAAGCGCGGTGACGTGGAGGCGGGCGGCGCGGTCGCGGGTAGGGCCGAGGGGAAGTTGGGCGTGGCGTTCGTGGGCCCACGCGGCGCGGAGGGTGGCGTCGCGCAGGGCGAGGAAGACGAGGAGCATGCGGCGGATCTCGTCGTCGTCGGCCGGGTTGTAGTAGCTGCGTTCGCCGGAGAGCAGGCCGGCTTCGAAGGCGAGGAAACGGGTTTCGAGTTCGGTGATGCCGTCGATGACGCCGGAGAGGGCGCGCTCGGCGACGTCGAGGTCGGCGGCGAGTTCTTCGGGCGGGAGTTGGTGCAGGGCGGGCGAGTCGGTGCGCCGCCATTCGAGCGGGTGGTCGTGGGCGATCCAGAAGGTTGCGCCGAGGAGGAGGGCGGCAGTGGTGGTGGCGAGGGTGAGGGTGACCCAGAGCGGGGGTTTGACGAGGCGGTGAAGGTGGAGGGGCGGCGAGGAGACGGGGCCGGTGCGGAGCCCGGCGGTCCCGGGGGGAGGGGTCTCGCGCGCGAGCCACTCGGCGGCGTAGTGGGCGAGGAGGTCGGCGATGGCGGCGTGTTCGGCGCGGAGGGCGGCGGCGCGTTTGCGGTCGAGAAGGAGGCGGAGTTCGGCCCACCAAGCGAGAAAGCGGCCGCGTTGCAGGCGGAGCCAGCGCAGGCCGAAGAGGCCGGAGGCGGGGGCGAGGGCGGCGAGCAGGATGACGACCCAGGGCTGAAAATACGCGGCGGCGGCGAGGGCGAGCGCGCCATACCAACCGAGCAGGAGGAAGGCACCGAAGAGCAGGCGCCAGAGCGCGAGGGTGGCGCGGTCGCCGCGGCCAAGCAGGGCGGCGACGAGGCGCGAGATGGCGAAGGGCGGGATGTGCAGGGCGAGGCCCCAGAGCGCGAAGAGCGAGCCGGCCCAGAGGCCGAAGGCCTCGCGCGCCATGCGGAGGGCGAGGCGGGGGCCGGATTCGCGCAGGAGGCGGGCGTCGGCTTCGAGACCGAGGGCGTGAAGCGCGGCGGCGTGGGCGGATACGCGCGCGGCCGAGGCGCGGGAACGCTCGGGGTCGGTGCGGTGAAAGTGGTTTAGGGCGTCGGCGACTTGTTTGCGTTCGCGGAGAGCC
>DAIPIP010000066.1:12253-13820 GCA_036770725.1 Opitutaceae bacterium
GTATGATTTCCCTGTGTTTCAAGTGAGGGACCTAGCGAAGTCCTACCGGAGCGCCCGCTTCGAGCAGGAGGCCGACGTGCAGGCCTTCGTCGAGCAGGTCGGCCCGGACGGGGTCGTCGAGGTCGATGAGGTTTTGGCGCAGGCGGCGGTCGAGCTCGGGGGTGAGCGCGCGCATGGCGGTGTGTTCATCGCCGTCGTGCGCGGCGAGCCAGGCGGCGACGTCCACGGGTTCGCCGACGCGGATGAGGACGGCGGAGCGGAATTTTTCCTTACGCTCGTAGTTGAGCGCGACGGGCACGACGCGCACGTCTTTGGCGCCGGCGGCGAGGGCCTGGAGGGCGAGGCGGGCGGCGCCGGATTTGATCTGGGCGAGGCGCGGGGCGTCGTGGGTTTTGCCTTCGGGGAAGATGCCGACGACGGCGTCTTTTTCGGTGAGAGCGCGGGCGGCGGCGGCGAGGGAGTCGAGGTTGCGTTTGACGGCCTTGGGGTCGTCTGCGCCGCGGTAGGCGGGAATCATGCCGGCGGCGCGGAGGGCCTGGCCGAAGACGGGGATTTTAAAGAGGGGGGCCTTGGCGAGGAGGCGGACGGGGCGGCGCGCGGCGACGCCGAGGAGCACGGGGTCGATGAGCGAGTTGGGGTGGTTGGCGACGAGAATGAGCGGGCCGGTGGCGGGCAGGCGGTCGGCGCCCTCGATCTCGATGCGCGGGTAGTAGAAACGGACCAGGCCTCGCGCGAACCAACGGGCTAGGGAGGCGATGGGCATGGGGGAGGGGGCGGAGCGGAGAGGCTGGAGTGGGGAACTTGAACTTACGTTCAAGCCTACATTATTCGTCGGCGGAGGGCATGACCGAGGGAACGGCGGAGCCGTCTTTACGACGGTAAACACGGAAGTCCTTGCGATCCACGGTCAGCAATTTGGCGCGCGGGAAGCGTTCGGAGAGGACGACAAGCGTGGCGTCGCCCATGTCCATTTGAGGATACTTGCGCAGCAATTCTCCCATGCGGGTAGCATCTTCAGCGAGAGTCGGGACAGGAACGAGAGCCCCGGCGCTTACCATGTCCACGATGGACAGCACGGCGGGGCGCGAAAACGAGAGAAGGTGGCAGGCTTCGGCGAGAGCGGTTTCGGTGGTGGCGAGGCGGGTCTCGCCCAATGTCTCTAAAGTGGCGTCGGCCCATGCGTGCCATTGATCGGAGGCGTCCAGCAGGGCCACCAGCGGGCCGGCGTCGATCAGGTAGTTAATCCCCGAAACCTTCACGGGTGGAGAGGTTCCCTTTACCGCTGTTGGCCATGCCGGAGACGCGCTTGGCCCATTCGCCGAAGGTCTTTGGCTTGGCGGGTTTTTTCACGGCGGCGGCCGGTCGGCGGGCGGTGGGCTTTTTCTTGGCGGCTACGGTGGGCATTCTTGGTCGGAAAATGGGGCTGGTTTGGGTCGTGGCAAGAACGGGAAACTTGAACTCACGTTCAAGCCTAAGAGGAAAGGGACGGAGCCGGCTGGAAAGCCGGCGCTCCCGGGGAGGACGGGTCAGCCGCGGCGGATTTCGGAGCCTTGGAAGCGGATGCCGA
>DAIPIP010000067.1:0-13810 GCA_036770725.1 Opitutaceae bacterium
GAAGAGCGCCTTCGCCTCCAGCTCCGGCGTCACGGCCAAAAACGGCTCCGCCAAGTGCGGGCGGGGCGCGTGTCGCGACGTTGGGTCGGCCCGCGTTTATCGCGCAGGTAGTCCCGCGCCGTCTTTCGATCAATCCCGGCCTTCATCGCGGCCGTCTTCACCCGGCCACTCTTTTGATACTCGTTCATCAGTCGTTGGTATTGTTGCTCGGTGATCATGGGGCCGCGTCGGCCCGAGCTTCTTCACCGGCCGCAAAACCCAACGACAATTACCTCCACCCCCATCCAATCAGTGGGGAGTTTTAGTCGTCGTCGCGGGGAGCCGTAGTTGTCGTTCTACAAAACATCGACCACCCTCGTTTCGCGCAGCGGAACTCCGTTACCGACGGCGCTCATTGAGCCGCCGTATCTGTGGCCAACTCTTCCTTACCCACTGAAAACCGACCGGCCCGTCGCGATTCCACGAGCCCCCGTAGCCCCTCAAACTCCCGCCTCAATCACATACAGCTCGGCGTAGATGGGCGCTTTCTCCTCCGCCGACATCAACGCCACATCGATGCCGTTGCGCGCGAGACGCACCAGCTCCGCGCGCGAAAACCCCAGCGCCTGGTGTGTCGCGAAATATTCCTCCTCGAGCGTGTTTCCGAAAAAATAGGTGTCGTCGGTGCTGATCGTCACCTTTACCCCCGCGTCGAAAAGTCGCCGCAAAGGATGCGCGCCCATCTCCCGCACACCCGCCACCGCAAGCTTCACGTTGCTGATCGGACAGACGTCCAACGCCACTCCCTCCGAGACCAGCCGCGCCACCACCGCCGGATCTTCCACCGCGCGCACCCCATGCTCGATGCGCGACACTTTTAAGTTGTCCAGCACCCACGCCACGAACGAGGCAGGCATAAACTCTCCCGCGTGCGCCTTGGTAAACTTACCCGCCGCCCGCGCCCGCGCCCACACGTCCGCCGTCCATGGCTCCATCGGCTTATATTCGGGTCCGTGCAAATCCAGCCCGTCCAAACCTTCCCAGCCAAGCGCCGCCTCGATCAGCGGACCGTGCGCCGCATAATCATCATGACACAACCCGCCAAATATTTTCACGGTCAAGCCCGGCGGCACCGCCGCGCGAATCGCCGCCAACACCTCGCGCCCGTCGAGCCGAGCGAAGTCGAGCACAGGCAAATGAAAACTCGTCTCCACATAACGACACCCCTGCGCCACACACTCGGCGAGCATCCCGCGCGCCGCATCATGGTAACGCTGCGCCGAATCGTAGAACGGCACCACGTCGGCCACATAACGCGCCTCGAATTCATCAAAACTCCCATACCGGAAATCCGGCCGCCAAAACGGTCGGTCCCGCCGTCTTTCGCCCGCGAAAACCTCGTCGATCAACTCGGCCGGCGTCGAACCTTCGAGATGCAGGTGCGTCTCCGCCTTCGGCAAGGCGCGCACCCACGCCGCAAACGCGGGATCGGCCACATACGCGGGCGTCGGGTTTTTCATTTCACCATGTCTCCACCCGTCGCCTTCCTCGGATCCGTCGCCGCCACCGCGTCCGCATCCGCCGACTTGCCCGCCTCCGCTGCCGCCTTCCGCACGAAGCGCGCCTTCAAGTCCGCCACCTGAGGCACCCCGTAGTTCACGTTCACCGAAATGCTCGGCTGCTCCTCCATCGCCAGCACGTAGTCGCGCAACAAATTCCCCACCGCTATCGGCATGTGCAGGCGCACGAGATTGATGCCGAGGCATAGATGCGTGCTGCCGCCGAAGCTGCCCTGCGCCTTTTTCGGATATTCGCGCTCCAGCCAGCGCGCCGGATCGAAGCGGTAGGGCTCGGCGTAAATCTCGTCCAGGAAGTGTGGCAGCGTTTGCAGGTGCAGAACCTTCGTCCCCTTCGGCAACAAGTAGCCGTTGAACGTAAACGGCTCCGCCACCACCCGCGCCAAAACCGGCGCGGCCGGGAACAGTCGCTCCATCTCCAGCAGCGTCGCCTTCAACAACGGAAACGCCCCCATGCCCGAAAGCAGTTTCTCCGGCGTGTAGTCCGCCAGCTCCGCGCCCAGCCGCGCCATCCACTCCGCGTTTTGCGTCAGGTTTTGCAGACCGCAGTTGAGCAGCTTCGCCGTGTTGCCCGTGCCCGCCATGAGCAATAGATACGCCTCCGGAATCAGCTCCTCGCGCGTCACCGGCTCCCCGCGCTCGCGCCTATCCGCGATCATCGCGTCAAAACTGTCGCCCGCCGTCTCCCCCGCCAACCGTCGATCCACCAACTCGCCCAGAAACGCGAAAACCCGCGCGCGATCCGCCACGAATTCCGGTCGCGCGTAATACGCGTGCCGCGCCTCGCCGAGGATGGTCCCGCCGATAAACTCCTCTTCGAACCGAATAAACACCCCCGCCGTGTCCGCGTCGAAATCGCACTTCAACACCGTGCGACTGTTCGCCCGCGTCAGCGTCGTCATGAAAAAATCGTGCAGGTCCAGCGACCGCCCCGCCGCCTCCCGCAGATCCGCCGCGATGGCCGCGTCTATCTCGGGAACGAGTCCCGCCAGCGCGCTCATCGCGAAGCCCGGCTTCAGGTTGCGCCGCTTCCGACGATGCGCCTCTCCGTCCAGCTGGGTCACATGCGTCGGCCCCATCATCTCGCGAAAGGGCGACAGGGCCTCGTGGTAATTCCACTGGTCCGGATTCCGCCAGGCCGCCTCGTTGGCCTCCATGCCGCCTATCGCCACCCAGCGCTCGCAGCGAAACCTCAGCTGATAGATTGGCCCCAGCCGCCGATACGCCTGCAAATGGTCAAACTGCTCCAGCTCCGCCCGCCCATCGCCCAGCCCCAGGCTCTCGTAAGCCGGCAGTTCCTCCACCGAACGCGTGTCGTTTTTTGTCATGCCCGCCCGCCCTAGCAGCTCACATTCCATCGCCCGCCTGCGCCGTCCCCGCCACGCTCCCGCGTCGCAGATGCGGCAACGCGATCCCGATCAACACCAACCCCACGCCCACCAACTGCGCCGCGCCTATCTTGTCGCCCAGCACGAGCGCCGACACCCCCACCGCCACCGGCAACTCGGTCGAGGTCAAAATCGACCCCAACGCGCTGCCCGTGCGCGGCCCGAAATGCACCAGCAAAAAGACCGGAATCACCTGCCCGAAAACCCCCAGCGCCACGATCCACGCCAGCGCCGCCGCCACCGACTCCGGCCCCGCGGGCAAAAGCGTCCACCCGCTCGCCGCCGAGATCCCGAGCATCAGCACGCACGACACCACGCAACACACCAACGAACGCAGCGCCGGAGTGCCGTCATCGCCGATGCGCGAGGTGCAGACGAAAAACATCGCGAAGCAAAACGCCGCCGCCACCGCCTGCGGCGCCCCGCGCAAACTCTCCGCGTTCGCCGCGCCGAAGAAATCCGCCGCCACCGCCGCGCCCGCCACCACCAGCACCGCCGACGCCATCTCCCGCCGCGCCGGCGCACGCCGCGTCAGCGCGAAATTCAATACCTGCGTGAACGGCACGTAGAGAAACAACAAGGTCGCCCCCACCGGCACCGGACCCACCGAATACGACCAAAATAAAAAAAGCGGCACCCCGCAGCCAAACACCGCCGCCATCATCAAATAACGCCAGAATCGCCCTCCCCCCGGCAGCTCGCCGCCCCGCTGCCGCCACACCACCGCGCCAAACACCAGCGCCCCCACCAGATACTCGCCCAACACCAGCTGCGGAAACGTAAACCCCGCCGCGAAGGCCAGCTTGATCGCCGGGCCATGCAGCCCCCACATCGCGCCCACCAAGGCCATCATGCCGCAGCTCAACACATCGGGTTTTCTCATCGTTGTTCACCCGCCGCCCATGCCGCTTTCATGCCGAATCGCACGCGCCCCGTCCGTCTCCGGGAGCACCGGCTTTAGCCGTGGCCGTCGCCTCTCGGCCCCAAAGTCCAGCAGCCCCGCCCCGCCCCGTTTTCGCCCCCGCCCCGCAGCCCCGCCTACTTTCGCTCCGGCTGGTCAACGCGTCGATGCCGCTGCCCGCCGTTCTCGTCGAAAATCGTGATCATGCCGCGCTCCAGCTGCTGCACCCACTGCATCCCGTTTTGCTCAAAATAAGCCCGCGCCACCTCCTGTCCCAGCAGCCCCTCCACCCTCGCGCGCGCATCCGCCGCCAGCTTCGCCACCTCCGCCTTTTTCTGCTCGTTCGTCAGGGCCGGGTCGTCGGCTATTCTCACCGCCGCCGCCGGCACTTCGTCGCGCAACGCATACACCTTCGCCGGCGTGTCACGCTGCAAGCCGAACCGCATGGTCGCCCGGCGCAGCTGTTGATAATCCCCGTCCTGCGAACGCGCATAGTCCGCGTAACGCTCCGCCCCGAGCGCCGCCTTGATTTGCTCCTTCATCACCCGCTCCGCCTCGGCCCGCTCCTGCCAATCCTCGGGCTTCATCACGCGGGTCCGGTTGCCGAATTGATCGTGGTCGTTGTAGGCCTCGTCGAAATCCCGGCGCAGCTCGAAGATCGTGCGATACTCCTCCTCCGACGCGTCCATCTGCGTCATTTGCCAGCGCAGGTTTTGCGCCGTGCGCGACATCCGCAGTTCATAATCGCTCAGCTCCTCCGGCGTCAGCAACGCCTCCAGGTCCGCGCGTTTTTCCGCCATCAGAAATTTCGATTTCTCCCGATCCGACGGCAGCGTGAAACCCTGCGACTCCTGCTGCAGCTCCTGGTTCAACTCGTTGTAATCCTGCTCCAGTTTCTGCAACGCCTCGCGCTTGTCCGCCGACAAAAATCCATACTGCCGCTCCAGCCACGGATTGTTCGCCACCGCGTTCGGATCCTTGCCCAACAGGCGCTCGCTCTCCGCCTTTATCTCCGCCTGCAACGCCTTGAGTTCCTCGCGTTGCTCCTTCGTGCGCCCGCCCCACCGGTCGTTCTCGTTTTTCCACCACTCGACCTTCGCCCCCGGCCCCGCCTGCAGCGCCCGCAAACGCGCCTCATGCCGCTTCCACAATCGCATCCCCACCACCGCGCGCACCAAATCCTCGTCCACCCCCGCCGCCCGCAACGCATCCCGCAACACCTCCGCGTCGCCGCTGTTCAATGCCCGTGCGATCACCCCCTCCGCCCCCGAGCCCGCGCCGCCTGCATCCCCGGTTGCCGCCGCTCCCCTCGCTCCTCCCCCGGACACCGATTCGGCCTGCGCCCCCTTGTCGTCCACCCGCCCCTCCGCCCCCAGATGCACCCACAGCCAGCACGCGTTCACCGCCACCGAGACGATCAAAAAAATGGGCGACAATTTCATGGGGATAAAAAGGGGTTAAACGACACCCGCACCCTGTCCCTATTTTTAGACCAAGCCAGACCGAAACCAGCTCCTCAACAACTCCGGGCGCCGGACGTTTACCCCATTGACCGCACCCTTTCACTTTCTAGCTTGGAACGAATTCACACACCCGACGTCCAAGTCAGACACCGCCCGTTCCCAATGCTAAACGCCCGCTCCCGCCTCTCCGTCGCCCTCTTCGCCGCCACCCTGCTGGCCCTCCCCTGCGGCCTCCTCGCCCAGGCCTCCGCCCCCATAGACGACGGCCTCAACCTCCGCTTCGCCAACGGCATCGCCGCCGTGGTCGAGTCGAAGATCATCACCGTGGACGACATCCGCCGCGAGCTCGCTCCCATTCTCCCCCAGATCCGTCGCGACTCCCGCAACCAGCAGGAATTCTCCCAGCGCATCGAAAAAGTGCAGGACGAGATCATCCGCAACCTCATCGACCGCCACCTCATCGTCCGCGACTTCCGCAAGGACGAAAAACGCCAGATCCCCCAGAGCTACGTGGATAACGCGATCCAAGAACAACTCACCACCCAGTTCGAAGGCGACCGCGCCCGCTTCCTCGCCTACCTGAAATCCCGCGGTTTCACCCTTCGCGACTACCGCAAGGAAGTCGAAGACGACATCATCTACGGCTACATGCGCGGCCAACAGCGCAAGAGCCTCAACATCGTCAGCCCCGCCAAGGTCGAAGACTACTACGCCGCCAACAAAGACAAATTCTTCGAGGAAGAGCAGGTGAAGCTCCGCATGATCCACCTCTCCCGCCGCGAGCAGACCGACGAGCAACTCACCGCCCGCGCCAACGAGATCGCCGCCCAATTCGCCGCCGGCAAATCCTTCGAGGACCTCGCCAAGACCTTCACCGAAGACGCCCGCAAAGAACGCGGCGGCGAGTGGGGCTGGCAAAAACGCTCCGACCTCAAACCCGAATTCAGCGAGCCCCTTTTCGCCCTCAAAGCCGGCGAGATCAGCGCCCCCATTCTTCAACGCGAAGGCGCCTACCTCCTCTTCGCCGAAGAGCGCAAAGAAGCCGGCGTGCCCCCCGTCACCGAGGTTCGTGAACAAATCGAAATCGTGCTCGCCCAGCAAATGACCCGCGAAGCCCAGGAACAGTGGCTCGAACGCCTCCGTCGCGGCGCCTTCGTTCGCATGTATTAAAGTGTGGAGTGCGGCGGCGAGGCTCGACTCGCCGCCCCCGTCACCCCCCGGCCCGACCGCCCCGCGCGGTCGGGCCTTTTTGCGCCCCGCCCCCGCCAACAAATGCGTAGCCCAAAACCCCCGTGCCCATTACCCTGACGCCTCATCCGTCATAAGCGTTCCCACTTCCGTCCTGTCCCGTTCGCCATCCTTCACCCGCCCCCGTCATTCGTCGCCGGACACTCCATTTTCCCCGCACCCGCCACCCGCCATGTCCCTCCCGTTCCCCACCCTCACTCCCGCCGAAGCCGCCTCGCTCGTCCGCCACGGCGACACCATGGCCTTCGGCGGCTTCACCCCCGCCGGATGCCCCAAGGAGATCCCCACCGCCATCGCCGACCGCGCCACCGCCGAGCACGCCGCCGGCCGCCCCTTTCAGATCGGCGTCATCACCGGCGCATCGACCGGCCCCTCCCTCGACGGCGCCCTCGCCAAGGCCGACGCCGTCTCTTTCCGCACCCCCTACCAATCCGACCCCGACCTGCGCAAAGCCATCAACGCCGGCCGCGTCCGCTTCTTCGACCTCCACCTCAGCCAGCTCGCCCAACACGTGCGCACCGGCGCCCTCGGCCCCGTGAACTGGACCGTCATCGAAGCCGCCGACCTCACCGCCGACGGACGCGTCGTCCTCACCAGCGGTGTCGGAGCCGCCCCCACCTTCGCCCGCTGCGGCGAACGCATTCTCGTCGAGATCAACCGCCGCCACCCCGCCTCCCTCTGCGGCATCCACGATATCTACGAGCCCATCGACCCGCCCTTCCGTCACGAGATCCCCCTCTACTCCGTCTCCGACCGCATCGGCCAACCCTGGCTCCAGCTCGACCCCAGGAAGATCGCCGGCGTCGTTTACACCGACCGCGCCGACGAGACCGGAGCCTTCGCCGCGCCCGACGCCATCACCACCCGCATCGGTGAAAACGTCGCCAACTTCCTCGCCGCCGAACTCCGCTCCGCCCGCATTCCCACCGAGTTCCTCCCCCTCCAGTCCGGCGTCGGCGACATCGCCAACGCCGTCCTCGGCGCCCTCGGCGCCCACCCCGAGATCCCGCGCTTCTCCATGTATTCGGAGGTCCTCCAGGACGCCACCCTCGCCCTCCTCCTCGAGGGCAAACTCAAGTTCGCCAGCGGTTGCTCCCTCACCCTCAGCCCCTCCGCGCTCAAGACCCTCTACGACGACCTCCCCGCCCTCCGGGGCCGCATCGTCCTACGCCCGCAGGAGATCAGCAACAACCCCGAGATCGTCCGCCGCCTCGGTATCATCTCCGTGAATACAGCCATCGAGGCCGACCTCCAGGGCAACATCAACAGCACCCACCTCTTCGGCACCACCATGATGAACGGCATCGGCGGCTCCGGCGACTTCACCCGCAACGCCCACCTCTCCATCTTCACCTGCCCCTCGCTCCAAAAAGGCGGCAAGATCAGCACCCTCGTCCCGCTCGTCACCCACGCCGACCACAGCGAACACTCCGTGCAGGTCATCGTCACCGAGCACGGCGTCGCCGACCTCCGCCGCCTCGATCCGCGCCAGCGCGCCGAACTCATCATCGAAAAGTGCGCCCACCCCGACTTCCGTCCCGAGCTGCGCCTCTACCTCGCCCTCGCCAAACACGGCCACGAGCCCTTCCACCCCGAGCACGCCTTCGCCTTCCACCGCCAATACCTCAAGACCGGCGACATGCGCGGCGCCCTGACCGCCCCCGTTGACCCCGCCTCCCGCCAGGCCACACTCGTGGCATGACGACCCTGGAACAGCTCGAAGCCCTCAGTTACCTCGTCACCATCATCGGCCTGCCCCTGGCCATCTTCGTTTACCTGCGCGACCAGCGAAAAGAGCGCAAAAACGAAGACGAGGAAGTCTACGTCCGCCTCTCCGACGAGTATTCCGACTTCCTCGAAATCGTGCTGAAAAACGCCGACCTCCAGCTCACCACCCGCCGCGCCCTCGCCGCCCCGCCCACCCCCGAGCAACAAGAACGACGCCTCGTCCTCTTCGAGATCCTCATCTCCCTTTTCGAACGCGCCTACATCCTCGTTTACGAGGACGACATGGACAAAGAAGAGACCCGTCTCTGGGCCTCCTGGCACGACTACATGCGCGAATGGTGCGGTCGCCGAGATTTCCGCGAAGCCCTCCCCACCCTGTTGCGCGGCGAAGACCCCGACTTCGCCGACTACATCCGCAAACTCGCCGAAGAGGAGTCCGCGCAGAAAATGTAGGCCAGACCGCTGGTCTGGCTTTCTCAGAAACCTCCGCCGCCCCCCTCACCGCCCGCGCTTCAGGTGCAACAACTCCACCTTGTTCGCGCGCTTCGCCACCTCGTCATACTCCACGATCGCGCCCGAGATGCGCACGTCGCCCTCGGCCACCTCGCACTTGCGCGGCATGCCGTCGAGGAAGCGGTCAACAATAGGGCGTATTTGCCGGCCCAATACAGATTCGTAGGGCCCAGTCATGCCCACGTCGCACATAAAACCCGTGCCGCCCGGGAGCACGCACGCGTCTGCCGTCGGCACGTGCGTATGCGTGCCCAGCACCGCCAGCGCGCGCCCGTCGAGATGCCAGCCGAGCGCGATTTTCTCGCTCGTCGCCTCCATGTGCGCCTCCACGAAAAACGCGTCCGCCTCCCCCGCCAGCCGCCGCAACATCTCGTCCGCCGCGTGAAACGGACACTCCGCCTTCATGCCCATGAACGTGCGCCCCAACGCGGTGAACACTGCGATGCGCACGCCCTTCACGTTCACGATCACGTGATCCGCGCCCGGGCAACCGCCCGGTAAATTCGCCGGACGACACACCTGCGGCAGATCGTCGATCGACGACTCCCACCCCTTCTGATCCCACACGTGATCGCCCAGGGTGATGACATCGACCCCGTTTTGTAGCAGCGCCTTCGCGATGCTCGCGTTGATTCCCGAACCCGCCGCCGCGTTCTCGCCGTTGGCGATGACCGCGTCGAGCTTCAGCTCCTGCCGCAGACGTGGCAGCCGCTCCATCAACATCTCGCGACCGGGCCGTCCCACCACATCGCCCACAAAAAGGATCTTCAGCATCCGCGCACCGTGCCCCCCACCCCTTTGCCATCCAAGCCCAAATCCGCCGACCCAGAATAACCCGCGTTGACCATGCCGACTGCCTTCGCCGCCTGCCTGTGCGGTTAACCTCCCAAGCCGACCTTCTGGCAAGCGCCGCAGCGTCCGTAAAATTGCAACTCGTGATACACCCCCGAAAAACCGGTCTCGCGGGTAACTTCCTCTTCAAAACGACCGATCGGACAACCCAGCTTCAGCGCCTGCACCGAGCCACAATCCACGCACACGAGAAAGTCGCGGTGCGAGTTTGGCAGGTTGAGATAAAAATGGGCGGCGCGTTCGTGCAGTCCCACCCGCCGCACCAGTTGATGGGCTTCAAGGCGCTCCATCAGCCGATAGAGCGTGGCCGGATCACAGGCTTCGGCGATCTGGGCATCGGCCAACAAGGTCGGTATGCTCAAGGGTTCGTCGTGCGCAACCAGCCTCGCCAGGACCTTCCGCAGCAGAAAGGTGCGCCTCAGGCCCGCCGACCGGCACCGGTCAAGTAGTTCATCCACCAAGGCCTCGGGCTCGAATTCGGGAATCGCGGGGCTGCAGTGGTCACAGTTGACGGCCATGGCGTTTACCAATCGCCCGACGATTTCGGCGAGTCAAGGGAGGTCCTGGTTTCCCGATGTCCTCGATCACAAATGGCGCATCATAATGCAGAAACAAAAACGCCGCCGAAAATCGGCGGCGTTGAAATGTTCATTTCATGGATGAAACGAATCGCGAGCGACTCGGCTCAACCATCGATCTCCGCCTGACGGCGACGGCGCAGCATCACAAAGCCCAGCGCAACCGCACCAAAAGCCGCCGCGAAGGACGCGGGCTCGGGGATAACCCCGAATTGCAAAGTGAAGGAGTCGGCACCGGTCACGGCGGTCGTCCCATTGAAGCCCTGGATGTCGAAGACCAAGGTGTAATCACCCACCTCGGAAAAGCCCCAGTGGTAGTGGGTGTGGCCCCAGTTGGAGAGATCGGTGGTGAAATCGTCGGCGTCGGTATTGATCAGAATGTTGGCCATATCCGCGACCGGACCGGCTATGGACCGGAAAAGCGCAAACTCGCCGGGCATAGTAGAAGCGCTGACGTTCAGCGTCATGCGGAAATCGGCGAACTGGTTTCCGTTGGAATTGAGGTTTGCATCCACCAGCGCGTTATCGCGAAACCGGGTGCGGAAGCCGAGATCGGCCTGCGCCGGATCATTCGTGCGTGTGTATCCATTGCCGGATGCGGTGGTGACAAAAAAATCGGTGCCGCCGATGGCTATGGTTTGGTTGCCCAGCACCAAGGTCTGGAGACTGGTGAAGTTCCAGTCCGTATCGGCGGGGGGCGGACCGGAAACGCCGCCAACACCTCCGGGAGGAGGACCATACTGGCTGCTTAGTCCCGTAGCGGTGGTTTGGCTCTTCGAACGAAACACGACATCGAAGGAATCCGCTCCGGAATCATAGAAAAAAGTAAGGTCGGCAACGCCTTGCGAAAACACCACGGCCTGCGCGGCGGCCGGGGCGGGATTAAGCGAAAACGCCGCGAGCGTGGCGGCGGCGACGGAAAAGGAGGTGCGGAGGTGGTTCATGCAGCAGGTGGGTTGACAGCGAACAAGGCGTGTGAAGGAAATAATCCTAGTTGCTAGCTAAAACGATAATGTCGCGTTAACACAAGATGAAAGTTCCCGCCCCGGTCATTTTTTTCTGGAGCTTGGCCGCGTTGAGCGGGTTCGCCGCGCTCGGGCACCAGCTGGTCTGGACGCGTCGTATGGCGGATTTGATGGGGGTGGGCGAAGACGCCGCCACGCGGGTATTCGGCGCGTTTTTTCTCGGGTTGGCGGTGGGCTCGTTTCTGGCCGCCAAACTGGTTACCCGGACGCGGCGTCCCTGGCGCTGGATCGCGGCGGCCGAGCTGGCGGTGGCGCTCGCGGTGGTGCCGCTGTTTTTCCTGCCCGGCTGGATCGAGCCGATCTGGCGCTGGATCGGACCGGAGGGTCTGGACGGCGCGGCCGGCATATGGCTGCGCACGGTCGGTTCCCTGCTCCTGCTTTTGCCGCCCTCGATCGCGATGGGATTTTTTCTGCCCCTCGCCCTGCCCACTCTGCTCGCCTCGGGCGGACGACTTGGACGCAAAGGCATGGTCGTTTACGGCATCAACACGCTGGGCGGAGTGCTCGGCCTCGGCTTCACCTTGACCGCGCTCCTGCCCGCCCTCGGCGCAAACGGCACGCTGGCCATCCTCATCGCGGCCAATCTGGTCACCGCCGTGGGCGCGCTCGTGATGGAACGGTTGAGCGTCACCGTTTCCCAATCGCCTGCGGCCCCCGCTCTCGCGGAAAAAATCGCCCCCGCCCGGGACATGTCGCGAGGTGCCACGATCGCGTGGACTCTGCCGATCGCCATGGCCGCCCTCTCGGGATTTTGCGTGTTGGCCGCCGAGATCGCGGGCTTCCATCTCGTGCAACTCGCCGCGCCGATCTCTTACCAAGCGGCCGGGGCCCTGCTCGCGGCGGTGCTTTTGACGCTCGGCGGCGCGGCCCTGCTTTATCCGTGGTTCGAGCGCGTTTGCGGCGGGGCCGAGTCCGCCCTCGCCCGGGCCTTGAGTTTGGCGGCGCTCGCCACCCTCGCGACCCCGGCGCTTTTTCATCTGGTGGTCGTGAAGCTCCGGGTGGACTTGTTTGCCGCCGGCTCGGCGACCGCGTTCACCATCGCAGCGATAGGGCTGGCCTTGCTCATCCTCGGCCCGGCTTTCGCGGCGGCCGGCCTGGTGTTCCCGGCCGCGTGCGCCGCCGACGAACGCCGATCCGGACCCGGTGGCGCCGGATTCGGCTGGCTCATCGCGGTCAACGGGCTGGCCGCGTTTACCGGCGCGGAGCTAGCCCAACACCTCTCCCTGCCGCGCTTCGGCCTGCATGGCACGGTCGCGGCGGTCGGCATCGTTTACGCGGCCGCCACCGTTATCGCCCTGCCGCGCGGCGCATCGACAACTCGCATGGCCACCGCCCTCGCCGTGCTCGGTCTCGGCATTCTCGCGTTCCCGGCGCTCTCCCGTTTGCCAACCGTAAACCCCAACCTGCCTTTCGCCGTGCTTGAGCGCACCGCCGGACGCGAAGGCGGCCTCGCGGTGATCGAGGGCCCGGCGCTGGGACGCGCCATCCTCGTGCAAAACCAATACATGTTCGGCAGCAGCGGCAACCACGCCGAGCAACAGCGCCTCGGCGCGCTACCCTTGTTGTTGCACCCGGCCCCACGGCAGGTCGCCTATCTCGGCCTGGCGACCGGCATCACCGCCTCGGCCAGCATCGAGGCCCGCGGCGTGGAACACGTCGAGGCGGTGGAACTCTCGCCGACCGTCGCGCGCCTGGCCGGGCGCTGGTTTTCCGAAGCCAACGCCGACATCCTCTCCTCCCCCAAGGCCCGCGTCGTCATCGAGGACGCCCGCATCCGCATGGCCGCCCACACCGCCGCGTTCGACGTCATCGTAGGCGACCTGTTTCTGCCCTGGGGGCCGGGCGAGGCGCGCCTGTTTACCGCCGATCACTTCCGGTCGGTCCGACGGGCGCTGCGCGCGGACGGGGTGTTTTGCCAATGGCTTCCGCTCCACCAACTCACCGAGGCGCACCTCGCCATCATCCTCGCGTCATTCAACGAAGCGTTCCCCGACTTTGAGGTGTTTGCCCGAGGCTTCGGAGGCCACACGCCCCTGATCGGGCTGATCGGTTGGGAGAACGGCGCCTCCCGCGTCGATTGGGAGATCGTGGCCGCGCGCATCGCGGAGGAGGGCGCGCGTGTCCGCGACCCCTTGCTCGGCCACGCCTCCGGACTCGCCCTGCTCCACCTCGGTCGTCCTGAACCGGCGTTCTACCGCGACGCCAAGCCCGACTCCCTCAACGCCCTTCGCCTCGAAATCCTCGCCGGCCGCGACCAAATCGCCGGAAGTGCCGCCGCTCCCTACCTCACCGGCGAACGCTGGCACGCCCTCCGCCCCCGCCTCTTCCCCGCCCCACCTCCGCCGCCCCTCGCCATCTCGCCCGAGCCCGAGGCGTTTCGCGCCCTGGCCGAACTCCTCCACCGCTCCAGAGAGCCGCCCCGGCCCTCGGCCTCTTCCATAAACCGGCCCGATGCACCCTCAGGTGAACAGCTACAAAAAATCCGCCACACCGCCGCGCTCGCCCTGCCTGCCGATTACCTCTCCCGCCCCCACCTTGACTGGTCCCTCTGGACCGGC
>DAIPIP010000068.1:0-1387 GCA_036770725.1 Opitutaceae bacterium
GCCGTCTCACCCTGCCCGATGTATTGCGCTGCCGGATACGCCACTTCACCGACGGTGCCGTCCTTGGCTCGAAGGCCTTCGTCGCCGAACATCTCTCCACCTACCGACGGCGCACCGGGCGCAGACGGAAATCTCCGCCCAAACCTCTCCCCGATGTCGCCGATTGGGGCTCAGAGCTCACTACTTTGCGCGGGCGACGGTTCACGTCTTCCGATCAGTAGTGTTCAAGGTCTACGCGGTCTGCTCGTTGCTGAAGACGTGCTGCACGTCTTCCAGTTCATCGAGCGCCTCGTGCAGCGCCGCCAGAGGTTCGGCGAGCTTCTCGTCAATGGGCACGAGCGTCGCGGACACGTAGGCGATTTCCGCCGACTCGGTCTTGATGCCGGCGGTTTCCAGGGCCTGCGTAACGCGATCAAACGCGGCGATCTCGCAGCGCAATTCGTAGCCGTCGTCGCTCGTGATCACGTCTTCGGCTCCAGCCTCCAGGGCGAGCTCCATAAGGCGATTCTCGGTAGTTGCGTCGCGCGCGATGAGAAATTGGCCGCAGTGCAAAAACTGAAACATCACCGCTCCCGAGCCGGCGAGGTTGCCGCCGTTTTTCGCGAACATCGAGCGCACCGCCGACGCGGCGCGGTTTTTGTTGTCGGTCGTGACTTGCACCACGAACGCGACTCCCCCTGGCCCGTAGCCTTCGTAGGTGAGTTCGTCGTAGGTCACGCCGGGCAACTCGCCGGTGCCTTTCTTGATCGCACGCTCCACGTTCTCGGCCGGCATGTTGGCTTCGCGGGCCTTCAGCAACAGGGTGCGCAAGCGGGCGTTGGACTCGGGATCACCGCCGCCCGCCTTGGCGGTCAGGGTGATGTCGCGCGAGAGGCGCGAAAACACCTTGCCCTTGCGGGAATCGGTGACCGCCTTCTGGCGCTTCACCTTGGACCATTTGTTGTGGCCGGCCATGGGGTGGGTGAGTCGAGGCTGGGGTTTGTGGTTTGGGAACGGAAAGGCCGCGCTCTTGCAAGCGCGGCCGTGGAGTGTGCGAGTGAACTTACTTTTTCTTCGGCGTGACGTTTTTGAGCGCCTTGCCGGTGCGGGTGGCAATGGAGGCGGGGGAGATGCCGACGGGCTCGTCTTTGGTGAACTTGTTCACGGCGAGCTGCTGGCCGATGGTGAAGACGCCGTTGATGGTCGAGTAGAGCGCGAGGCCGGCGGCGAAGTTGTAACAGATCAGGGTGAAGACCCAGGGCATGATTTTCATCATCATGACTTGCGGTCCCTCGGCGGTGGTGGGCTGGGGGGTGAGGCGCATCTGGATAATCATGGTGGCGCCCATGAGCAGCGGCATGATGTTGAGCGGCAGGTTGAGGCCGGGAACACGCCAGACGGTGTCGGG
>DAIPIP010000068.1:1487-7159 GCA_036770725.1 Opitutaceae bacterium
GGTCATCAGCACGATGGCCATGCCCCAGTTGCCGACGAAGCCGTGCGTCCAGACCATCAGTTTATTGAGCAGGGGGGCGAAGATGCCGGAGAAGAAAATGCGATTAAAGAAGTAGCGGTCGAACTGCATCACCTTGTCCTCGCGATTTCCGAACTGGTTGAGGCGGGTGTATTCCTTCGGGCCGACGTAGAAATGGCCGGCTTGCACAAGGGATGCACCGGGGGGGAGGGCGGTGAGGTCGAAGCGCGCGGCGGCGGTGATGCCGGTGTCGGTGCGGGTGCTGCCTTCGAGCGGGGGCAGCTCGACATTGCGCACGGCCACGGACTGGCCGGGGACGTCGGGGGTGTAGATGCTGGCGAAGAACTGGTTTTTCACCGCGGCCCAGACGATGGGGCGGTTCTGTTCAAGCACCGCCTTGGGAGGATTGTTGCGGATGCCGAGCCAGTGGAAGAAACCGCCGCCTTGCAGGTCGCCGCGTTCGACGACTTCGGCGTCCTCGCCGTCGTAGGTGGCGACGTTGAGGTAGAGGCCGGCGTCGTTGGCGCTCACGAGCGTGGTCGTGCCGAGTTCGAGCGTGAGGCGCGGGGGCTGGATGGTGGTCTCGGTGAGGTTGCGCACCGTAGTCTCGTGGCGGATACGGTAGGGGTCGCCCTCGGAGTCGGCTCCGGGCAGGACGTAGCGTCGGGTCACTTCGAGGCGGTTCTCGAAGACGGTGCGGTAAACAACCTCGCTGGCGGTTGCGGAGACGAGTTCGTAGCGGCTATTGGCGCCGAGGCCGGGGAGCTCGGCGATGGCGAGCATGGGGGCGACGCGGCGTTGGTTGAAAACGAAGGCCTGGTCGTCGTTTTGGGTGGCGGGGTATTTTTTGAAGGCCACGTCCTGGATCGCGCCGCCGAAATCGGTGAGGCGCACGGTGACGAACTCGTTCGCGAGAATGGTGGCGGTGGCGTCGGCGCGATCATTGGCGAGCGCGGCGAGCATGCTGGTCGGCGCGGCGGCGGGCGCGGAGAAGGTGGCGGCGGGCGCGGGAGCAGGGGTGCCTTCGGGAGGCGTTTCGCCGGGCGCCGGCGTGGCGGTGGTCGTGGGGACCGGGGTGCCTACGGGCACCGGAGCCGATTGGTTGAGGCCTCCGAGGATCAGCGTCGCGAAGGCGGCGGCGATAAAGAGGATGCCGAGAGTGAGGTTCTTCTTGTCCATTGAGAAAAGGGTCGAGGGAGAGGCGGAAAAAATCAGGAGACGCGTGCGCGTGCGGTGGTGGGCACCCGCGCGGGCACCGGGTCGGCACCGTGCGAGCCCCAGGGGTGGCAGCGCAGGATGCGGCGTGCGGCGAGCGCGGTGCCGCGAAGCGGGCCGTGGGTGACGAGCGCCTCGATGGCGTAGTGCGAGCAGGTGGGGGCGAAGCGACAGCCGCAACCTGGGCCGCCGAAGAAGTGGAGCGCGGGCGAGACGGCCAACTGGTAGCCGCGCACGCCGGCCACGAGCGCACGCGTGGCGAGGTCGCGGCGTGGCGCGACGGCGGGAGCGGAAACGTGGGCGAGGTCAGACGGCACTAGACGGGAAGAGTTTGCGGCAAAGGGTTGAAAATCTCTCCTGCAACGCGGCGTGTTCAAGCCCATTGAGCGAGCGGCGGGCGACGAAGATGAAGTCGTAACCGGGCGGGAACGCGGTTTGGCAGGCGCGAAAACCCTCGCGGAGGCGGCGTTTGGCGCGGGCGCGGGCGACGGCGTTGCCCACGGCGGAGCGCGAGGCAACGAAGCCGGCGCGGGTGGGCGCCAGTGCCGAGGCATGGGCGGATGGTGGGGCGGATGCCGGGGGAGCGGGGTCGGATAACCGGTTGGCGACCGGTTCTACAGGCGGGCGGCGCGGGGCATGGAAAACCACGAAGGCTCCGCAATCGAAACGGCGGCCGGTGGAGCGCACATGGTCGAAATCCGACTGGCGGCGAAGATGCTGCTCGGGGCGAAAACGCATGAAGGCGCGGGTGAAAAGCGTGGGCGAGGGGCGGGGCGGGCGTTCGCGTGATCCCTAAACGGAAAAACCGCGACCTTGGGGGTCGCGGCTACCGGAAAAAGATGACTCGGCGCGAAGGCCGACGCGGTCGCCTAATTATACGACGGTGAGGCGCTTGCGGCCCTTGGCGCGGCGAGCGGCAAGGACTTTACGGCCACCGCGGGTGGCTTTACGGGCGCGGAAGCCGATCTTGCGAGCGCGCTTCTTCTTGTGTGGGCGGAAGGTGGGTTCCATGGCGAATTAAGGGATTAAAGGTTGACCGGAGTGCGGGACGGCGGGGGCGCTGTCAACAGCGGTTTCTTCGCGCTTGTTTTCAGGGCGGGGTTTTTGGGGCGAAGGGTTTGAGGGCGCATGGGGGTGTTAAATCGGTGATAGGGGTATCGCTGCTCCTTGGGGCGGTGATCGGCAAAGTGTAACCAATTTGGTTACACTTTGCCGGACTTGCGGCGGCGGGTGGGGGCGCGGCAGGGTGGGGGTATGGTTTATCAGGAGACGATCACTTTGGCCGCACGCGGCGCGGGGACGCATGAAATCACCGCTCAGATCGCGGCGGCGGTGAAGCGTAGCGGGGTGCGGACGGGGCTGGCGCACGTGTTTTGCCAGCACACCAGCGCGTCTCTCGTCATCATGGAAAACGCCGACCCGAGCGCGCGCCGGGATTTGGAGGGCTGGCTGGATAGGCTGGTGCCGGCGGACGACCCGCATTTCGAGCACACGCTTGAGGGGCCGGACGACATGCCGAGCCACATCAAGATGGCGCTGACGCGCACGAGCGAAACGGTGCCGGTGGGCGAGGGCGGGCGTTTGTTGCTCGGGACGTGGCAGGGGGTTTTTCTCTGGGAGCACCGCGAGGCCCCGCACGCGCGGCGGGTGGTGGTGACGGTGACGGGGGAGTGAGGCGGGTGCGCGGGGTGAACTCAGATCGCCAAGTGCGCCATCAGTTCCGGCAGGGTTTTGAAGATCGGGTGTGCGGCTAGATGCCTGGCGATAGTCGCCTCGATGTCGGCGTGGCTGCGCTGATCCTCGGCCGTCTGGGCGGCCCATGCGCGGCCGGGATGCATGGTGTCCCACGGCGAGCGTTTGTTGCGGCGGGTCTCGTGGCTGTCGCCGTGTTTGCCGATGCCGTAGCAAACGCGCACCTCTTTGTTCCAGATCGGGCGGAACAGCTGGATCATGAACGCCTCGACGGCGGACTGCATGCCGCTTTGCACCGGCGCGGCGCGATACTGGAAATCGGAGAGCTTCAGGTTGCTCGTGCGCGTGATGCTTCGTGCGTGTTCCTTCAGGCGGTCGTGAAGCGCGGAGCCCTGGGCCTGTGGCGTGGCGGCGAAGGGGTCTTTGGGGTCGGCCTTGCCGACGTAGATGGGGGTCTCGGTGTTCGAGATGGGCTGATAGGCGGCGATGGCCTCGCCGCAGTAGTAGATCGCGTATATGCCGGAGCCGAGATGGCGGTTTTGCACGAGTTCGGCCAGCGGCAGCTTGGGGCGATTCGCGAAGCAGAAGGCGAAAAAACGCGCGATGCCGTCGGGGCGTCCCAGCGTGATTTCAGCGGGGGCGGCATTCTCAACGAGGACTGTGTTCAGCGCGTCACGCAGGGCGCGGAGCTCCCTTTTTTGGCTCTCGCCAAGGACGGCGGTGACGTCTTCGCCGAGATCGCTGAGCGCGGCCGTCGTTTTGCTAACGGCGGTCGTGAACGCACGAATCTTGGCGGGTGTTGCTTCAGGCATGAGCTTGGGTTTTGGCGACGGTGCGCAGGTGATCGGCGATGGATGATGCGACCACGCGGGCGAGCTCGACCGGCACGGCGTTGCCGAGCTGGCGCATGCTTTCGCTCCACGAGGAAACGAAGCGGTAATCTTCGGGGAAGGTTTGGATGCGCGCGGCTTCGCGCAGCGTGTAATAGCGCACCTGGCCGTCCGGATGGCGCAGCATGTTTTCGCCGCCGGGCACGCCGTGGTCGCCGGCTTTAAGGGCCTTGGACGGTTCGTCGAGTGGGCTGCCAGTGTGGCCGGGGTAGGCTCGGGCGCCGGGTTGGAAAACGTGGTTCGCGACGTGATGCCGGCTTTGTGGATCTGGCAGATCGCACAGGGCGTCGCGGACAGTCCGCCAGCGGTTTAGGCCGAGCGGGAGTTCGTCGTTTTGCAGGTCGGCCAATGTTTTGGCGGCAAGGGGTCTCTCGATGGCTGGCATCGAGATACGGTGATGTTTCCAGTATGCCTTGGTGACGAATTGATCTCGCAGCAGCGAATCGCGGTCGTGAGTGGGGGCGGGGAAGGACCAGCCGGGATTCAGGTCTTGGCGGAAGCCGACAAAGAACACGCGGTGGCGATGTTGCGGCACGCCGTAGTCGGCGGCGTTGGCGAGCTGGATGGATACGCGATAGACGAGTTCCTTGCCGTTGCGGCGCGAGGTGTGGTGGCGCTGGAGGCGGCGGAGATTCGCATCCCAGTCCACGTTGTCCGAGACGGGAAATTCGGGGTAGGTAAGCTGGAGTCGGATGTATTCGACGTAGTTGGCGAAGGCCTGGCGAAGGAGGCCGCGCACGTTTTCGAACATGAAGGCGGCGGGGCGGAGTTCGCGCACGGCGCGGACGGCTTGCGGAAACATGTCGCGGGTGTCGCGATGGCCGCGCGCTTTGCCGCCCATCGAGAACGGCTGGCACGGGGGGCCGCCTGCAACGAAATCAACCGGACCGTATGGAGAAAAATCCACGTCGCGCACGTCGCCTTGCTGAATGTTCCATTCGGGGCGGTTGTGGCGCAGCGTCCGGCAGGCGTCGGCGTCGCGTTCAAAGAGCGCGACGGGTTCGAACCCGGCTCGTTCCAAGCCGAGCGCCAGTCCTCCGGCTCCGGTGAAAAGCTCCACGCTGCGCATCAGGCAAAGGGTTTTTGGCTGTCTCGCGTGGTCAAAGCAAAAGTCCCAGGATGATTTCGGCGTTTGGCGGTCGAAGGGCGGGAAATCGACGGATTTTAACCGCAGAGGGCGCAGATGGGCGCAGAGGGCGGCGGGGATGCGGATTTTAGGGGCGATCGCCGCGGAGTTTGTCGATGACTTCGCGCTCGAAAATTTCGCAGAGGAGGGGGCGGCGGTTCATGGAAACGCACTCGATGACTTTGCCGGGGCGGTAGCGGAAGAGGATGCGGCAGGGGCCGACGCGGAGGCGCGAAAAACCGTCCAATTCATCGCCCAGAGCCTTGATGTCGCCGGTCTCGTTTTGCAGGGCCTTGAGGGCTTTTTTCAGCGAACGCCGATGGTCCATGCCAAGGGTGGTGATGAAATCGAGGACCTGTTTTTCGATGCGGACTCGGTAGCTCATGTAAGGAGTTTACGCGGTTTTTAGTCTGGAATCGCATCGAGGTCGAAATAGGTGCCCTTGCCGGCGCGGGCGTCTCGGATCGCCTTCATGGCGTCGGGGTCGGCGAGGATTTCCATGGTCTCTACGAGGGCGGACATCTGCTCGGCGCCGAGCACGTAGGCGACGGTTTTGTCGTGGCGGGTGATGGTGGCCATACGGCCTTTCTCGGCGAGGCTGATGATGCGGGACAGGCCCTGCTGCGCCTCCTTTACGTTGTAAACCGTTTTCATGGAAAAAAGGAATACCGGCGGGGGGAGAAGGGCAATGCGGGAGTGAGCGGAGGCGCGCGCGGGAGGGCTGAGGATGC
>DAIPIP010000068.1:7169-13789 GCA_036770725.1 Opitutaceae bacterium
ATCAGGCAAAGGGTTTTTGGCTGTCTCGCGTGGTCAAAGCAAAAGTCCCATTATGATTCCCGCGTTTGGCGGTTGCGGGTATGGAATCAGGCGGACTTTAACCGCACATGGAGTAGATGGCCACAGGTGGCGGTGAAGGTCATACTAATTTTCAGGTGCGGTTGCCTCGGAGTTCGTCGATGACCTCCCGCTCGAAGACCTCGTAAACGAGGGCGCGGGCGGGGCTTACTTTTTGGCGGCGGCGGCGAGGCCGCCGGGGAGGCAGGCGCCGCAGCCTTGGGCGAAGAAGTCGTTGCCCTTGTCGTCCACGAGGATGAAGGCGGGGAAGTCTTCGACTTCGATCTTCCAGACGGCCTCCATGCCGAGTTCGGGATACTCGAGCAGCTCGACTTTTTTGATGTTCTCCTTCGCCAAGATCGCGGCGGGGCCGCCGATGCTGCCGAGGTAGAAACCTTTGTGTTTGGCGCAGGCGTCGGTGACTTGTTTGGAGCGGTTGCCCTTGGCGAGCATGACCATGCTGCCGCCGAGGGATTGGAAGAGATCGACGTAGCTGTCCATGCGGCCGGCGGTGGTGGGGCCGAAGCTGCCGGAGGCGTAGCCGGTGGGGGTCTTGGCGGGGCCGGCGTAATAGACGGGGTGGTTCTTAAAATAGTCGGGCAGGCCCTGGCCGGCATCGACGCGTTCCTTGAGTTTGGCGTGGGCGATGTCGCGCGCGACGACGAGGGGGCCGGTGAGCAACACGCGGGTGGTGGTGGGGTGTTTGGAGAGTTCGGCGAGGATGGCGGGCATCGGCTGGTTGAGGTCGATGCGGACGGATTTTTCGTCGCGGATCTGGCGCTGCTCGGGGGCGAGGAAGCGGCCGGGGTTGGTCTCGAGTTTTTCGAGGTAGATGCCGTCGGCGGTGATCTTGGCCTTGATGTTGCGGTCGGCGGAGCAGGAGACGCCCATGCCGATGGGGAGGGAGGCGCCGTGGCGGGGGAGGCGGATTACGCGGACGTCGAGGGCGAAGTATTTGCCGCCGAATTGGGCGCCGATGCCGGTGTTGCGGGCGATTTGGAGGATTTTTTGCTCCCATTCGAGGTCGCGGAAGGCGCGGCCGTGTTCGTCGCCGGTGGTGGGGAGGGCGTCGTAGTATTTCGTGGAGGCGAGCTTGAGGGTCTTCATCGTGCTTTCGGCGGAGGTGCCGCCGATGACGAAGGCGAGGTGGTAGGGCGGGCAGGCGGAGGTGCCGAGGTAGCCGAGTTTGTCGGCGACAAATTTTTCCAGGCCGCTGGGGGTGAGGACGGCGCGGGTTTCCTGGAAGAGGAACATCTTGTTGGCGGAGCCGCCGCCTTTGGAGACGAAGAGGAATTTATAGGCGGCGCCTTTGCCGGCCATGAGGTCGATCTGGGCGGGGAGGTTGGTGCCGGTGTTGACCTCGCGATACATGTCGAGGGGGGCGTTTTGGGAGTAGCGGAGGTTCTCCTTGGTGTAGGCTTCGTAAACGCCTTTGGAGAGGACTTCGGCGTCGTGGGCATCGGTCCAGACTTGGTGGCCTTTATAGCCGATGATGGCGGCGGTGCCGGTGTCTTGGCAGAGGGGGAGGATGCCTTGGGCGGCGACCTCGGCGTTGCGGAGGAGGGTGAGGGCGACGTAGCGGTCGTTGTCGGAGGCTTCGGGGTCTTTTAAAATGGCGGCGACTTGTTCGAGGTGGGCGGGACGGAGGTAGAAGTTGGCGTCGTGGTAGGCTTCGCGGGCGAGGTGGGTGAGGGCCTCGGGGGTGACTTTTAGGATGGTCTGGCCCTCGAATTCGGCGGTGCTGACTCCCTCTTTGGAGAGGAGGCGGTATTCGGTGGTATCGGGGCCGAGGGGGAAGGGCTCGGAGTAGTGGAATGCGGGCGTGGCCATGCGGACACTCTAGCCACAAATCGGGAAAACGAGACGACGAAAAACACTTCCGCGGCGATTAATGGGCAAAAAGTGCGAGGGCTTGGGCCGGGGGCGCGGCTTGACCGGGGGGTGAGGGGAGGAACAGGTTCGCGAGATGACAACCGAGCAGACAAATGTGGCGAAGCACCGGCGGCGGCGGATGGTGTTGCTGGTGGCGGGCGGGGTGGTGGCGTTGGCGCTGGGTGCGGTGGTGGCCTCGATGCCGGCGGAGCGTTTGGGGGCGGTGAAGGATATGGTGGGCGGGGCGGTG
Source organism: Opitutaceae bacterium (assembly GCA_036770725.1). Lineage (GTDB taxonomy): Bacteria > Verrucomicrobiota > Verrucomicrobiia > Opitutales > Opitutaceae > IMCC26134_A. The sequence goes on from DAIPIP010000068.1 coordinate 9,349, forward strand.
GAGTGGGTGCGGGCGTTGGGTGCGGGGTGGTTTTTCCTGGCGTTCGCGCTTTTGCCGGCGGTGGGGTTTCCGGTGTCGGTTTTCGCGTTATCGGCGGGGACGCTTTTCGGGCCGACGCTGGGTTTGCCGACGGTGCTGGCGCTGGCGGGGCTGTGCATGGCGGTGAGCATGTCGATTTCGTATGGGCTGGCGCGCTACGCGGTGCGGCCGTGGGTGACGCGGCTGCTGGGCTACGTGGGTTATCGGGTGCCGGTGGTGCCGCCGGAGAAACAGAAAATGTTCACGGTGTTGGTGCGCATCACGCCGGGGCCGCCGTATGTGTTTCAGAGCTTTTTGCTCGGGTTGGCGGGGGTGCCGTTCTGGATGTATCTGTGGATTTCGTGGGGGATCTGCACGGTGAACGTGTGCCTGGTGATCGTGTTCGGCGACGCGCTGGCGCAGGGCAAGGGGAAGGTGGCGTTGCTGGCGCTGGCGGGCGTGGTGGTGGTGGTGGCGGCGGTGAAGTTGGTGCGCGGGCGCATGGCTAAGCGCGCGGCGACGTTGGCGCGTTTGACGGAGGCCGCGGAGGGGGCGGGGGGCGAAGGGGTATGACCAAGGGCGGCGAGTTCGACATGGGCAGCGAGGGCGCGCGGGCGGAGAGCGTGACGGAGTTCACGCGCCGGGTGAAGGCGCTGCTGGAGAGCGGCGTGCGGCCGGGCTGGGTGCGCGGGGAGGTATCGAATTTACGGATACAAGCGAGCGGGCACGTGTATTTTTCGCTGAAGGACGCGGGCGCTCAGGTGCGGGCGGTGATGTTTCGCGGGGACGCGGCGCGGCAGACGGTGAAGTTGCGCGAAGGCGGGCAGGTGGTGGTGTTTGGCGAGGTGTCGGTTTACGAGGCGCGGGGCGAATATCAGCTCATCGTGCGCGCGGTGGTGGACGACGGGGTGGGGCGTTTGCAGCGCGAGTTCGAGGCGCTGAAGGCGCGGCTGGCGGCGGAGGGATTGTTTGCGAAGGAGCGCAAGCGGGCGCTGCCGAGGCTGCCGCGAACGGTGGGATTCGTGACCTCGCCGACGGGTGCGGCGGTGCAGGATTTTTTGCGGATTTTAACCCGGCGCGGCTGGCGCGGGCGCGTGGTGGTGTTGCCCGCCAAGGTGCAGGGCGAAGGGGCGGCGGCGGAGTGCGCGGCGCAGGTGGCATGGGCGAATGAAGCGGCGTGCGGGGTGGAGTTTGATTTGCTGGTGGTGGGGCGCGGAGGCGGGTCGCTGGAGGATTTGTGGGCGTTTAACGAGGAGGTGTTGGTGCGGGCGGTGGCGGGGTCGCGCGTGCCCGTGGTGTCGGCGGTGGGGCACGAGATCGATTTTACGTTGTGCGATTTCGCGGCGGATGCGCGGGCGGAGACGCCGAGCGCGGCGGCGGAATTGATCACGAGCGGTTTCGTGGCGGAGACGGAGCGGCTGGCGCGGCTGGCGAAGGCGTTGCAAGGCGAGGCGGAGGCGATTCTGGGCGCGGCGCGCGAGCGGGCGGCGGGCGCGGGGGCGAGGTTGAGGTTGCTCTCGCCGAGCGCGCAGGTGGAGCGCGGGTGGCTGCGGGTGGATGATTTGCGGAACCGGCTGGGCGCGGCGCTGGCGCAGGCGAGTCAGGCGCGGCGGCATCGAGTGGTGGTGATGGCGGGGCGGCTGGCGGCGGCGTCGCCGGAGCGGCGGGTGGAGACGGAATCGCAGCGGTTGCTGGGGCTTTGGAAGCGTTTGCAGGCGGCGAGTCCGGCGTCGGTTTTGAACCGGGGATTCGCGATCGTGCGCGGTGGGGAGGGGCGGCCGGTGACGCGCGCGGCGGGCTTGCGCGCGGGGGCGCGGGTGGAGCTGGAGTTTGGAGACGGGCGCGGGGCGGCGCGGGTGGAGTGAGAGCGGAGACCTGAAACTTGAGCCTAGATCCGGCGGTCGGAATTAACCACAGATTACACAGAAAGCACAGATGAAGGCAGTTACGTATCAGAAATCCATGAGTTCAAACTCACCCGAGGGGTGAGTGAATTGAATTCCGCCATGTCTTGGTAATCTGTGTTTATCTGTGAAATCTGTGGTTCAACTGCTTTTTCTCGGTTGGGACCTGAGACCTGAAGGGGGCGGGTCAGGGGGTGGGTTCGACGCGGAGGCGGAGGAAGGCGGCGGGGCGGGCGATAAGGGGAAGCCACGCCTCGACGTGTTCGTGAGTTTCCGTGGTGGCGATGATGGCGGGGGCGGGGGCTTCGGGCGGTAGGGCGAGCCAGGTGGCGAGGTTGGCGGACCATTCGACGCGGGCGGCGGCGGGATCGGCGGTGCGGCTGCGCCAGTAGCGGAGGACGAGGTGGTCGCCGGTGGGGTCGAGGGCGGCGGTGGGGAGATCGGCGGGGGTGGGGGGGGTGAAGGGGAGGAGGCCGAGGTGGTGTTTGAGGGCGTTGGGCACGCCGTCGGCGGCGGGGGTGGCGGAGGGGCCGGAGAGGGTGGGGTCGGCGAGTTGGGTCGGGGTGAAGTGCAGTTCGCGCCAGGCGGCGAAGGTGGTGGCGGTGGCGGGGGCGCGGGGATCGAGCCAGGCGAGGAGGGCGGTCTGGCCGTCGGGGGCGGCGCGGCCCCAGGATGGAACCGCGGTGGTGGGGACGGGGTTGCCGGCGCCTTCCTCGTGGAAGCCGGTGACGAGGAGGCGTCCGTCGCGCAGGGGGACGATGCCGAAGAGGGCGGAGTGGGCGCCGGTGCCGGAGCCGTCCGCGGGGTTGATGGCGCTGCTGAGGAGGGTGGAGTAAACGAGGCCGGAGAGGTCGGGTTTGTAGGCGCGGACGAAGTTGCCCCAGTTGCCGGTGCCCTCGTCGATGCGGAAGGTTTTGCCGGGGGCGGGGGTGGAGGGGAGCGGGGTGGCGAGGGTGAGGGTGCCGGTGGCGTCGTCGAAGGCGGTGATGTCGCGGATGTGGCCGTCGAGCCGGATACGGGCGCGGGTGAGGATGAGGCGGGCGCCGACGAGGTTGGCGGCGGTGATTTGGGTGGCGGAGGCGGCGGATGTGACGGTGCCGGGCAGGAAGGGGCGGAGGTTGCGCTGGTGGGCGTGGGCGGTGGTGTGGACGGAGCGTCCGCGACCGTAAACGAGGACTTCGCCGCGGGCGTTGACGCTGATGCGGGGGCCGAGGTTGGTGGTGTTGATGTCGGGCCAGCCGGCGTTGTGGTCGGGCCAGAAATCAAGGTTGGGGTCGGTGTAGGAGGAGCCGAAGTTGATGCCGTCGCCGAAGGCGGCTGCGGCTGCGTATTCGGCGACGTAGGTGGCGGCGAGGAGGGTGGCGCGGTCGGCGTCGTCGCGGAGTTTGCCGAGCCAGCCGAGGTGGATGTTGCCGTTGGTGCCGGTGAAGCCGTTTTTGAAGCCGGAGGCGCCGGGGCGGGCGGCGATGGCGTTGCCGCGCCAGAAGTTGACGACGTTGTTGCCGTGGCTGCGGGCGGCGACGAAGAGGTGGGCTTGGGCGGCGGAGGAATCGAGGGGGGCGGAGTAGTCGATGGCGATGGCGTCGATGTATTGGTCCGGGGTGGAGGTGTGGGTGCGCGGCATCTCGGTGGCGTCGAGGAGGACGGGGTCGCCGACGGCTATGTCGGCGAGGGGGGAAAGCAAGGTGAGCACGCCGGTGGCTGGGTCGTGGGCGGTGATTTCGGAGAAGGTGTGGGCGAGGGCGGCGCCGGCGCGCCAGTGGAGGCGGCGGTAGCCGTTGATGAAACCGTCGGAGCCGGAGGTGCGGCGGGTGAGGTCGAGGGTAAGGCCGACGAGGGCGGGCACGCGGATGGAGGAGGGGGAGAGGACCTCGGCGACGGTGCCGGGGATATTTTGCGGGCCGGTGGCGGAGGTGTCGTTGTATTCTGGATACAGGCGGGCCCACCATTTTTGGCGACCGGTGTGGTCGAGGGCGATGAGGGCGGGTTCGAAGTCGGGGTTGTTGGTGGAAGGGAGGCGGGTCTGCCAGTTGAGGCCGAGGTAGATATGGTTGTTGCGTTTATCGACGGTGATGGCGCCGACGCGGGGAGTGTAGGGGGAGCCCTCGGTGCCGCCGGTGCCGGAGAGTTTGTAGCCGGTGTAGCCGCGTGCGTCGCCGCCCCACATGTTGTTGATCTCGCCGGGAGTGCCGAGGGTCTCGGGGTAGCGCCAGTAGTTGTTCCAGAAGGCGTCGAGGGGGTGTCGGCCTTTGCGCCAGTGGCCGTTTTCGTCGCGTTGCCAGTGATGGAAGTCGTCGAAGGTGAAGGAGCGTTGGAGGCCGGAGGCGTTGGTGCGCTGGGTTTTTAGCACGATGCGGCTGGCGGTGGGCGTGGAGCCCGGGGGGAGGGTGTCGGCGGTGCCGTAGAGGGTGGTGGTGGCGCCGGTGGAGTCGGTGACGGAGTGAAGGCGGAAGCCGGGCATGGGGGTGGCCGGAAGGGTGGTGGAGGCGGGGGAGGAGGGGCCGGGGGAGGAGGGGAGG
>DAIPIP010000069.1:0-13760 GCA_036770725.1 Opitutaceae bacterium
TCAGAGGTCGATCACCTTGGGCGTTTCGTTTCTCGCAAGAAACGCCCGAAGGCTTTCGCGCGTCAGGCGAGGATGCGTTTGAGGCTGTCGAGGTCCATGACGGCGGCGAGGCTCTCTTCCTGGATCACGGCCTCGGCGAGGGCGGATTTTTCGCGCTGCAGCAGACGGATTTTTTCTTCGACGGTATTTTCCGCGATCAGGCGGTAGGCGGTCACGGGCTTGGTCTGGCCGATGCGGTGGATGCGATCTATCGCCTGCGCCTCGGCGGCGGGATTCCACCAGGGGTCGAAGAGAATCGCGTAGCTCGCGGCGGTGAGATTCAGACCGAAGCCGGCGGCTTTCAGCGACAGGAGGAAAACGGTTTTGCTCGGGTCGCTTTGGAAGGTGTCCACCAGCTCGGCGCGGTTCTCGGTCGCGCCGGTGAGGATGAGGTGGCCGATGTTTTCCTTCGCGAGGCGCGTGCGGATGAGCTGCAACATTTCCACGAACTGGCTGAACACGAGGACTTGGTGGCCCTCCTCGGCGAGCTCCTCGATGCGCTCCATCAGGGCATCGAGTTTGGCGCTGGGCAGGTGGGCGTGGGCGGCGTCGATGAGCACCGGGTGGCAACAAATCTGGCGCAGGCGGAGCAGGCTCGCGAGCACGTGGAAACGGACCGCGTCGAGCGCGCTCTTGGTATCGACCCCGAGGAGGTGGGCGCGGGCGCGTTTGAGCTCGGCGTCGTAGAGGCGGCGTTGTTCGCCTTCGAGTTCGACCACGATCTCGTCCTCGGTGCGGGAGGGAAGGTCGGGCGCGGCCTGGGCCTTGGTGCGGCGGAGGAGGAAGTGGCGCACGCGGCGGTGCAGGCGGGCGAGGGCGGCGGGGTCGGCCTCGTTGTATTGGCGGCGGAAGGACGGCTGGTCGCCGAGCAGGCCGGGCTGGGCGAAGGCGAAGAGGCTCCAGAGATCGGCGAGGCGATTCTCGATGGGCGTGCCGGTGAGCACGACGCGGTGGCGGGCGGGCAGGGCGCGCGCGGCGATGGCGACCTGGCTGCGCGGGTTTTTGATGAACTGGCCCTCGTCGAGCACGACGGCGTCCCATTGCTCGGCGCGGAAGCGGGAGGCGTTGAGGCGGAGCTGGGTGTAGTTGGCGACGACGATGTGGGTGGCGGGCAGGCGGCGGCGCGCGGGGTCGAAGGCGGCGATGGCGAGGCCGGGGGCGAAGCGCGCGGTCTCGACCAGCCAGCCGTGGGTCACGCTCTTGGGGCAGACGACGAGGGCGCGGAGGGCGGGGGGCGAGGAACGAAACGGCTCCGCCGCTCCGCCACGATCAGAGGGGTGATCGGCGAGGTGGAGGAGCCAGGCGAGGGTTTGCACGGTTTTGCCGAGGCCCATGTCGTCGGCGAGCACGCCGCCGAAGCCCTGGGAGGAGAGGTGGGCGAGGAATTTGTATCCATCGAACTGATACGGACGCAGGGTGGCGGTGAGGCCGGGAGGGAGGGTGGCGGGCGGGCGGGCGGCGATGCGGGCGGCGCGGTCTTGCAGGGCGTGGACGAGGACGTTGTCGCGCGCGGCGAGGGCCTCGGCGTCGAGCGCGAGCTGGAGGACGTGGAGGCGGTGTTTGGCGGGGCGGCCGCCGGCGAGCACGTCTTCGAGCCCGAGGCCGAGGCGGTCGAGGGCGGCGGCGGCTTCGGGGGCGAGGGCGACGTCGCCGGCGACGCGACGCCAGCCGTGACGGGGCAGGTGAACCCATTTGCCGCGGGCTTTCAAGAGGAGGGCGATCTCGTCGGAGTTGAGCTTGGTGTCCTCGACCTTGAGGCCGACGCCGAGATCGAACCAGTCCTGCTCGGAATCGGGCGCGGCGGCGAGGGAGAGCTCGACGCTGGCGTGCAGGGGCGCGCCGAGGAGCGAGGCGAGTTCGGGGGAGAGTTCCACCGCGATGTCGGCGGGCAGGGTGGCGTGCCAGGCGAGGAATTCGTCGGGGAAGGTCTGGGTGACGGGGCGCGTCCAGGCTTCGGCCCAGCCGTCCCAGACGAGGCGGAAGCCGGCGAGGCAGGCGCTGGCGGAACGGGCGGCGGAGAGATCGAAGTCGAGCAAGGGGGCGCCGGCGACGGGAGGCGGCGGGGTGGCGTCTTTTTCCCAGTGCCAGCCGGCGACGCCGGTCCATTTTTGGGCGCAGCGCGGATCGTCGGAGAAGGCGGTGAGGGAGGCGTGGAAATCGCGTTCGCCGTCGCCGAGCGCGGCGGTGAGGCGGCAGTGGAGGCGCGGGCGAAGCGGGACGACGCGGACGTCGGCGGCGAGTTCGGCGGGGAGGCGCAGACCGGCGGCGCGCAGACGGGGGAGGAGGCGCGGGTCGTTAAGGCCGGCGAGGGGCAGGCGCGTGGAGGGCACGGGCGGCGGGCCGCGCCAGATTTTGTTTTCGAAGAGGTAGAGGGGCTCGGGGTGGCGGGCGACGAGGACGACGGGGTGAACGGGGCGGCCGTCGGGAGCGTGCAAGTTGAGCACGAGTTGGTCGGGATCGGTCGGGGCAATGGTGGCCTCGTAGCGGAGGGAATCGGGCTCGATGTAAAAGGGACTGCCGTCGGGCGCGGCGAGGGCGGGGCGAACGGCGCGGGTGCGGAGCAGGGCGGCGACGGACGGGGCGGGCAGGGGGCGGCGGGCGGAGAGGCCGGTGGCATTGAGGCGACCCTCGGCGGCTAGGGCGGCGGCGAGGGCGGATTCGGCGGGGGGGAGGGCTTCGAAATCGGCGGGGCGGAGGCGGGCGAGTTCGTCGAGCCAGCGTTGGGCGGGGGCGCGCCAGGGTTTATCGGAGGCGGGGCGGATCTCGACAAGCCAGTGGCCCAAGGGGTCGATGCGGACGCGGAGGCCGGCGAGACCGGCGAGCGGCTCGGGGCGGACGGCGGCGCTTTCCTCGGGCGAGGGGAGGGCGCGGAGCCAGCCGGCGAGTTCGCGTTCGAGGACGGGGTCGGCCGCGCCGCCGGGGGGCGGGGCGAGGGTGGAGGCGATGGAGAGGGCGGCGGCTTGGGCGGGGTCGCGACCATCGGGGCGACCGGCGTCCACGGTATCCATCCAGGCGAGGCCGGCGGCATAGGCGTGTTTGCAGTTCACGGCCTCGGAGCAGGTGCAGCGGTTGCTCCAATCCCCGCGGGTGTAGAACCAGGTGACGGTGTGGATGGTGTCGCCGTCGGAGACCTCGGCCTTGAAGTAGTGGTCGGCGTCGCACCAGACGCGGCGGACGGCGCCTTGTTGAAAGGCGTCGCGTCCGTGTTGGCGGGAGGCGGGGGCGAAGTCGTCGAGCCGGGTGCGCAGGGCGTTCATCGCCTCGGGGGTGCGAACGCTGCGCACGATGGGGGGGCGAGGACGGGGAGGCATGGGAGGGCGCAGAATGGGGAGCGGGCCGCGGGATGCAAAGCGGTTCACGGGTAATCCGCGCCGCGGCGGATTTTTTTCCGGGCCAGGGTTTCTATTCGCCCCGCGTCCGGGTGGGTTTGCGGCGCGGAGCGAAGGAGGAAGCCTCAGCCTGGAAACGGCAGTCGAATCGGGTCGTCTCGCACAACCTGCCGGTGGCCGGGCGCTCGCGTCACCCGCTCCATGCACCCTCCGGATGCACGTCGGGATTCCGCGAGCGCCACACGACTCCGCATCTTGCTCGATACTTCGCCGCTCGACTGCCGTTTCCAGGCTCAGGTCGGGCCGATGCGGCGCACGAGACCGACCAGCACGCCCTGGCATTCCAAACCTTCGGTCGGGATGATGTCGGCGTAGTCGGGATTGGCGGCGCGAAGGATGGCGCGGTCGCCTTCGTAAACGAGGCGCTTGAGGGTGGTCATGGTGCCGTCAACGAGGGCGGCGATGATCTCGCCGGGGCGGGGCTCGCGGCGCTCGAACACGCCGATGTCGCCGTTGCAAATGTGGGCGTCGATCATGGAGTCGCCGGTCACGCGCAGGCCCCAGAGTTCGCGATGTTTGCCGAGGCGGATGCCAAACACCGAGGGGTTCACGGGGAGGGTTTCGAGCGCCTCCTGTTCGCGTTCGTCGGGGCGGCCGGCCGGGATCGCGCCGTAAACCGGGAGTTCGAGCAGGCTTTGAACCTGCGCGGCCTTGACGCCCCACGAGCCGTCGGAGAGCTGCACGAGCGCGTCCTTGGCCGCGAGGGCTTTGAGGTGGCAGTGCGCGGCGTTGCGCGAGGCGAAGCCGAAGTGTTTTTGAATAATGCGAGTCGAGGGCGGGATGGACTGCTCACCCTGATAAGAGCGGATGAAATCGAGGATCTCTTCTTGGCGGGCGGTTAGCATACTGGACGGTTGGCCAGTAATCGCGCCGCTGGCAAGCTGGAGCTCGGGAATTCTGAGCACGGCGGACACGGAGGTCCGCCCTCCAAAGGTGCTGAATCTCATCTGGGGCGGACCTCCGTCTCCGTCGAAATTTTTTGACGACAGCCCTACCCGAAGCGCTTCAGACGGGCCGCCACATCGGCGCGGAGGCGGTCGATGTGCGCGAGGGTGAAGTCGGCGATGTCGCGGGTGGGCTCGGTGACGAGCGGGGTCAAATCCATCGACCAGGTGATGCCGTTGAAGGTGTCGGTGGCGTGCGAAGTGTGGAAGGTCGCGTGCGCGAGCCGGCGGCCCATCGCGGCGAGGTCGTAGCGCTTGCCGCCCGAGATTTGGGAATCGAACGCCCGGAGCAACCCGGTCGCGAGTTCGGGGCGGCGGCCGCTGTCGAGCGCGACCTTGTCGGCGTCCACCAGCCAATCGAGATCGCGCCAGACCTCGGCGCCGAGCACGCGCCCCGGGCGACGCTCCGGCGGCAGGGCGCGCAAGGCCTCCAGGCAGCGGAGAAACACCGCGACGTGGGTATCATGTTTGTCGGCCGGTTGGTGCAGATAAACGACCTCGGGCGTGCAGCCGGCGAAAACCGCCGCGAGGTCGGCGGCGACTCCGGGGTGGCCGGGCGTCTTCACGTAGGCGCTCGGGTGCGCGAGCTGGAGCTGGATGGCGTAGCCGCCGAGCCGGGCGGCGGCGCGTTGCTCGTCGCGGCGCACGGCGCGCATCCGCTCGTCGTTGAAAACTGAATACGGCCCGGTGCGCGGCGAGCCCGCGCCGTCGGTCACGACCACGCCGCCGAAGGCCCGCGTCTCCGGATGGTCGAGACAGTCGCAGATGCCCGCGTGGGCCATGATCTCGATGTCGTCCTGATGCGCGGCCACGCAGAGGTGGGTCACGCGCGCGAGCGTGGCGGCGGGGGCGGAACCGTCGGGGGTGAAGACGTCGGCGTCGGGGCGGGAAAAACGCATGGAAAAGACGGGGCGAAAGACGGGGCGATTTTACTTCAGGGGCGAGGGGTAGGCTCCCGCCGCGACCAGCGCGGCGATGGCGGCTTGCACGCGGGGTTTGTCCTCGCGGTAGGTGACGCCGAACCATTGGTCGGCGGTCGGCAACACGCGCACGCGGGCCGCGCCGGCGTCGAGCAGATCGTTGACCGCGAAGGGCAGGTAAAACTCGGTCTTCTCGCTCGTGCCGTGCAGGGCGAGAAACTTTTGCCAGCGCGCGTCGAGCAAGGGCAGAAAGTCCGCGGGGAACCCCCAGCAGTTCATCGACACGATCGTATCCGGTTTATACTTACACGCGGCGTCGGCGCCTACCTCGGCGGCGAGGATGCCGGTGTGTTCCTCGATTCCGGAGAGCAGGCCGTCCGCCCCGACCTCGCACACGCCGCGCGAGACCGCGCCGTGTTCGGAAAGGGTGTTGGCGAGGCGGAAGCCGACCATGGCAAACTCGGGGGAGCCGGAGTGCGCGGTCGTCCTGGAACGCAGAAAGGTCGCCAGGCTCGCGAAGGAGCTCGCGCCGTAAAAGTCGTCGGCATTGACCACGGCGAAGGGGCCGTCGAGCGCCTCGCGTGCGCACCAGACGGCATGACCGGTTCCCCAGGGTTTTACCCGGCCGCCGGGCACGGCGTGGCCGGCGGGGAGGGCGTCGAGGGCCTGAAAAACGTAGTCCACGCGCACCTTGCCTTCGAAGCGCGAGCCGACCGAGGCGCGAAACTCCGCCTCGAAATCGCGCCGGATGACAAAGAGCACGCGGTCAAATCCGGCGCGCACCGCGTCGTAAACCGAGTAGTCCAGCACCGTCTCGCCGGCCGGACCCATGGGATCGACTTGTTTGAGTCCGCCATAACGCGAACCCATGCCGGCGGCCAAAACGACGAGAGTGAGGGAGGAATCGGTATTCAAGGGGACGGAAAATGAAGCTCACAGCCCAAGCGCGAGCGTCCAGCCGAGCAAGCCCGCGCGCGCGGTCCACGCGAGCGTGCGCGGCCAGTTGCCCGCCGTGAGCCTGCGCGCGTCGGTCGCGGTCGGCGCGCGTTGCAGGCGATGGTGGAGCGGCACCAGATAAGTGAAGGTGAGCGCCCAGATGCCCGCGACGAGACCGCCGCCGAACCACGCTAGCGAAGACGAGGGCGCGGCCAAAAACCACGCAACGGCGAGTCCGAGTTCGGCGAGCATGAGCGGCGCGGCGATGAAACCCATGCCCCGCGTGTAGGCGGCATGATACTCGCGAAACCCCGCCTCGCCCGCCGCCGCGAGCACGCGGGCGAAAAGCGGATATACCGTGAGCTGCACGGTCCAGCAAAGCCCGGCGAGCGCGGCGGTGACGGCGAGTTGGGCGAGCAACCAGGGGAACTGCATGCGTCCGAAGCTGCGCGAGCGCCGCCGAACTGGCAAATCGGAGAGGCCGGCACGTGCCGCGAGGTGACGCCTTATTCGACGATGGGAAGGTTCGTGATGGAGACTGCGGCGGTGGCGGCTTTGCGGGCGGCGAGCACGTCATCGTCCTCCCTGAAGCCGCCGAGGTCCCGACGGACTTCGAAGCCGAGTTCGTCGCCGGGTTTAAGCGTGCCTTGAAGCCGGGAGAAGCCGGCGCTCACGTCGATGAGCGCGCCTGCGGCGTCCTTGAGGACGACATTGAAGCGTATGTTGGTGTGGTCTGGTCGGAATCGTTGCGGACGGTGCCAGTCACACGTTCCCGGTGCTTTTGGGCGCCATCCACGATTTTGACGCCGTTGATCCTGAGTTTATCGGTTACTGCGAGTTGGGCCTTGGTCTTGTCGTCTTGGCGCGCGGAGAAGCCTTGCTGGATGCTGGAGGACGCCGAGGCGGTGAAACCTTCGAGGATGCGGTTGAGGCTGGTTTTGCCGTCGGCGTCCTTGGTCTGGGCGGCGGTTTCAAGATCGGCGATGAAGGTTTGCACGCCGGAGGCAGGTTGAGCAGGGCGCCGGCGACGATGATGGCTACGGCGATGATGAGGGCGGGGATCAGGTTGTGTTTAATGGAAGCGAAATTCGCCGTAGGGAATGTTTAGCGAGGGAGCAAGGGCACGAGGCTGTCGGCGAGTTTTAGCGCGCGGGTGGGGCGGCGGTATTGGCGAGGAGCAGGAAGCCAGAAAATCGCGGATGACTCCCGTCGAAGTCGCGATCTTTGGCGTCGCGCAGAAAGCGTCAGTGCAGCGAAAGCGAAGCCGGCTTAGAGTTCGTCGTCGTGGGTCTCGCGAAGCAGGCCGGCGGAGGGATCGGCGGCGACGCGCGCGATCCAGTCGCGCAGGAGGGGCTCGGCGGCGACGAGGTCGGGCGGAAGCGGGGCGGCGAGCAGGTCGATGGCGCGCAGTTCGCCGTCGGCGGCGCGCACGAGGTTGCGCGAATGCAGGTCGGCGACGAGCCAGGGCGCGCCGTCCACGAAGAGCAGGCGCGGGTGGTCGCGGTGGGCGCGGAGCAGGCGCGAGGGAATGGGAATGAGCGGGGCGGGTTGCACGCCGGAGGTGTCGGCGCCTTCGGAAAGGAGTTCGCCGAGGGTTTGCTTGGTGATGAGCACGCCTTCCTCGCGGGTCACGCCGACGATCTCGATGGGCATGCCGTCAAGGCGGAGGATGAGATCGAATTTTTCCAACATCGCGCGGTAGCTGCCGTCGGCGGCGTCGGCGTGGAGGGCGTGGTCCTCGCCGCGGCGGAAGGCGAAGGTGCCGCCGATGCGGCCGTCTTCGCGGGGCATGAAGAATTTGTAGATGGAGTGGTCGGCCGTGCTCTCGAAGGCGGTGGCCTCGACGCCGCTGCTGATGGGGCGCAGCGCGGGCGGACATTCGGCGAGGATGTCGCCGACGTCTTCGGGGAAACCGAAATCGGTGAGCGAGACGAGAGGCAACAGGGCGCGGAAGGCGCGGGCGGCCTGGTGAAGTTCGTGCCAGAGCGGGCCGGCGTCGGCGAGGAGGCCTATTTCGTCGGCTTCCCAGAGGACGAGGTCATCGTCGGGATCCGTTCCGATGCCGACGCGCGTCGCCGCCGCGCCGAGGCGAGCGAGCGCTTCCAATCTTCGCCGGTGATCGTGTTGAAGGGCGCGGTGGTCTTCGAGGGACGGGAGCCGTGCGCCTTGGATGCGGGTCGGTCGTCCGGTGAAGGGGTCGGGCTGCATTTAGGTTGGGCGGTCACGGCGAGGGCGAACTTGGGGGCGGCGGCGGAAGCGACAAGGTGAAGTTGCTCGCACTTGTTCGCAAGTTGCTCGGGACGGGCGGAGGCGGCGGCGCGCCCAGCGGTCGCGCCCTACCTTCTGATGCTCAGCCGCGGGTTTCGTCGGCCTCGCGCTCGGCTTTTTCCTTTTTGGTTTCCTCTTTGTCGTCGTCGTCGCCCGGTTCGGGCAGGCGGGTGACGAGAAGCTTGTCGATGCGGTGGCGATCCATGTCGATGACCTCGAAGCGCCAGCCTTCGTGCTCGAAGTGGTCGCCGGCTTTGGGGATGCGGCCGAAGTAGGTCATCACGAAACCGCCGGCGGTTTTGAACTCGGCGGTTTCCTCGTGCGGGAGTTTGTCGAGTTCGAGGAGTTCCTTGAATTCGGAGACGATGAGGGTGGCGTCGATGAGCCAGGAGCCGTCGTCGCGCTTGCGGGCCTCGGGCGCGTGGCGGCGGCCCTTCTCGGGCATGTCGCCGGCGATGGCTTCCATGACGTCGATCATGGTGACGAGGCCTTGGATGGAGCCGAACTCGTCGGTGATGAGGGCGAGGTGCTGGCCGGTTTTGCGGAACTGCTCGATGAGGTGGATGACGGTCATCGCCTCGGGCACGAGGAGGGGCGGGGCCATGACGTTCTTGAGGTTGGCGGGCAGGCCGAAGGCGGAGTTGGCCCAGATGGCTTTCACGGTGACGACACCGACGATCTGATCGCGCTTGGCCTGATAAACGGGGTAGCGGGAGTGGCCGCTGGTGACGATTTTCCGCCAGTTGATCTCGTCGGGGTCGTCGAGGTTGAGGAAGACCATCTTCGGACGCGGCGTCATGATCTCGGTGACGGCGAGCTGGTCGAGGGTGAGCACGCCGGCGACCATCTCGGTCTCGGTGGCGTTGAAGGCGCCGGTGCGCAGGCCTTGTTGCACGAGGTCGTTGACCTCGCCTTCGGAGACGGACTGGTCCTGGGCTTTGGCGAGACCGCAGAGTTTGAGGATGCGCTCGGTCATCCAGGTGAGGGCGGCGACGACGGGATGCGCGAGGGCGGAGAGACTGGAGACGGGACCGGCGACGCGGCAGGCGATGCCCTCGGGGTTGGCGAGCGCGATGCGCTTCGGCACGAGCTCGCCGAGGACGACGGCGGCGAGGGTGATCGCCACGACCACGAGGCCGAGCGCCAAGGGATAGGCGATGGCGCCGAGAACCGGCACGCCCGCCAGCGCGGCGGCGAGATCGTCGGCGAGGGCGGCTCCGCCGATGGCACCGGCCCAGGTGGCGGCGAGCGTGATGCCGAGCTGGATGGTGGAGAGAAAACGCATGGGCGTCTCGGCCACCTCCAGCGCGCGAGCCGCGCCCTCGTTGCCCTCCTCGGCGAGTTCGCGAAGACGTCCCTTGCGGGAGGATACCACGGCTATCTCCGCCATGGCGAAGAATCCATTTGTGAGGAGGAGCGCGAACAGGAGAACCAGCTCCGGGAGGACGGCGTGCATGTGTTTGGCCGGAGAGAATCAAGAGGAGAGCGGCGCGGTGCAAACCGGATTTCATCGCGTGTGTGGCGTGTTGGGCGGCGGAAAATCGGGTCGGATAACGCCGCGGATTTCGTATTTGTTTATTGGATACGCCTTGACCGGACGCGAAAAACGCGCGACGTTTGCAACGTGTGCTTGCAAAGAGCACGCGCCCATGGATGCTGCCGCTCACGCAGCGCAAAATGCGCGGTGTCCGGCGGACCTCTCCCCAGGTTTTCGTCCGGTGTCAGACCCAGAACCAAACACACAAGGAGACACATCATGGCTACTGCCAAAAAGACGGTGAAGAAAGCGGCTCCCGCCGCCAAGAAGGCTGCCCCCAAGGCCGCCGCCAAGAAACCGGCCGCCAAGGCCGCCCCGGCCAAGAAGGCCGTCGCCGCCAAGAAGCCGGCCGCCAAGAAGCCCGTCGCCAAGAAGAAGTAATCCTTCCTCCTAAGCGTCGGCTCTCGAAGCCGTCCTCGACGACCGCCGTCTCTTTCGGGAGACGGCGGTTTTTTGTGCGCGCATGGAGCGCGATGGTGTGCGCGAAGCGCGCACGTGAGCGAGGTGAGCGAGGTGAGCGAGCGGCGAAGAGAACGAACGCGACGACGCGCGAACCGAGCAAGCAGCGGCGACACGCTTGTCGCCGTTCGCGTGCGCGGTTTTGGCATCGGCGACAGGAGTGTCGCCGTTCCTTGGACTCCCGATTTTTCGGGGCGCTCAGTTCTGCCAGAAACCGGAGTGCGGTTTCTCGTCGCCCATGCCGGCGCCGACGAGTTCGTCGGACTCTTCGCCGATGGCGGTTTCGTCGGTCTTTTCCTCAAGCGGCGCGAAGCGCTCGGAGCTGAAGCCGAGTTCTTGTTTGCCCTGATGGAAGGGGTCCTGCGGGTTGGTGAGTTCGGCGAGCAGGAGGCCCACGGTCGCGGAGTCGCCGCCCTTCACCACCTTCTCGCGGCCGAGAAAAACTTCGCGGATGGTGTAGGTGACTCCCTTGACCGGGAGCTGCTTGTAGATGGCGCGGACGAGCGCGGGGAAGGTGTCGTTAATGCAGACGACTTTCTGGCCTTTGATCATGATGACGGAACGTTGAGCATTTCGGACGCGAAGCGGAAGCGGACATTTTGGCGAAGCGAACAACGCCGGCGAAATCATCGCTCTTTCAGTCCCGACCAACTCGCGCATAAAAAAGCCCGCCGGGAAAATCCGGCGGACTATGCGAAGAGCGTCGGGCCTTTGGCGAAGGGTGGCTACGCCATATGGCGCGATTGCGCGGTCGCGGCGGCGGATGCCGCAGACTTACTCGGAGTCTTCGGCCGCGCCGGTGACGGCCATGCCGCCGGCTACGTTCACCTTCTCCAAAATCGCGGCCTGGATCTTGGCGGCGAGTTCGGGCTTTTCCTTGAACGCGACCTTGGCGGCGTCGCGGCCCTGGCCGACGAGTTCGCCCTCGAAGGAGATCCACGCGCCCTTCTTTTCGAGAATCTTGTGCTCGATGCCAAGATCGAGGAGCGAACCGGCGCGGCTGATGCCCTCGTCATACATGATGTCGAATTCGCACTCGGTGAAGGGCGGGGCGATCTTGTTCTTCACCACTTTGATCTTGGTGCGATTGCCGATGATCTTTCCGTCGGGCGTCTTGAGCTGGTCCTTGCGGCGGATGTCGAGGCGGATGGAGGAGAAGAATTTCAGCGCGCGGCCGCCGGAGGTGGTCTCGGGGCTGCCGAACATGACGCCGATCTTCTCGCGAATCTGGTTGGTGAAAATGCAGATGCACTTGGTCTTGCTGACCACGGCGGTGAGGCGGCGCATGGCCTGGGACATGAGGCGGGCCTGCGAGCCCATGGTCATGTCGCCCATCTGGCCGTCGAGCTCGGCCTTGGTGATGAGGGCGGCGACGGAGTCGATGACGATGACGTCGATCGCGTTGGAACGGATGAGGGTCTCGGTGATGTTGAGCGCGTCTTCGCCGGAGTCGGGCTGGGAGACGAGCAGGTCGTCGAGCTTCACGCCAACGACGCGGGCGTATTTCGGGTCGAGGGCGTGCTCGACGTCGATGAAGGCGGCGAGGCCGCCGCGGCGCTGGGCCTCGGCGATGACACTGAGACAGAAGGTGGTCTTGCCGGAGGACTCGGGTCCGTAGATCTCGATGATGCGACCGCGGGGCAGACCGCCGCCGCCGAGACAGAGGTCGATGGCGAGCGAGCCGGTCGAGACGGTCTCGACCGCCATCTTATGGTTGTCGCCGAGGCGCATGATGGAGCCTTCGCCGAATTGTTTGGTGATGGAGCTGACGGCGAGATCGAGGGTCTTGCGGTCGGCGGAAACGACGGCGGGGGCGGCGGAGGCGACTTTGGCGGGAGCGGCTTTTGACATGTGGAGGGGGCGCGGGAGCGCGGTAGATGTTACGAGGGTGATTTTCGGCAGTGCTGGACAACTGTCCAGATGTGCATGAGGGCTACGGGAAGGAGATTGAGGGCGGCTGGCAAGCGCGAGCTGGAGCGAAAAGAGAGTTTTTTCGCGGTCAATGCCCCGTTGGCGTGGCCGCCGCCTCGGGCTTGAAGGCCACCGCGAACCAGACCGCGAGGAAGATGAGGGCGAAACTCACGGCATAGTTCCACGTGAGACGCTCCTTTAATACCAACCACGCGAAGCCCAAGAAGACCACCAAGGTGATCGCCTCCTGGAAGACCTTGAGCTGATAGCCGGAGAAACCTTGCGCGTAACCGATGCGGTTGGCCGGGATCATGAGGCTGTATTCGAAGAAGGCGATGAGCCACGACACCACGATCACCGTGAGCAGGGCCTTCCCTTCGAGGAACTTCCACTTCAGGTGCCCATACCACGCGAGGGTCATGAACACGTTGGACGCGAACAAAAGGAGGATGGTTTTCATATGCGCCGCAGGGAACGCGTCGCCACTCCGGCGATTTGCCTCCTTCGGGTCAATTCCAGCCATGCGCCGGCTCCCGGGCGTGTTTTTTGCTACGCATGCGACAAATTTTCCTTTCACGCGCCCGCCCGCGTTCCCTACCTTGCGCCTTTTCGCGTCCTGAATTCGGTGTCTGCCATGAACATTAAAGCCTATCTCAAACCTTCCTGCGGCTGGTCCAACGGCGTGCGCG
Source organism: Opitutaceae bacterium (assembly GCA_036770725.1). Classification (GTDB taxonomy): domain Bacteria; phylum Verrucomicrobiota; class Verrucomicrobiia; order Opitutales; family Opitutaceae; genus IMCC26134_A. The sequence continues at coordinate 13,093 of DAIPIP010000069.1, forward strand.
CCATCATGCGCAAGCACGGCCTCGCCTTCGAAGACATCGACATCATCAACAACCGCGACAACTACGCCGAGATGGTCGCCAAGTCCGGCCAACCCCTTTCCCCCTGCGTCGAGATCGACGGCGTCATGCTCGCCGACGTCTCCGGCGAGGAAGTGGAAAACTATCTTTTGGCCAACGATCTGATAAAACCCGTGGACGCCTCCGTTGACGTGCCCACCAACGCCGGTTGCTCGGACGAGGAACACGCCAAGATGGCCGCCAAAACCATCCGCTTCTTCTAAGTCCCCGCGAGCTCCATTCCCACCCGACCTTGGGCCGGCTCTCGCGACACTCGCGCAGCCGGCCTTTTTTTTGCTACACGCGCTCCACTCCAGCTCCTCGACCACTCGTCCCTTCGCCTCCTCGACTCCACTTTACCAACATGTCCGCCACGTCCTCGCCCGCCATCATCCCGTCCCCCCTCTACTCCGCCGATCAGGAGCATGACGCATGCGGCGTCGGCTTCATCGCCAAGATGAACGGCGAGCGCTCCTACGACGTGCTCAACCGCGCCCTCACCGCCCTCAAGGCCCTCGCCCACCGCGGCGCCATCGACGCCGACGCCGTCACCGGCGACGGCGCCGGCGTGCTCACCCAGCTCCCGGTCGAGTTCTTCAAGGACCACCTCG
>DAIPIP010000070.1:0-3780 GCA_036770725.1 Opitutaceae bacterium
CCTCGGCGACGAGGGGGGCGAGGCCCTCGGGGAATTTGACGGGATCGGTGCCGAAGGAGGCGAGGCGGTTCTCTCCGGTGGGCGAGGGGACGACGTGTTGCCAGCCGTCGTCGAGGATCATGAAGCGCGGCGAGACGCCGCCCTCGCGGAAGGCGGCGAGTCCGGCGCGCACGCCGACGGGGGTGACGTCGTGATAAAACGCGTCCCAGGTGCACCAGCCGAAATCGTCGGCGAAATCGGGCGTCGGTTTGGCGGCGCGCGGGGTGGCGCCGAAGGCGCGGGCGACGGCGGCGGCGCCGACGCGCACCAGGGCGTGCGGATCGCGCCCGAGGGCGAGGTAGGCGGCGACGCCCTCGCGGGCGGGCGTGGCGGGATCTCCGGTTTCGGCGACGAGTTCGAGGCCGGCGGGCGTGCCGCGCAGCGAGCAGCGGAAGGGACCGACCGCCAGCGGGACGAGCAACAGGTGGCGACCGCGCGGGAGTTCGGCGAGGAGGAACTGTGTTTCGCCGGGCACGGCGGAGGCGCCCGCTTCGCCGACGGCGGGTTTCATCCAGAACGATTCGTAGCGGTGGAGGGCGACGTGGCGACGCAGCCCGGTCACGGGGCCGAGCGGCACGCGCGCGAGCGTGGCGGGGGCGGCGAGCCCGAGGTGCAGAAAACCCGCCTCGCCGACGCCGCGCTTCAGCGGGCGAAAGCGCAGGCGAGAATCGAGCGAGGGGAAGACGGAGGCGGCGTTCATGAGACTTCAGGCGGAGGCGACGGTGAGGCGCGCTTCGAGCAGGTCGGGGTGTCGCCGGTGATGTCGCCGCGCGAGAATGGTCAGGCGACGGGCGACGCCACGCGAGGGGCGCGGCGGCGACGCAGAGTGGTCGCTGCCAGCATGGCCAGGCCGGCGAGGGCGGCGGTGCTGGAGGGCTCGGGGATGGCGGAGCCGGAGAGCGCGACGTCGTCGATTTTCAGCGTGGTGTTGAGGCCCGCGATGTTGAAGCGCAGGGCGATGCCGGACTGGCCGTTCAGGGCGGGGACCGAGGCGAGATCCACCAGGACGACGCTGCCCGGGCCGCTGCCGCCGTTGTGGGCGACGAAGGAGCCGGAGAGGCCGGTGTCCTGAAAGGTGCCGCCGCCATTGATGCTATAATCGAGCGTGTAGGCGACTGCGGCGGAGTGCTCGTTGATGTAGCCGAAGCTGACGGAGAAGTCGGTGAAGCCGGCGCCGTCGAAGGAAAGCGTGAAGTCGGGTGACGTCGCCGAGCCGGACCAAGACATGGTGCCGCCCGAGCCGCCGCTCCAGCCGTCGGCACCCCAGTTGACGGCGTGGTCGTCGGTGCGGGTGATGGTGCTGGCGGAGCCGGTGTAGGCGGGATCGATGAAGGAGGGGGTGAAATCGCGGCTACCGGTATCGGGGATCGGGGCGCTAAAATCGTAACTGAGCAGGGTCAGCGCGGAGGCGGAGCCGGCGAGGAGGAGGGCGCCGAGCGTGGCGGCGGCGACTTTGGACAGGGTGTTCATGGGCAGTGGTGGGTGTGGGTTGGGTGGCTAGGAGTGCGGGTGGGGACGGGCACAGTCAGGGACTTAGGGGGATTGAAAAGTGCCGGAGGAACCGACCCTTTGTGGTGAAAACCTCCCCCGAATGGGCAGCGCGCGATTTTGAAAATCGTTTCAACAAGCGGCGACGACGCTGAGGCGTGCTTCGAGCAGGTCGGCGCGGCGGGAGGAGGGGCCGACGAGGATTTGGAAAACGCCGGGCTCGACCACGCGGTGGCCGGCGGCGTCCACGATGGAGAACTCGTCGTAGGCCACGGTGAACTCGACCGCGCGGGTCTCGCCCGGCGCGAGCGGCACGCGTTGAAAACCCTTCAATTCGATGCCCACCCAGGTGACGGACGCGACCTCGTCGTGGATGTAGAGCTGGGCGATCTCCTCGCCGGCGCGCGAGCCGGTATTGGTGATTTGAATACGCACGCGGGCCGCCTCGCCGGGGGCGAGGGTCGGGGTGAGGACCTCGAGGTCGTGGTAACGGTAGGCGGTGTAGGCGAGGCCGTGGCCGAAGGGAAACTGCGGGTCCTGGGTGAGGTCGGCGTAGCGGTCGCCGTGCTGGCCGCGCACCTGGCTGTAGAAAATCGGCTGCTGGCCGACGTGGCGCGGGAAGCTGACGCAGAGTTTGCCGGAGGGGTTGAAGTCGCCCCAGAGCAACTCGGCGACGGCGCGGCCGCCGAGCATGCCGGGGTTGAAGGCCTCGACGAGGGCGGCGGCCTGGAGGGCGGCGGGCGGGAGGACGAGGGGCTTGCTGTTGATGAGCACGACCACGAGCGGGCGGCCGGTGGCGGCGAGGGCGGCGAGCAGCTCCTGTTGCCCGTCCTGGAGCTCGAGGGTGGCGGTGCTGCGGGCCTCGCCGATGTAGTCGATGGTGTCGCCGACGACGGCGACGACGAGCTCGGCCTCGCGGGCGGCGGCGACGGCCTCGGCGATGGTGGCGGCGAGGTCGGCGCCGCGCACGCAGCCCGGGGCGTGGGAGATCGCGACGCCCTCGGGGGCGCGGGCGCGGAGGCCGTCGAGCACGGTGGTGGTGAGCTCGCGGGGCTGGGCGCCGTAGGAGGCGGGATATTGCGTGGAGCCGAGGGTCCAGTCGCCGAGCTGGGCGAGGGCGGAGTCGGCGTTGGGGCCGACGACGGCGATGCGGCGGTGGGCGGCGGGGGCGAGGGGGAGGAGGCCGTCGTTGCGCAGGAGGACGAGGGAGCGGCGGGCGCTTTCGAGGTTGGCGGCGCGGTGTTCGGCGCAGTTGAGCAGGGCGGGGAGGGCGTCGAGGCGGGGTCGGCGGGGATTTTCGAAGAGGCCGAGGCGGAACTTGAGCAGGAGCACGCGGCGGAGGGGCACGTCGATCTCGGCCTCGGTGAGCAGGCCCTCTTCGATGGCCTGGAGGGCGGCGGCGTGGAAGCCGGGCGTCTCCATCATGAGGTCGTTGCCGGCGCGCACGGCGAGGGCGGCGGCGTATTTGAGATCGGGCACGACCTTTTGCTCCCAGTGCATGCGGCCGACGTTGTCCCAATCGGTGACGACGATGCCCTGATAGCCCCATTCCTCGCGGAGGACCTCGGTGAGGAGCCAGCGGTTGGCGGTGGAAGGCACGCCTTCGATGGATTGGTAACCGGTCATGAAGGTCTGGGCTCCGGCCTGGACGGCGCGGTGGAAGGCGCGGAAGAAGTAGGTGCGGAGCTTGCGGCGGGAGAGGTCGGCCTCGGAGGCGTCGCGGCCGCCGTGGGTCTCGGAGTAGCCGGTGTAGTGTTTGGCGGTGGCGAGGATGGCGTCGGGGTCGGCGAGGCCGCGGCCCTGGTAGCCGCGGATCATGGCGGCGCCGAGTTCGCCGATGAGGAGCGGGTCCTCGCCGAAGGTCTCGCCGACGCGGCCCCAGCGCAGGTCGCGGGTGAGGCAGAGGACGGGGGAGAAGGTCCAGGCGATGCCGGTGGCGGCGACCTCGCGGGCGGTGATGCGGGCGACCTGTTCGAGGAGGGCGGGGTCCCAGGAGCAGGCGAGGGCCATCTGGGTGGGGAAGATGGTGGCGCCCTTCCAGAAGGAGTGGCCGTGGATGCAGTCCTCGGCGAGGAGCACGGGGATGCCGAGGCGGGTCCGGGCGGCGAGGTCGATGGCCTGGTTGACCGCGTCCCCGACGACGTGGAGCATGGAGCCGGGTTGAAAGTCGCGGATGCGCGCGGCGAGTTCGAACTGGCCGTTGAGCTGCATGATCTGGCCGACCTTTTCGGGCAGGGTCATGCGGGCGACGAG
>DAIPIP010000070.1:3880-13752 GCA_036770725.1 Opitutaceae bacterium
AGGGCGATGGATTTGCCGTTGTCGTGGTAGTGCCAGGTGAAGTGTTCCCAGGTGCTGTGGTTTTGCACGTTGGCGACGAGGATGTCGGCGTTGGAGCTGACGGTGACGTAGCGGTTGTTCACGATGGAGCGCAGGGCGATGTAGCCGCCGCCGGCGTCCACGACCTGGAAGGTCTCGGCGACGCGGGCGCCGGTGCGGGAGGCGAGCAGGTTGTTCCAGCCGGTGGGTCCGGCGGTGACGAACTGGGTGTTGGCGTTGGCGCGGAGGGTGATCTGGGCTCCGATGGGGGCGCCGAGGGAGGTTTTTTTCGGGGCGCGCAGGGTGCCGCCGCCGCCGATGTTGGTGGCGGAGTTGTTGTTCACCACGTGGAGGTGCTGGACGATTTTGTTGATGTCGGCGCGGAAGTTGGCGTCGCCGATGGGGATGTTGACGGAGCGTTCGGCGTTGAGGGCGTAGGCGTTCCAGTAGGTGTCCTCGACGATGTAGATTCCGTATTTGTAGATGGCGTCGAAGATCTTTCTGCCCTGCCAGGTGGAGAGGCCGCCGATGGAGGAGTGGGTGGCGCTGGGCTGGAAGGTGAGCAGCGCGCCCATGCGGGTGGCGGACTTGGTGCCCTTGTAGTGGCCGTTGGCGTAGCCGTCGGCGGTGGTGGCGGGCCAACGGTAGCCCTTGTTGGTGGAGTTGTAGGAGAGGAACTTGGAGGCCTGGACGTTGAGCTTGAGGGCGTGGGTGATGGTCTTGTCGGAGCCCCATTCGTGGGAGCGGATGCTGCCGCCGAAGCCGGAGAGTTCGGAGCCGGAGTGGCTGCCCGCCTCGCCCATGCCGTAGAGGAAAACGTTTTTGTAACGGTAGCCGACGACGTGCGCGCCGGCGGTGACGCGGGCGAGGGGGGCGAGTTGCACGAGGGTGGCCTTGTCGGGCATGAGGAAGGCCGAGGGGTTGTTGGGCGTCTGGGGCGGGGCGGCGTCGGCGATGGTGAACGAGGAGGGCAGGCGCATCTTGCCTTGCCAGGCGGCGTAGGAGCCGGGCCAACGATCCTCCCAGGAGCCGGGGACGTAAATATCGACGATGGGGTCGGAAGCGCCGACTTGGAGGTGGATTTCTTTGTCCACATCGAGGTTGGGCTGGGCGGTGAGGCCGGCGTGGACGAGTTGGGCGCCGGAGCCGATGGGGTGGTTCCAGATGCTGTTTTCGTGGAACGGCTCGAGCCAAGGGTTGCGGGCTTGGAGCGAGCCGGCGATGGCCAGCACGGCGAAGAGACAAACGGACAGGGCTTTCATGGGGTGTTTTTTTGGGGGGTGGGCGTTATGGCGGAAGCAATCCGGCGGCGGGGGGTTCCGTCGGAGGGCGCGAAGGATTTCGGAAAAGCCCGCGCGAATAACGAGCGGGCGGGGTTGGAAATCGTTTCAGTGGGTGGTGCCCGCGAGGTGAGGCGGGCACAGGGTAAGGTCTTGCCTATCGTGGTGGCTGGCGGGCGACGACACGGGAGGCAGTTCAGCGGCGGGAGAGCAGCTGTTTGCCGGCCTCGCGGAGGTCGGGGTTGTGGACGAGGTGGGTCCAGCGGGCGGCTTGGTCGGGGTGGGTTCGCGCGAGGAGGATGATCAGCTCGAACAGGGCGAGATCGGGCGAAAAGGGATGATCGGCGGCAGGGGTGTTTTCCAGAAATTGAACCAGAGTTTGCTCGGCTCGGAGCGGATCGACCAAGCCGAGGGCGCCGATGCCTTCGGCAAAGGCGGTCTCGGCTATCTCGGGCGGAAGCGTGAGCGTCCAGGCGATGGCGGCGGCGGGGTCGCTCACCATCCATTGACGGCCGATGATCAGGGGAACGACTTCGCGGAGCTGGAAATCGGGCCGGGACGCGAAAAAGTCGGCGCCCCGTTGCGGATCGTTCCGGGCGAGGGCGGAGAAGAGGGCGTGTTCGGCCTCGGCGCGAAGACGCGGCTGGGTCCACCGGGAGAGCCAGGCGTGCAACTCCGTCGGGTCCAGTCGTGAGGTTTGGCGGGCCATCGACTCGATCAGGAGGACGACGCGATCCGGGTCGTTCGATTGGTTGAGGTGGGCGAAGACGGTCTCGGCATCGGCCCGGGCGAGCCATTGGTCGAGCAGGGCCGAGGCGCTGGTTTCGTAGTGCTCGGCGGAGAGGTGGTGAAAGGCGGTGAGGAAGGCTTCCTCGGGATCAAGTTTCGCCCAAAAGGTGAGCAAGACGGCGATTTCCTGCCACTGGTCGCGCTCTTGCAGTAGCGCCAAAAAGTCGTGCGCGTTTTCCGGGGTCAGGTGTCGGGCGAAGAAGGGGCCGAGGAGTTCCGGACAGTCGCAGTCCTCCATGTTCCGCAAAAATCTCCTGAGTGCATTCGTCGGTTCGGTCGGGTAGGCGGGGACGGTCGGTGCGAGGACGGGTGTTTCAGGGCTCGCGTGTGCGAGAACAGGGGACGGGGGGAGTGGGGGGCCGGCGGGATTGGCGGGGTCGGGCCGAGCAGGCGGATTTAGGTGGAGGGCAAGCCAGCCGAGCGCGAAAACCGTGCCCAGGCCGAGGCTCCAGCGCCGGAGAGAGCCGGGGGTCTTGCGGGGTTGGTGAATGTTCATGTCTTGCTCGCTCCTAAGAGACGGGAAAGCCCTGTTCCACATGGCTGCGGAACAGGGATCGAGGCGGCGGGAGCCGGGCGACTAATTCTGGATGATGGACCAGGTTTCCCAGGTGCCCGAGTTTTGGCCCGTATCCACGTTAAAGCCACCCGCGGAGGAGAAGGCTCGAAGGTGGCGGCCTCCGCCGTGATCGGAGTTGCGGATGATATAGTTGCCGCCCGCCGGAACGAGGCTCCATTTTTCCCAGCTTCCGGTGTTGGTGGTCGTGGCGACATTCCAGTTGGCGGTGGTGTTCAGGGCCTGCAGGTTGCGGTTTCCGCCATGCGAGTAGTTGCGCACGTAGAAGAAGCCGCCGCCGGCATCGACAAAGCGCCAGCGCTCCCAAGACGCCGTGCCCGTCGAGGTGTTAACGTTCCAGCCTTCGCCGGAATTGCCCGCGCGGAGGTAACGCGTGCCGTGGGCGGTGTTGCGGAGGTTATACCAGGCGCTCGGATTGGGGAAGGCACCCGAACCGCCGGACCCGATGGCGACGTCGTTGTAGGTCGTCCCCACTTTGATTTCGTCGATATAGAGGAATTCCTCGGAGTTGACGCCGGGCCAGTTTGGCGCGCTGCGGTATTGACCGAGTTTCAGGTAGGGGACTTGCGGGACGTTTACGAGCACCCAACCGGTTCGTTCGTGTTTGACGGTGTAGCTCCCGCCAGGGGGTCGTATCCAGACTTTGATGAATCCGTTGTTGTTGAAAGACCAACGCGCCTGGATGACGAAGTCGGTCCACTGGCCGCGAGCGACGGGGCCGAGATCGATGCGGTTTTCGCGGATGCCGGAGGAGCCGGTGGCGCCGTTGTCGGAATATTTATAAATGTAATACCAACGACCACCGTCGATCTCGATGCGGTGCCAGGCACCCTGGGCCCAGTTGGGGATTTCGGGATACCACTGGGCTCCCTGCATCACGAGGGTGATGGGGCCGGTGTCGTAGTTGGCGGCTGGATACAGGCTGAAGCCGTAGAAGCGCTCGTCGCCGGCGGCGGGGTAGTTGCGGCTTTTTTCGCGAAACTCGGCGCGGCCCTGGCATTTTTTCAGGACGGTGCGCGCGGAGCGGCTGCCAAGTCGGGTGGGGGAGGTGACGGTCGAGAAACTGATCGTGCCCGCGCACCCCTGGGGGGAGGCGATGCCCGATCCGCTTTCCATGTTCAGGGTGCCGTCCCAGTTGTTGTCGTCAAAGTCTTCGCTCCAGATGAGGGCGGCGGAGAGGCTTGGGGTAAACGCTAACAGGGAGCATAGCAGGTAGGTAACTTTTTTCATCGAGTATGTGGGGGGGCTGAGAAAGCGGGGGGAAAGCGGGGGAAAGCGGGTATGAATAAGCGCTCCCCCGAGCCTGAGAGGGTGAGATGTAAGGTATTATATCATGTTTTTTTGTGATTCACGGGGCGTCTCGCGCGTAATTACATAATACAGATGTTTATGCGCCCGATCATATGGCACAGCCGGTCTGTCGGGAGGACGAGCTGGTTGTCGTGGAGAAATGATTCCGTCTGGCTCGCCTATATATTCTTTTCGTCTGTATTATTTTGTGGGTTGGTCGCCTATCGGATCAACCGTCGGGAGCAGTTCTGTAGCGGCCGGGGGCTTTGATGTTCGATCCATCACAAGACTGATGTCTGGGCTATCCGTCTCAGTCCCCGGTTCGAGATTACGAGGCGGGCGAATAATCGCGAAAATCCTATGATTTGGGCCGGTGGGTAAATTTGTGCCAAGGACGCGTGTCCACGTTTGATTTTTACCCATGGCCAAATCAACACGCAGTCGCCCCTCCGTGGGATTGAACGGAATCACTAATTCGCCTCTGGGTTCCAAGGCGCCTGTGATCTCGCCGGCTCGGAGAGCGAGCGAGAGCGGCGTAAGATTGAGAAAGCGCATCGAATGCTCCGTGTGGACGCCCTCGGTATCCGGTAACAGAACAAGCAGTCCTCGCGGCGCATCGATCGTGCCGTTGGGGATGAGCAGGCCAATCATTCGCCTTTGATCTGCCGGCCATGGTGCGCTGGCATACGGGATGATGCGCGGCCCCCGTTCCGGGTCGGTTATGGTTCCAGAGAAATCAACGGTCGTCGCGTCCGGGGTCGGAAACACGATGGTGAAACGACTGGTCGATACTTGGACCGACTTTGATTTTTCTCCCGCACCGAAATTTATCGGAATGGGCAGCGGGCTCCAGGCGAGCACTCGTAATTCGCGAACCGGCGGCGGCTCGGGGGCCGCAATCAAGCCGATGGCGGAAAAAATGTTTATGGAAAACAGGGATATTAGGAAGCGCATGAGTGTTGTGGATTGCATCAACGTTTTAGATGTCTTCGGGGGTCAACCACCGGAAGGAGGTGATCACGAAGCGTCGGCCAAATCGCGTGTTGTCGGATTCGGAGGGCACGGCGTGCGCCGCATCATTGGTATTAATATATTCGGGCAGGCGTTGAGCGACGGCTTCGCACCATGCTTTGCCCTCGATGAGCCCAGTGGCGGGGTTGCGGCTCTCACCATACGCACGAATCAGAAAGGTGTCTGATCGCGCGCTAATGAATGAACCGATCCGAGATAGCACGTCCGCTTGGGTGATATATCCGGGGCCGAAGGCGTTGCGGGAGGATACAGGGAGTTGAGGGACGCCGTTTTCCGTGCCGGTGTAGGCTTGTATGTCTAAAGATGATCCGCCGGGTATGTCGCCTAGATTTATATTATCTTGGTTGTATGGGGCTAGACCATTAATACGCCTTGTAGGATTGGTATCTAGATCCACCCGATCAATGGCTGCTTGCAGGGTGCCTTTTAGTCCCGTCGGCCCGGAGTCCAGCCTACGGTTCACAAAATCGGCAAGTGAACGAAACGGTCCGCGTTGGCGTATTTCCGCCACAATGGCGGCGGCTAGGGCAGCGTGTTGTGCCTCGGTCAATTCACGATAGCCCCGCCAAGGGTCGGTTTGATTTCCCCCTGGGCGCAGGAATCGAGAAAACGGTCGCTCCAAGGGGTTGGCACTATCAATATCGCCTGTCTGGGGATTATACGGCAAGCGATGGGCCGAGGCGAGGACCGCGCGCCAAGCCTGCTCGGAGGTGGAATTTATGTTAAAACCACCTTGCAGCAGAAGATTGGCGGCTGCGGTATCATGATTCAAGAGTTCACTTGCAGGCGGTAAGCTGGAGTCAGCCGCGTAGGGACGTAGCCTGGAATTCGGCAAGCGAAAGGAAAGCGAGGCCAATTGCGTATCAGTCAAGCCAGCCGGAACGGTTGAAAAAAAGTAACGATCCCACAGCGCGGTGTTGAGCAGATGCGAATAATCATACAGGGGGTCCGCGATCGTCGTGGTTCCAGCCAGGCGAGAAGTTGTCGCCCGATTTATGATTCGCGGATTCTGCAGGCTGTTGCCGACGGCATATAAGGGGCCGAGCAAAGTATCATTAAGGGGAGCGTGTTGTAATTGCGCGATGGATTGGTAGAGGCCGGGATCGCCGAGTCGGGGCTCAACCAGTCGAAGGCGAAGCGGAGCGGCCGAGCCTCCGGGCAGGATCATGTTTCTGCCCACGGAAACTTCGTCATCCGGAGAACTGTTGATGCGATTGGAGCTGGCGCTGAAGAAACCAAAATCGTAAATAGGGTGTGCAGGGCCATCACTTTCGTGCCGCCCGAGATAAAAACTCATGACGTTTGAGTTGGCCAGCCACCGCATCGGGTGGTTTGGGTGAACGTTCGCCATGCGCATCCTCATCACCAATCTTAATTGCGGCTCTATATTGGGACTGTCTGAAATGGCGAAAGGCGTGTTATCGCCTATTAAGCCGCTTATCTGGCGAAATCCCAGACGAGTTCCAAACCTGTAAACGCCGTCTACGGGGACGGCGTTGTTGGGCGTCGTGCTCGGAAAAACAAGTGGCAACGATCCTGCACGCAGGTGAAATTGTGTTTCCCCCGCCGCTCTTAAAAACGCGGTGCTGGTCTGGTTGGCGAAGGCAATACCCTCCAAATCGTCGGGAGGTGTGGGCGTTGTATAATCATAAAATTCGCTCGCAAAAACTGTGTAGGTTGCCGGAAAATCACCTTCCTCCAGTGTTGTAACATTTTGAGAGAAGGAGCTGCCACTGTTTGCAGGGGCGATCGAAAACACCTTCGCCTGACCGGCCTCCAAGTCCGGCACGTCAACTCGGAAACGGCGGAACCGCTGCCCCCCCATTCCAACGGGTGGCCCATCAAAACTGTCGTTTTCCGAAAACCGATAGCCAAAGAATGAGAATAGCCGGACGAACTGATCGCCCCCGGAGCGTTGAATCCGTATTATAGTGTTGTCACTTGCAACCGTGCTGAAGGCGAATTCATAAACTGCGCCTTCCAAGGTGACATTGTAGGGGTTCCATAGCACCAGTCTGGGGAAGGCTTGGGCACGAATTCGGTAGGTGTTGGCGGGGGTTGGCAATGTTTCATAAAAAAATCCAAGTCCTAGCTCCGCCCATAATACGACCGGGGCTATGGGAGGGGATGTTGAATCGGGCAAACTGGGAGCTATCGTTCCTCCGTCTATAATCGAAGTTTGCCACCAATCGCGCAAACGACTCCAGGCGGGCGGGTTTTGATGGGGATAAGTGGAAGGGGCGCCAGCAACGGCCGGGAATATAGGTGTGCTATCAGCGGGCCCTGTGGATGATGATTCCAGTATGCGGGTTAAATCTTGACGCAGACCACCGGCGGCGGTGTCGGCCATCACGCTTGCAGAGTGAGCCGTAAGATCGTGGAAACGTGCTTTGGATGCGCCCTGAGCCGCCGCTGTTTCCCCTGAAGTTGCCAGAAACGGGAGTTGTTCCAAGGAGATGATTCCTTGGGTCTTGGGTGCGCCTACCGGGTAGAGGTCATCGGTCCATGATGCTGTCGGCACACCGGTCAAAGGAGTGGGTGCGCGCTCCATCAATTCAACCGCAACCCGCGATGCGCCAGCAAAAGCATAGGCGGCATCACTCGGGGTTGGCGGCATGCCCGGGTCAGTGCTAAAAGCAGGCGAGCCTAAGTTAAAGCGGGCTTTTACGCCTTCATCCCCGACCCAGTATGCGTAGGCTCCGATCAGTGTAGCTGTGCCACCCGCCCCGGGCGCTACCGTTGACGTGATTTCGCGCAACTTTGCTCTTACATGCCGTCTTTCCGCCGGGGCAGGGTTTTCAGGTCCGGCACCGCCTTCACCGACTAAAACTACGGCCTGTGAATCCGATGTGAGATCATCGCTTGGAGTGATGGCGAGCGGTGTGGTTGGATCTTCGTTTCCGGAAACTAACCATACGTCGGGAGTGGCGGGGTTTAGGGGGCTGGAGGTATTGCTGCTCCATATGCCTACGTAAAGAGGGTTATTTTGCCCTGGAATCAAATCAGCGCGCGCGCTAATCTTTTGATCAGGTCCCGCGTAGCGTTGGAGTTGTCCCAGTGCAATATTAAGTCCGGTGAGTGCGTTTTGGCGGGCGCTTGCGAGCTGTTGGGCGTTGCCGGCGACTTGGGTTTCAACCCGCGTGAAAGAAGCCAGACCCACTAATATCAACACTAAAAAGGCCACCAAGACGATGGTTATAAGCAATGCGAACCCATTTGGTCTCAATTTGCTGGGTAATATAGTTTTGGGGGCTAAATTTGTCGGGTGCATGAATCAGTATCCGTTGGGACGGCCAATTATTGTTCGGGTCTAAGGTGAGATTCGGCGTGGTCTGCCGTTTGGCGTCGTTATGCTGAGTGAAGGTGGCTTCGAGGTAAGTGTATAGGTGACTTGTCGATGTCGGCCCGAGTTCGAGTCGGTATGCTAGCTCTGCGGAGTGGGTGGGTGGGGAAAGGTGCTTGCAGCCCGGGGTGGGCAAAACCCAAGTCACACTAGTAAGGGGGGGGCTGTCCGAGTGGCCGTTTTTTAGAATTATTGGACGATGCGCCATTTAAGCAACTTGGTATCTGCAGGGGTATTGTTTTTTTAGTAGCGATGCACCTGGTCGCGACTTCTTGGTTTTGAAAATCGTTGCAGACTTAGGCTGGGCTGAGGACGGACTTGGAGACTCCGAAGTGATTTGGATTACGCGCGTTTACGAGGTATCCGACTGTATTTTGTGTTATGTATTCGATTGGTGTGCGTTTCGGTCCAACCCAGGTTTGCTTTGCCGTCACGGGGGAGCAGGGGCTTTTTGCCAGGTTGGACCGTTCGCACGGGTGGGGATCGTATATTACACGAAGTGAGGGTTTATAGGCGCACGTCGTTAAACGCCGTGCCGACTTTCACTTCATCAACCGTCATATAGTCCACGCTGCGCGGGCTGCTCCAGTTGGGGTCGCCGCGGTAGATGCCAACCTTGAAGTAGGGGGCCTTTGGCACGTCGAGCATCACGCTGCCGGCCTTGTAGAACTTTTTCGTGTAGCTGGTCTCGCCGGGTTGTTTGACCCAGACTTGGAGTTCGCCATTCGAGATCGCATTCCAGCGGCCCATGACGATGAAGTCGGTGAAGGAGCCGCGGACGACGGGCCCCAGGTCAGTGCTGGAGATCTTGACGTTTTGGGCGGTGCCGTCGGACCACTTGGCGCGGAAGACCCAGCGGCCGTTTTCGATCCCGAGGAAGTTCCAAGCGCCCTCGTTGGCCCAGTTGGGAACGCCGGAATACCACTGGGCCCATTGGGCGACGATGCTCCAGCGCGCCATGTCGAAGTTATCGTTCGGGCGCAGGCTGAAGCCGTAGTAGCGAGAGGCCCCGACGGCGGGTTGGTTGCGGGTCTTCTCACGGAGCTCGGCGCGCTCGTGGCATTTCGTCAGGCGGGCCTGCATGGCGGCCGCGCCAAGGCGCTTGTGCTTGGTGGTGATCTTCAGGCTGACGCCGTCGGCGCAGTCGCAGCCGGAGAGTTTGTCGCCGCAGGGTTCGGACGACATGCCGTCGAGGTAGTTTAGGTCGTCGAAAGTCTCGCTCCAGAGCAGAGCGGCCGGGGCGGTGGCGGCGCAGGCGAGGCAGGCCAGGGCGAGTGCGGCGACGCGGGCGAAGGAGGTGCGGCGGATGCGGGCGGGGGGAAACGGAGCGCGCGGAGCGTCCGGCAGGGCGGGGTGCAGGGAGGTCATATTTTTTGGGGGCGAGGGGGGTTGGGTGGGGAACGACGCCTCCCTCGCCGGCGGGCGTCGCAGGATGATTCTTGGAAAAAAGCGCGGAAGATTACCACACTTTATACAGTTCTGCATAAAACTTTAGAGGAGATTTTACGTTCGTTCATTTCGGAGGACCGGACGGAGCCGGTCCCTC
>DAIPIP010000258.1:0-3092 GCA_036770725.1 Opitutaceae bacterium
GGGCGCGTCATCACCCGCTCGGCGGCGAAGTGGGATGGTGGATACACGCTGTGCGGTCTTATCGGCAACGGCGACGCCTTCGTGGCGCGCGATCCGGCGGGCATCCGCCCCGCGTTTTTTTTTCAGAACGACGAAGTCATCGCCTTTGCGTCGGAGCGCGCGCCATTGCAGACGATTTTCGACCTTTCCGCGCCGCAGGTGAAAGAGGTTCCACCTGGCCACGTCATCGTGATGAAGCGCGACGGTCGCATCTCCGAGACCCAGTTCACCGCGCCGCTGCCCCGCGCCTCGTGCTCGTTCGAGCGCATCTATTTCTCGCGCGGCAACGACCTCGACATCTATCGCGAGCGCAAGCAGCTCGGCGCGCGCCTCACCGACCAGGTGCTGAAGGCGATCAACGGCGACTGGGGCCACACCGTTTTTAGTTCTATCCCCAATACCGCAGAGGTCGCCTGGTTCGGTCTCATGCATGGCCTGCGCGAGAAGCGCCGTGCGGAGGTGAAGCGCGATATCCTCGCCGCCGCCGCGAAGGGAGAAATCACGGACGAACTGCTCGATAGCCTCATCACCAACAACTGGCCGCGCGGCGAGAAGGTCGTCTCCAAGGACATCAAGCTGCGCACCTTCATCGGCCAGGAGAGCATGCGCAACCACCTCGCGAGCCATGTTTACGACATCAGCTACGGGTCGGTGCAGCCGGGAGACAACCTCGTGTGCGTGGACGACTCCATCGTGCGCGGCACCACGTTGCGTAAATCCATCCTGCGCATCCTCACCCGCCTTCAGCCGCGCAAGATCGTGATCGTCTCGACCGCGCCGCAGATCCGCTACCCGGACTGCTATGGCATCGACATGTCGCAGCTCGGCAAGTTCATCGCCTTCGAGGCCGCCGTCACGCTCATCAAGGAGCGCGGACAACACGACTTGCTCGCGGACGTGTATTCAAAATGTCGCGACGCCGTGGCCAAGGGCGAGTCGGTCAACTGCGTGCAGCAGATCTACGCGCAATTCACGCCCGAGGAGATTTCCGCCAAGATCGCCGAGTTCGTGCGCCCCACCGGCGTGGAGTGGAACGGCGAGATCGAAGTGATTTTCCAGAGCCTGAGCAACCTGCACGCCGCCTGCCCGAACCACACGGGCGACTGGTATTTCTCCGGCAAATACCCGACGCGCGGCGGCTACCGCGTCGTGAACCAGGCCTACGTGAACTACTACGAAAACAGCGAAGGCGGCCGGGCGTATTGAGCGATGGCGAAGGCGAAAACCAACGAATCCTCCGCACCAATGGACTCCTCGCCCGAGCTTCCTCGCATCTATGCTGTGCGAAAGCAGAAGGTAATGCTCGATTCCGATTTGGCTGCTCTGTTCCGAGTCGAAACGAAGGTTTATAATCAAGCAGTCCGTCGCAACGCGGCCAAGTTTCCTTCCGACTTTGCCTTTCAGCTTACGGCTGAAGAGGTTGAGCGCATGAAGTCGCAGAATGCGACTTCAAGTCAGGCTTTAAGGTCACAAATTGTGACCTTAAACAAGTCCCTCCGAGGCAAGCACTCCAAGTATCTCCCTTGGGTCTTCACCGAACACGGTGCCATCATGGCCGCGATGGTCTTGCGCAGCGAACACGCGGTGGCGATGAGCGTTTTCGTGGTCCGCGCATTCGTTCAGATGCGCGAGCAAATCAGCTCCAACCTCGGCGTTCTGAAGCGCCTCGCCGAGATCGACAAAAAGCTCCTTGAGCACGACGTCGTGCTCCGCGAAGTCGTCGAACGCCTCTCGCCGCTCCTCAATCTTCCGCCCGAGGACGAAACCACAAAACCCAAGATCGGCTACCACAGAGGCAACCGCTGATCCGGCTCACCCATTCATTTCTATTTCCTGCCTTTTATTCGCGTCCCTTCGCGTTCATTCGCGGTAAACAAACCCTCCCTTTTCCGATATGTCTCTGTCCTACGAATCCTCCGGCGTTAACTACGACCAACTCGACGCCTTCAAGCGCGCCTGCCAAAAGGCCGCCAAGACCACCGCGCCCGAACTCGCCTCGCACGGCTACGCCGAGCCCGCCAACACTCGCGGCGAGAGCTGCTACCTCATGGAAGCCGACGATCACTTCCTCGCTCACGTCGAGGAGGGTCTCGGCACCAAGAACCTCGTGGCCGACGCCGTCTATGCGCAGACCGGCAAAAATTTCTACCGCGAGATCTCCATCGATACCGTCGCCACCATCGTCAACGACCTCGTGACCTGCGGCGCCTTGCCCATCTCCGTCGCCATGCACGCGGCGGTCGGCGAGTCCGCCTGGTTCACCGACGCGGCCCGCATGGAAGCTCTCGTCGAGGGCTGGGCCGAGGGTTGCCGCCAGGCCGGCGCGGTCTGGGGCGGCGGCGAGACGCCGACCCTGCGCGGCATCGTCAACGCCGACGCCATCGTGCTCGCCGGCTCCGCCATCGGCAAAGTCGAGCCCAAGTCGCAACGCATCACCGGCGACGTGCGCGACGGCGACGCGATCGTGTTTCTCGCCAGCTCCGGCGTGCAGACCAACGGACTCTCCCTCTGCCGCCTCATCGCCTCGAAACTCCCGCAGGGCTACCAGACGCCCATCGGCCACGGCGACACCCGCACCTACGGCGAGGCCCTGCTCGCGCCGTCCGTCATCTATGTGAAGTTTGTCGCCGAGTGCCAGAAGCGCGGCATCAAGCTGAACTACGTCTCGCACGTCACCGGCCACGGCTGGCGCAAACTCATGCGCCTCGACGAGCCCTTCGTCTACGAGATCACCACGCCCGGCGAAGAGCCCGCGTTGTTCAAATTCTTGCGCGAGGCCGGCCCCATCGACCTGCGCGAGGCTTACGCGACCTTTAACCAAGGCATCGGTTTCGCCGCCTACGTTTCGCAGGAAAACCTCACCGCAACCCTCGCCGCCGCGAAGGACTCCGGCTACTTCGCCTGGCACGCCGGCACCGTAAAAAAAGAAGGCGACCGCAAGGCCGTGACCATCCCGTCGCTCGGCCTCGAATACGACGGCAGCACGCTGCAAGTCCGCTGAGCCGTTGAGCCCTCGGCCGCCCGAGCCGTCAAGTCGCTAATCCTGCCGCTTC
>DAIPIP010000071.1:0-13541 GCA_036770725.1 Opitutaceae bacterium
ATTCAGGCCAGTTCCCACGCGTAGGGATGCGAGCTGAGGAGTTTGTGGCCGGACTCGGTGAGCCAGGCGACGTCCTCGATGCGGCAGCCGCCGAGGCCGGGGTAGTAGAGGCCCGGCTCCACGGTGACGACGGCGCCGAGTTTAAGCGGTTCCTTGACCGGGGCGCTCACGCGCGGAGCCTCGTGGACCGCCAGGCCGAGGCCGTGGCCGGTGCCGTGGAAAAAGCCGACCGCTCCCTTCGGCGTGGATTTCGTCTCGTAGCCGCGCGCGGTGAACACGTTTACACACTCGGCGTGGACGGCGGACGAAATCACGCCGGCGCGGAGAACTTTGCGGGCGGCTTTTTGCGCGGTGGCGACGGCCTCGACGAGGGCGCGTTGTTCGGCGGAAGCGCGACCTTTCAGGTAGGTGCGGGTCATGTCGCCGTGGTAGCCGGTGGCGGTGTGGCGCGGGAAAATGTCGATGATGACGAGTTCGTTGGCGCGCAGCGAGCCCGTGCCGCGGCAGTGCGGGTCGCAGGCCTGGTCGCCGCCGGCGACGATAGTGTCGAGCGCGAGTCCGCCGGCTTCGAGGCAGGCGATTTCGATCGCGAGGCGCACGCGCTCGGAGGTGAGGGGCTTGCCGTCGAGGAGAAGTTTTCGCCCGGAGATGGTGGCTCGGCGGAGCAGGGCCTCGGCGGCGGCAAAACCGGCGGCGGCCACGCGGTTGCCCGCGCGGATGGCGGCGGCTTCGCGGGGTGTTTTGATTTCGCGCTCGGGCAGGACGAGGCCGGGGGCGACGTGGATGATGAGGCCGCGGGCGCGGAGTTGTTCAAGAAGCAGGGCGGGGAAATCGCCCGGGACGGTGAAGGCGGGGATGCGGCGTTTGGCGGCCAGATGGGCGACGAGGTCGGCGGGGCCGGGGCGCCCAAGTTCGGGGCGGGTTTTGCTGATCTCGGCCTGGAGGGTTTCCAAGGAAAGAATCTCGTCGAAGGCGGATTCCTTGAGGCCGCGGCCAAATTCGAGGGCGTTCAGGACGGCGGTTTTCTTGCCGCGCCAGGCGAGGGCGAGGAAGGGGTCGTGACACTCGAAGCGACCGAGGTGAAGAAGATCGCGGCTCGTGTGGGTGTCGGCGTAAAAGAGCAGGGCGGTCGGTTTGGCGGGCATGTTGCGGCAGAAAGGCGCAAACGGCGCAAAAATGGAAGCGGAGTTGTGCGCGGGGGGCGGAGCGCTTAAGCATTGGCGATATGAACTTGGATCAAATGCTTCGGATCGGTTTGGCGGCGGTCGCGGTGGCGCTGGCTGGGTGCTCGCGGGGCACGGAGCCCGGCGACGAACAGTCCGGGGCGCCTACAGTGGCCAGGGGGGCCGACGCGAAGGACCTGAACGCGTATTTCCCGCTGAAAGTGGGCGCACGTGAGCTGCGCGTGCAGGTGGCGGTGACGCTGCCGGAGATGCAGCGCGGGCTGATGGGGCGGCGCGAACTGGGGCCGGACGAGGGCATGATTTTCGTGTATCCGGCGCCGCAGCAGTTGAGCTTTTGGATGAAGAACACGCCACTGCCGCTGGACATCGGTTTTTTCACGCCGGACGGCACGCTGGGCGAGGTGTATCCACTTTACCCCTACGACGAAACGCCGGTGAACTCGACGGGCCTGGACTATTCGCTGGCGCTGGAGGTCAACCAAGGCTGGTTCGCAAAACACGGCATCAAACCCGGGGCGAAGCTGAATATGGCGCAACTGGCGGACGCGTTGCGCGCCCGCGGATTCGAGCCCAGGCGCTACGGGGTCACGGAGTGATCGGCGCCGCGCGGCGGGAGGAACGGGGGCTTGAAGTTCGGCGGGCGGGAGGGGACGCTGGTCAACTTATGGAACTTTTTGAGCTCAAGGTGGAGGTGGCGCCGGTAGCCGTGGATGCGATTGACGACGTGATGCTGGAGCTGGGCGTGGAGGGCTGGAGCCTGCTGCAGGATGTGATCGCGGGGCGGGCGTGGATCGTCGGCATCTTCGCCTCGGCGGAGGAGGCGCGGGGGCGTTGGCAGGAGTTGCGCGGGTTGTTGCCGGAAGGCTCAAACGCGGGCGAGACGGAGGAGCGCGCGCTCGGCGACCAAGACTGGCGCGACAGCTACAAGGCGCATTTCAAAGCATGGCACTGCGGCCGGCTGCATTGGGTGCCGGTGTGGGAGCGCGCAACCCACGCGCTGGGCGAAGGCGAGACCGCGATCTGGCTGGACCCGGGGCTGGCGTTCGGCACCGGCAACCACGAAACGACGCGGCTCTGCGTGGAGCGCCTGGTGGCTCGGGCGGAGTCGCACGGCACGGCGGGCCGCGTGATCGACGCGGGCTGCGGCTCGGGGATTCTTGCCTTGTCGGCGGTGCGGCTGGGCTGGACCGACGTGGCGGGCTTCGACAACGACGCCGAGGCGGTGCGAGTAAGCGAGGAGAACGCGGCCCTGAACAACCTCGCGGGCGCGGTGCGCTTCGCGACGGCGGACTTGGTGACGGGGTTGCCCGAGGGCACGCAGGCGGAGGTGGTGTTGGCAAACATCCAGGCGAATGTGTTGATGCGCTTCGTTCCGGAGCTGGTGGGCGCGGTGGCACCCGGCGGACTGCTGGTGTTGAGCGGCATCCTCGCGCACGAAAACGAGCGCGTCAGGGAGGCGTTCGCGACGGCGACGGCCGGGTGGCGGGTGGAGCACCGCGTGATGGGCGAATGGAGCGATGTCGCGCTGGCCCGGGTTTGAGGGCGGTCTTGTAACGCGAGTCATGGGCGCGGCGCCCGCTTGAATACGTTACCGCCGCATCGCCGCCCGCGCCGCCGTCGCCATCGCGTCCACCGGCACGCTCGCGCCGCTCCAGATTTCCAAGGCCCGCGCGCCTTGATGCACGAGCATCGAAAGCCCGTTCGCCGCCGGCAAACCCGCCGCCCGCGCCGCCGCCAGCAACGGCGTCTCGGCCGGATTGTAGATCATGTCGTAAACCGCGCGCACCCCGCGCAACGCGCCAAGCTTGATCGGCATCGGATCGCCCGGCTTCAAGCCCGCGCTGGTCGCGTTGATCACCACCGCGCCAGCCGGCACAGCCGCCTCCGCCGCTTCCTCCGGCGCGAACCCGTGCACCGGAATTTCCCCCGCCAACGGCGCGAGCAAGCGCAACAACCCGTCCAAGTTCGCCCGCGTGCGGTTCGCGATCCAAAGCGAGGCGCAGCCGCGCTCCAGACACTCCACCGCCGCGCCCCGCGCCGCGCCGCCCGCGCCGAGCAACACAACGTGCGCCCCCGCCAGGTCCACGCCCAGATCCTCGCGCAGCCCGGACGCCAGCCCATACCCATCGGTGTTGTAGCCGAACCAAAATTCGGAGTCCCAAACTAAAGTATTCACCGCGCCAATCTCCTTAACCCGGCCCACAGTATTAACTAAATCATAGGCCAAAACCTTGTGCGGCACGGTAAGATTCAAGCCTTTGAAACCTGCTTTTTTGAAAAGCCCCAGCGCGCGCGGCAGCTCCTCCGGCGGAACCTCGAAGCGGAAGTAGTGCCAATCTGAATACACCGCGTCGCGCTCCGCCATGCGCGCCAGCGCAGCGTTGTGCATCGCCGGGCTGATCGAGTGCCGGATCGGAAAACCCAGCACCGCCAACGCCACCCCCGGGGGCGACCAGCCAGCGAGATCATCCAGCGAGTAAGTCCGATCAGTGTCCATACCGGTAGAAAACCGCCCCATCCACCGCCGCCCATCCTATTCTCCGCCAACTCCGACCATTCTTAGAAAATTCGCGTCTATTCGCGGCAAAATAAACCGTCGCCTCACGCCGTGTTACGCTGCTCGTAAGCCGCCTCGAACTCCGCGACAAAACTCTCGAACAATCGCGCCTTCGCCTCGTCGCCGCCCGCCGCGTAGTGGTTCACCAGATTGCGACAGCACCGCGCCAGCACCTCGCGCACCGGCGAAGGCGCCAGATCGCCCAGGCTCGGCTCAATACCCTGCGCGCGCAGCGCCAGCACCAACTCCGACGCGCTGCGAAACGCGCCCTGCTCGAACGCATCGATGTAAAACGGCTCCACCTCGGAATAGCACCCCACCAAAAAATGCCCCGGCATACCCACCGGTTCCAGCTCCATGCCGATACGTCGCGCCACCAGCAGATATACGATGCCGAGGCTGATCGGGATGCCCTTTTTGCGCGTCAGCACCTCGGGCAACAAACTGTTCAACGGGTCCGTGTAGTGCTCCGTGTTCCCGCGAAACCCCGCCTCATGGTAGAGCACGCGATTGATGACCCGGCACCGTTCGCGCGCCGACGCCGGCTCCGCCAACAGCTCACGGCAACGCGCCGCCAACCGGTCCAGCTCCTCCGCGCACGCGCCCACATCGAAGCCCGGCAAAACCGTTCGCGCCAACAACAGCGCGCCCGTCTCCAGCTCGTAGTTCAACGACTGGATAAACCCGCGAAACTCCGCCACCGGATCGCTGAAACGCAGCTCGTTCAAAAACCACCGCGCATGCCACGCCAACGCGCGGTTTTTCCCCTCCGCCAACCCGATCAAAAACGGCCGAGCCTCCTCCGGCCGCCGCCCGAAATGATCGAGCAGACGCGCCCGCACCACCGGGCTCGTGTCATCGAGCAAGGTCGCTAGCGCATCGCTCTCGGCGGGCTTGAAGGTTGGCGTTTCCACGACCCGGAGCCAAGCCACGCCACCCCCGTTTCGCAACGCCGAAGCGACCCCTCCCCGCTCACTTTTCCTGCCGCGCCCCGAACAAAGCCGTGCCCACCCGCACACATGTGCTGCCCGCCGCCACCGCCTCCTCCAAATCGCCGCTCATGCCCATCGAAAGCTCGGGCAACGCCACCCCGAAGCGCGTCGCAAACTCATCCCGCAGCGCGCGCAGATTCTCAAACGTGCGTTTCGCGTGCGCCCGCGTCTCCGCCTCGTCCGCGCCCAGCGGCGCGATCGTCATCAGCCCCTCGACGCGCAAATTCGTCAACCCAAGCACCGCCTCCAGCAGCCTCGGCGCCTCCTCGATCTCGCAGCCAAACTTCGCCGGATCGCGCCCCGCGTTCACCTGCAACAACACCGCCAGCGGACGCCCCAGCTCCCCCGCCGCCTGGTCGAGTCGCCGCGCGAGCTTTTCCGTATCAACACTCTGGATACGATCAAAGGTTTCCGCCGCCGCCCGCGCCTTGTTGCTCTGCAAGTGACCTATAAGTTCCCAACGCAGCGCGACTGCGCCCGCCGTAATCGCCTCCGGACGTTTCGCCGCCGCTTCCCGCACCCGATTTTCCCCCACCGCCTCCAACCCGCGCCGCGCCGCGTAAACCGCCGCGTCCGCCGGGTGGGTCTTGGTCACCGCCAGCAGTTTCACCTCGTGCGGAGCCCGACCGGCCGCCGCGCACGCCGCCGCCAGACGCGCCTCCACCGCCGCCACATTCAAACAGAAATCTTCATAGGTAATCATGTGGCGCAGGGGTTTTCTCAGTTGCCGATTGATAAGATGCAGTTATACCAACATCACAACCCCGCGCCACCCCCCATGCAAATCGAGAACTTCAAAATCTTCGCGGATCTCGTGGAGACGAAGAGCTTTTCCAAGGCCGCCAAGATCAACGGCATCACCCAGTCCGCCGTCAGCCAGCAGGCTCGCGCGATGGAAAAACACTTCAAGGCGCTGCTCATCGACCGCAGCCAAAAGCAGTTCCAACTCACCCGCGAGGGCTATCAGGTTTACGAGTCCGCCAAGGAAATCCTGCACACCTACGCCAAGCTCGATTCCGACCTCCAGGAACTGAAGAAGGTCATCAGCGGCACCATCCGCATCTCCACCATCTATTCCATCGGCCTGCACGAACTGCCGCCCTACATCAAAAAATTCCTGCACGACTACCCCTCGGTCAACGTCCGCGTCGAATATCGCCGCAACAATCTCGTTTACGAAGACATCCTCCACAACTCGGTGGACTTCGGCCTCGTCGCCTTCCCGCAAAAACAGCGCCAGATCGAGATCGTTCCCTTTCGCGACGACCGCCTCGTCCTCATCACCCCGCCCAATCACCCGCTCGCCAAAAAGGGCGAGGTCACCGTGCCTGAACTCGCCGGGCAAAAGTTCATCGGCTTCGACCCCGACATCCCCACCCGCAAGGCGGTCGATCAGATTTTTCGCGAGCACAAGCTCGAGAACTGCGAGCCCGTGATGGAGTTCGATAACATCGAGACCGTGAAACGCGCGGTCGAGATCGAGCACGGCATCGCCATCGTGCCCCAGGCCACCGTGCAACAGGAGATCAAAGCAGGCTCCCTCGCCATGCTTACCCTCAAGGGCAAAGACTTCAGCCGCCCGCTCGCCATCCTCCACCGCAAGGGCCGCGTGCTCACACCCGCCATGCGCAAGTTCATCGCCACCCTCGGCCTCGAACTCGGCGGCCTCGGCGTCTGATCTCGACACCGACCACCACCGCTTTCGGCGGCGCGGACGTAATTTTTTTCGCGAACACGCATCCCCCGCGCGTATTCGCTGTCCAAAACGCCCATGAACCCACGTTCCCTGCTTCGCCCGTCCGCCCTTTCCCTGGCCGCCGCCCTCTCGCTTTTGAGCGAAATCAACCTCTCGTCCTCGCTCCGCGCCGAGGCTCCCCCCGCCGCCGCCGCCTCCTCCGGGCTTCCCGTGCTCGGCGATTCGCCCGCGTGGAATCTTGTCGCCCTCGACGGCAAACTCGTCGGCCGCGATGAACTTCAAGGCAAGACCGTCGTGGTGGACTTCTGGGCCACCTGGTGCGGCCCGTGCGTCCACGAAATTCCCGGCTACGTTGCTCTACAGAAAAAATACGCAGACCGCGGCCTCGTGATCGTGGGTGTGTCGGTTGACCGCAAAGGCGAAACCGTCGTCCCGCCCTTCGCGAAAAAAATGTCGATCAACTATCCGCTCGCCCTCGCCACGCCCGAAGTGATCGAGGCCTTTGGCGGCATCGAGGCCATCCCCACCACCCTGCTGATCGACCGCGAAGGCAAAATCCGCCACCGCAAGGTCGGCGCCATGGACACCGAGGACTACGAAAAGCTCCTCCTCAAACTCCTGTAACCGCCACCGCCTCCCGGGTCGCCGCGCGCGCCCGGGGCTCCATGAACGCCTCCGCCGATTCCGTCGCCTGCATCCGCTGCGGGGTCTGCTGCTTTTCGCGGCTCGACACCTACGTGCGCGTGACCGGCGACGACTGGACCCGCCTCGGCGACGAGGCCGCGCGCCTGGCCCACTTCATCGGCCACCGCGCCTACCTGCGCATGATCGACGGCCGCTGCGCCGCGCTCGCCATCAAACCCGCCGCCGACCGCCCCGGCGCGCGCGAGTATTATTGCACCATCTACGAGCGCCGCCCCCAAACCTGCCGCGACCTCGCGCGCGGCTCGCCCGAATGCGAGGCCGAGATCGCGCTGAAGGGCGACCGCCCCGCCACGTCCGCTCCGTAGTCAAAAAACCACTACAAGCCCAGCGCCTTGCGCACCAGCGCCGCGATGGGTGCGGGCAAGTCCAGCGCCAACGCCGCCGCCTGCGCGTCCGCGCTCATCTTGCGCCACGTTTTGCGCAGGATATCCACGAATTTCTCCTCCGTGTAGTCCGCGTGCGCCGCCGCGAAATCCGCGATCTCGTTTTCCAAAAACACCAGGCACGCCGCGTCCTCCAGCGCCTGCGTGCCCCGGTTGATTTTCAGCCCCGTCTTCGAGACCCAGGTCGCCACCTCCGCCGCCTCGGCCTCCCCCACCCCGGCCGCGAGCAGCAACTCCCGCGCCCGCTCCGCCTGCTTCACGTAGAGCCCGCGCCGCCACGCGTGATACCCGACCTTGTCCATCGGGTAACTCGCGCGCGGCGTGGTCCAGCGCTCGAGATGCTGACACCGCGCCGCCAACCGCAAGATTCCCGAAGCATCCGGAACCAGCCGCGCCACCCACGCCTCCATGCGATCCGCGTAAACCAACTCGGCCGCGCGCCCGTCGGCCGCCCGTTTCGGATCGGCCTCATGCGCCGCGTCGATGGCGGCACGCGCACGGGCGTAAGCTTCGCTGTTGCTCATGTTGAATAGTGAATTCGTAGCCGCGCTTCCGGCGCTCACCGGCTTCCCGGCGCCACACGCCGACCAGCTTCGCCGGCCGAGTTATCCTTTCGCGCCCTTCAGCAAAACGAAGTGCGCCAGATCGTGCTTCTCGAACTCGTCCCAATACCCGTCCTCGATTTCCTTCAACCGATGATCCGCGTCGATCGGCGGGCCATCCTTGCCGCTGGCGTGCCCGCGCGCCTGCTCGGCCGCGAGGTCGCGATCCGCCAACCGCGCCACCAACTCGTGCCAAAACGTGTCGTTCGCGTAGTCGCCCTCGATCTTCCGCAACCGCTCGTCCTCCAGCAGTTTTTCCGAGGGCATCAGCAGACCGTTGCTCGCCACCGTCACCAAGTCGGCGCACCCCAACGGCGTGGCAAGATCGAACAATTTTTGCTGGATCTCCTCGAAACGCGCGAGATGCGGATTCTCCTCTTCCGGCGGACGCGTGCCCGCGACAACACGCGAACCCAGATAAACCAGTTCGAGCAGACGGGTGTATTCCTTGGCGGTAAACATGACCTTCATAAACGGCTGAAATGCATCGCCCCGCCCGGCGGGCGCAAGGCCGTAAGCCAGATCAGGCGATCAAGGCGCGAAGCCTCCTCCAAACCGTCGCTTCGATCGGCGTGCGTTGCCCGCACCCCAAGCGCCCGTCCGGCCGGGCCGTATTCACCCATCCATTACCCCTTGTTGCAGGTGATCTGCCCCTTTGTTTCTAGGTGGAAAAATCCCGGTAAAACTATAAGGTTTATCTCGCATCACAGAGGTAAAAAGCCACGTATAAGCCCTCTAAAACATTCGTTAATACCGAGGGCGAATTTTCTGCGCCCAACGTCACTTCCTCCAGCTCTCCCGGCCGTTTTCCACTTCGTCACATCTTTCAAAAAACCACGCGTATGCCCCCCGCTTCCAACTCGCCTCGCACCACCAACCAGTCCCCGGCTCCGGAACCGACCACCGACGTCTCCGCCATCGCGAAGATCGGACGCATCGACGTCTGGGTCGGGATTTTTGTCATCCTCCTCACCTTCCTGGTCGCCGGCTACGGCATCTTTCGTGAAGCCGGCGTGACGAACGAGATCCACATCGCCCTCGCCATCCTCATCCTCCTCGGCGGAGTCCTCTGGCAGCGCGCCCGCGCCGAGCGCCTGCGCCGCGAGAAGGTCCTGGCCGAACTCGCCGAGAGCAACCAGAAGTTCAGCGCCCAAAGCGCCCTCCTCTCCGTCGCGAAATCGGAGACCGGACGCATCATGGAAACCGTCCAGGAAGGCCTCTTCCTCGTCGATGAAGAAGGCATCATCGGCGAATACCATTCCCGCGCCCTGCTCGACATTTTCCGCCGCCCCGACATCGCCGGCGAAAACTTCTTCGACATCCTTAAACGCCTTCTCTCCGAGAAGATGTTCAACACCACCAAGGACTACTTCGCCCTCCTCTTCGACGTCACCAAGAAGGAAAAAACCGTCCTTAAGGTGAACCCGCTTGGCGAAATCGAAATCAACTTCGTCAACCCCGAAGGCGGTTTCATGAACCGCCACCTCGGCTTCAACTTCCGCCGCATCGTCGAAAACGGCAAAGTCGTTCGCGTCTTCGTCGCCGTGCGCGACATCACCAAACAGGTCGAACTCGAGAAAAAACTGCGCGAGGCCGAAAAACACAAGGAGCGCCAGCTCGATATCCTCCTCGGCATCGTCCACGTCCCCGCCGATGAACTCGCCGGCTTCGTCAAAGTCGTCGAAACCGAACTCGACAACATCAACCAAACCCTCCGCACCGAAGACTTCGCCAAAGTCGGCGGCCTCGGCTCGGACGCCCTGCGCCAGCGCCTCAAGACCGTCTTCCGCTCCGCCCACAACATCAAGGGCAACGCCGCCCTCCTTAAACTTAACTACTTCCAAAAAGCGGCCCACGACTTCGAAACCAAGATCGCCGAACTGGTCGATCGCACCCGCCTCCAAGGCGACGACCTCCTCCCCATCGTCATCTGCGAGGCCACCCTCCGCGAAGACCTGCTCGATCTCCACGACCTGCGCGACAAACTCTCCGGCCTGCGCGCCATGACCCCCGGCGGAGGAGCGCCCGCCGCCGCCACCGTCTCCTCCCCCGCCGCCGCCTTCGTCGCCCACCTCCAGGAGTTGGTCGAAAACGCCGCCCGCGATCTCGACAAAGCCTCCTCCCTCTCCGTTGACGAATTTGCCGTTCACACCGTCGGCTACGGGCGCTTCGACATGATGCGCGACGTCCTCATCCAGCTCACCCGCAACTCTCTCGCCCATAGCGTCGAGGCCCCCGCCGCCCGCGTCGCGGCCGGCAAGCCCCCCGTCGCCCAGCTCACCATCCGCGGCCTTCCCCCCACCCCCGAGGGACTGCTCGGCCTCTCCTTCCGCGACGACGGACGCGGACTCGACCTAGAAGCCCTTCGCAAACGCGGCGTATCCGCCAAGCTCCTCGCCCCCGAAAAAGCCCCCGTCGCCACCCCCGACGAACTCGCCGCCCTCATCTTCTCGCCCGGCTTCTCCACCGCCGCCCAAGTCGGCGAGCACTCCGGCCGCGGCATGGGCATGGACATCATCAAATCCAAGATCGTGGACGAAGCCGGCGGCCTCATCGAGGTCCACAGCACCCCCGGTCAATTCTGTGAATTCCACATCTACCTTCCCCCTCAGGCCTAAAAACGACTCCGCATGAAATTACTCATCGTTGACGACTCCCTCATCATGCGACGCGCCATCGAGCGCTGCATGTCCGGCGAACGCTTTACCGAAATTCGCGTCGCCGTAAACGGCCGTGAGGCCGTCGAAGAATTCGAACGCTTCAAACCCGACGTCGTCACCATGGATATCACCATGCCCGAGATGGACGGCCTCGACGCCGTGGCCCGCATCCTGCGTAAAAACCCTGACGCCGTCATCCTCATCGTCTCCGCCCTCGCCGATAAATCCACCGCCGTCGAAGCCATCAAACGCGGCGCCTCCGGCTTCCTCCTCAAACCCATCAGCATTGAAAGCATCCAGGAAGCCCTGGACGATATTCTCAGCGACTAAGTCCCCGCCCCGGCCCCAGCTCCAGCCCTCGTCCCATGGAAGAATACATCCTCAAAGTCTTTTCCAAAAGCACCCTTCGCTACTTCGAAGCCATCGGTGCCAGCGGCGCCGCCCTCGGAACCCCCTACCTCGGCGGCGAACAAGAATCCGCCGGCCTCGGCTTCTCCGCCGTCATCGGCATCAGCGGCTCCTACCGAGGCAACATCTACTTCACCGCCCCCCGCGAAAAGCTAAACGCCCTCCTGCCCATTCTCGGCGAAACCAAGCCCGACGACAACCTCTGCGCCGAACTCGTCGGCGAGATCACCAACACCATCTCCGGCAACGCCCGCGAGCAACTCGGCGGCAGCTTCATGATTTCCCCGCCCTTCATCCTCCAAGCCCGCCCCCTCTCCGTTCACACCGTCCGCAACGTCCCCCTCTACGTGCTGCCCATCACCTGGCGCCAGCTCTCCTCCCGCCTCCTTATCGCCCTCAGTAAAGAAGTCGATTCCGCCGAAGCCGACGCCGCCGAAGACAAGCAGATAGGCTGATTCGCCCGGCTCCGCCAACCCACCCAAGTCCTCCCCCATGCCCCCCATCGACGCCGAAGCCCGTTTCATCCGCGCAAAAGATTTCGAGTCCCGCGTCGCCTCGCTCGAATTCCCGCCCGAGGTCTGGGCCGTCTTCTCCCTCCTCGAAGAGCCCTCCAGCGCCCGCCAGATCGCCGCCGCGCTGCTCACCCCCGTGCCCGCCGTCCTCGATGCGCTCGAACGCCTGCGCGATTCCGGTATCATCCAAGCCAAATCCATCGGCTGGAACGAATTCGCCATTCGCCCCAAAACCGCCGAGCCCGCCGCCACCCGCGCCGCCGGTGATGCCATAGTGGCCATCCGCATCGCCTCCTCCGTCGCCCGCACCCCCTCGCTTGTATCCCTGCGCATCGGCGCCGCCCGCCCCGCCGCCCCCCAGGAAGGCCCCCGCGCCTGGAAGCTCCGCCCCGTGCTCGACGCCATCGCCGCGACCGCCGGCGGCGGCATCCCCGGACAGCTCCTCCTGCTCAAAATCTTCCTCAAGATTCCGCCCGACGTCTTAAAAGCCTCGGGTGTCGAATCGGTCTCCGCCGTGGGCCCCGAATTTGAATTCACCGATCCCCGACTTCGCGACACCCTGATTGAGATCGCCAAGAATGAGGCCAAACTGGACCTTGCGCCCCAGTTTGCCGTCTAAATCGGGTGCCACCCCACCCCGACTCCTGTTCGCCCCATGCACATTGTGATTCTCACCGCTGGTAAAAGCGACGCTCTCTCCACCCAGCACATTCACCACCACGCCGCCGCTCCCGGCGTCGAGCGCGCGCCCTCCCGCAACGTGAACCTGCTCGTGCTCGACGCCCGCAACATGAGCCCCGAATGCCTGAACGCGGCCACGGCAAAAGTGGTGGAAATGCGCAAGCACCACGGCCTCGGCCACGGCGTGCTGCTCTGCGCCAAACCCACCCTACCCCTCCTCGTGGCCTCCATACGCTGCGGCCTGCGCGACGTCATCACCCAATACATCGACGCCATCCACCTTCGCCAGATTCTCCGCTCCGCCGTGCCCAGGCTCACCCGCCGCGACTACCGCGACGCCGTCACTTTTCTCCGCACATTCAACGCCTTCTCCACCGGCGAGGGCGACTCCACCACCCTGGCTCGCCGCGCCGAAGAACTCTCCCGCCGCGCCGAATCACTCGCCGAACAAGAAAAAGCCATCGCCCTCGAAAAAGACCGGATCGCCCGCCGCGAGCAGGATCTCCGCGAACGCACCCGCAGGCTCGACCGCCAAATCGCCCGCATGCAGACCGACTCCGACGTCGGCTCCGTCGGCGGCGCATCCACCCTCGGCTCCCCCCAACTCGAAGCCATGTCCAAGCGCCTCGACGCCCGCGCCGCCGAACTCGACGTGCGCGAAAAACTGCTGAGCGAAATGCAGACCCTGCTCCTCTCCACCCCCCAAGGAGCGGAAGTGACCAAACACCTAAAAGACCCCACCGGTCTGATTGGTTGATCGCCGTCCGGGCATTTGGGCGTTGTTCGCAAGCGATAACCGACGCGAACGAAGCAAGCGCATTTCAAGCGTTACAGCCGCCTCGGAGTGGCACGGGCGACTCGCCCCGCACTCCTCATTCAACCCGGACTCGAGGTGGCGCGCGTTGACCCCAACGCGCTTTCTGCAGAGCACAACGGGACCGCGTCAACACGTTGGGGACAACGCATTCCACCTAATAACATACGCATATTGAATTTGGACTTTAGGATGTAGGCCCGACCGGTGGTCGGGCTGCTGCCCAAGAGCGAAGCCAGACCAGCGGCCTGGCCTACAGATCGCGGCCAGAAGTCTAAAAGCATCGGGTGATTGGTATAAATCAACAAGCCCGGGTGAGACGTCCGTGCCGCCCCAAGCCTGCCATA
>DAIPIP010000072.1:0-13326 GCA_036770725.1 Opitutaceae bacterium
ATCACGCACTCCCTCCCCCCGACGCCAGCGCTCACCGTCTGCTCCGTGTTCTCCACGCTCCTCGCCCTCACCGCGTTCCTCGCCTTCCTTCCCGTTTCCGCCGTCGCAGCCCCCAACCTCAACTACTCCGCGGCTGCCACCTATCTTTGGACGGAAAATCTCGGACGCGCCTCGGGCGCGACCGATTTTCGCGACACCTCCAGCATCCAAATCGACCTCTCCGCCGGCGCCGGCCGCCAGCTCGCCTCCGGCCTCTCGGGTGAACTCCTGATCGAGGCCTCCGCTCTCGCCGTTCCCGAATTCCACCGCGCCGACGAAGCCACGATCAGCCCGCGCGCCTTCCTTCGCAAAAAATTCGGCCTCGGCCCCGACGCCCCGGTTCTCACCCTCGAGACCGCCGCACTCGGCAAGCTCGCCCGCGTGAGCGAAAACAACGGCGTCACGCTCCAAGGCGCGCTCACCTTGTCCAAGCGCTTCGGCCCGCTCTTCTCCGCCCAAGTCCGCGGCGAATGGCAGGAACACGTCGCCGATTCCCGCACCTTCGACGTGCAACACCGCGGCATCGAGGGCCGGGTAAACTTCGATCCCACCGACCGCCTTCGCTTCAGCTTCGGCGGCGGCTACCTCGACGGCACGTTCACCGTCGGCGCCTCCGCCGCGCGCTTCGCCGGCGCGCTCGGCGGCGCCCTCGGCCCCGACATCGCCGCCTATTACGCCGCCATCCCGCAGACCGTCACCGACGTCTTCGGCCCCGGCTGGATCGCCTACCGGGTCCGAGGCGACGTGGATTATTTTTATTTCGAATTCAGCCCCGCCCTCACCGACCACCTCGCGCTCAGCATCCGCTACGAGCGCAACCACGCCTTTAACGTCGTCGAAGTCGGCTACCGGCAGGACATTTTCAGCGTCGGCGCCCTCTAACGTTTCTAATCGACAACCCGCCCACACCATGACGCCCCGCACCCGGCTGGCCGTGCTCGCCGCCCTCCTCTCCACCTCCCTCCTTTCCCTACCCGGCGCGGGGGTCTCCGTGGAGCTCCGCGACCCCGCCGGACAACCCATCGCGGATGCCGTCCTTTCGCTCGTCGCCCTGGACGCCCCCGCGCCCGCCGCCACCACAAACCCCACCGTCGAGATCGCCCAACTCGGCGAAGAATACCGCCCCTACGTCACCGCCGTGCGCACCGGCACCTCGGTTGATTTTCCCAACAAAGATCCGATCCAGCACCACATCTACACCGTCTCTCGTGCCAAACCCTTCGAGAAGCCGCTCTACGACAGCGGAGCGAGCGAATCCATCGTCTTCGACCAACCCGGCATCGTCACCCTCGGCTGCAATATCCACGACTGGATGGTCGCCTACGTCGTCGTGCTGGACACCCCCTGGTTCTCCGTATCCGACGCCACCGGAACCGCCTCCGTGGCCGACCTGCCGCCCGGTCGCTACACCCTTGAAATATGGCACCCTCGCCTCACCCGCTCCATCTCGCGCGAAGTTGAAATCACCCCGGACGCCGATCTCAAGGAAACCTTCCAGTTCAAACTAAAACCTGATCGCCGCATCCGCCGCGCCCCCTCCGGCGGCACGTTCAAGGCCTACTGATCCCGCCCCCCGCGTGCCATGAAACTACCGCGCTTCCGACGCTTCGGCCCGCGGTTGCTTTTGCTCATCGCCGGCCTCGTCACCATCGCCTAGGTCACTACCTACCTGCTCGTCTCGCGCGTCAACCGCCAGAACGCCCTCGTCGCCATCGACGACGCCCTCCAGCGCGGCGCCCTCCAGTTCCAGGCCATCGCCGACCGCCGCGAAGCCGACCTGCTCCTCGCCGCCCGCATGATGGCCGGCGACTACGCCCTGCGGCAGCTCTTCCTCGTTCCGCGCTTCAGCTCCGAAACCGCCCGCTCCGCCCTCCTCTCCTATCGCAAACGCATCGACGCCCCCGTCGTCGTCATGCTCGACCCCGACGGCAACCCCATCGCCGCCCTCGCCCCCGCCGACGGCGAAAACAACCTTGCCCCCTTCATCACCCTGCGCGACATCGCCGACGCCAGCGAAACCTACGAAGCTGCCGGCTGGGCCTTCATCGGCGACACCCTCCACCAAATCGTCGTCGTGCCCATGCTCGCCCCGCCGCCCGAAGTCGTCGCCTGGATCGGCCTTGGCTTTCCCGTGGACCGCGTCCTCGCCGAAGATCTGAAAGTCACCTCCGGCCTCGAAGTCACCTTCCTCCGCGAAAACCCCGTCCCCGCGCTCATCGCCTCCACCATGTCCCCGGCCAAGGCCGAGCAACTCGCCCTCGCCACCCGCCCCGCGCAGCTCGACGCCCCGGTTCACCTCACCCTGCTCGGCGAAGATTACGTCACCGCCTACCGCACCATCCCCGGCGCCGACGGCCGCACCATCCGGGTCGCCCTCCAACGCTCCCTCGCCACCGAACTCGCCGCCTCCCACCGCCTGGAAAACGCGCTCGCCGCCATCACCCTCGCCAGCCTCGTCGGCGCCGTCGTCGCCGCCCTCGGCCTCGCCCGCTCCATCGCCCGCCCCGTCCGGCAACTCGCCAAACACACCCAACGCATCTCCTACGGCGACTACGACACCCGCATCCAACTCGACCGCGTCGATGAACTCGGAGAACTCGCCGACGCCTTCAACCACATGAGCGAAGGCCTCGCCGAACGCGACCTCGTGCGCGACCTGCTCGATAAAAACGTCTCCCCCGAAGTCGCCGCCAGCCTCCTTCGCGACGGCCTCGCCCTCGGCGGCGAAGAACGCGAAGTCACCATCCTGTTTTGCGACCTGCGCGACTTCACCACCCTCGCCGAGAAGCTCCCGCCCCGCGAACTCGTCACCCTGCTCAACCGCTTCCTCGACCGCATGAGCGCCGCCATCGAGGCCGAGGGCGGCATCATCGACAAATACATCGGCGACGAAATCATGGCCCTCTTCGGCGCCCCCGTCGCCATGCCCGACTCCGCCGACCGCGCCGCCCGCGCGGCCCTCGGCATGCGCGCCGCCCTCGCGAAACTAAACGAAGAGCTCGCCGCCGAAGGCGGCTCCCCCCTCGCCTTCGGAATCGGCATCAACACCGCCCGCGTCGTCGCCGGCAACATCGGCTCCCACCGCCGGCTCAACTACTCCGTCGTCGGCGACGGTGTGAATCTCGCCGCCCGCGTGCAGCCCCGCACCCGCAAACCCGACTTCGCCGCCGACATCATCATCACCGGCTCCGTCGGCGAATCCCTGCGCGGCGGCTACCGCCTCCGCCCCCTGGGCCGGATCATGGTCAAAGGAAAGTCGGTGCCTGCCACCATCCACGCCCTCGACTCCGCCGCCTGAGCCGCGCTCGCCCGCCTTTGTCCTTCTTGATTTTTGGGAGGGACCGGCTCCGTCCGGTCCTCCGACAACCTATCCACCGCCACCGCCCCGCTCCCTCAATCCCCGCGCGGCCCCTTCACCACCCGCGTGTCGCACAACACATCGTGCAACGTCCGCTTTCGCTCGTCGAACGCCGCCATCACGTAGCCGGTGAAAAACGTCACCACGCTCAACATCTCCGCAAAAAACCGCCCCACGATTCGCCCCACGCTCAACCGCGAACCATCCGCCCGCACCACGCGCAAACCCAGGATCAGTTTGCCCGGCGTGGCCTCATGGCGGCTCATGAAGTAAACCGTGTAGGCCAGCGCGATCAGCACGTTTATCGGCGCCGCTATCGCGATCAGTCGCCAAAGCTCCGGCAAGTCCGTCCGCCCCGGCGCGACCCCCGCAAACGCCAGCGCCACCACCGCGCGCTCCACCAGCACCGCCACGCCGTAAAGAATCACCCGGTCAAAAAACTTCGCCGCCAGTCGCACCCAGAAACCGCCATACGCCTCCGCGCCCTCCGCCGCGCCTTCGGTCGGCGCGGCCCCCGCCTCGGGCTCCACCGGCTCGCGCCCGCGCCCCCGATCCTCGTCAACTTCCACGTCGAAGCCCGATGCGTCCGGCGTCACCGGCAGCGGCGGCGGCAAGGGCGGCGGAGACATCGGCGGCGGTAACCGCAGTTCGCCCAGCTCGCACGCCCGCGCCCACGAAGCCATGCCCGCGCGCCAGACCAGCGTCTCCCCGCGCACCGCACCCTCCGCGATGCGCGCGTCGATCTCTTCGCGCCCCAGCGGCCCGACACGCTCCCCGTTCACCACATAAAACCACGATGCCATGATGCCGCGCACCCTGCCGCCCGCCCCGACCTTGGCAACCCGCGTTTCCCCCTGTTTCCCCGCCCCGCCCGCTAATTTTCCGCATACATCTTGCCGACGCCTCAAATCCCCGTCCAGATTTCCGCCGCTTCCTCCACCTTCCACGCACCACACCCATGAGCACCGCCCACACCTGGCAGTTCTACCGCATCGGAGGCTTCGACCAAGTTTCCCTCACCACCGCCGCCGACCTCACCAACCTCCACACCCTCGACCAAAAACTCTGGGCCGCCCTCTCCTGCCCGGTCAAAGGCCTCGAACTCGACGAGAAGACCCTCGCCCTCCTCGACGCCGACAACGACGGCCGCATCCGCGTCCCCGAACTCCTCGCCGCCATCAAATGGGCGCAACCCTACTTCAAAGACCTCGCCGTCCTCCTCTCCGCCAAGGACACCCTCCCCCTCGACGCCTTCGCCGACACCCCCGAGGGCAAATCCACCGCCGCCTCCGCCCGCCGCATCCTCGCCTCCCTCGGCAAGACCGACTCCACCTCCATCTCCCTCGCCGAAGCCGCCGGCACCGCCGCCCTCTTCGCCGCCACCAAACTCAACGGCGACGGCCTCGTCACCCCCGCCTCCACCGACGACCCCGCCCTCTCCGCCCTCATCGCCGACGTCGCCGCCGTCACCGGCGGCGCACCCGACCGCTCCGGCGCCCCCGGCATCAACCAAACCCACCTCGACACCTTCTACGCCGACGCCGCCGGCTTCGTCGCCTGGTCGGAGAAATCCGACTCCCCCGCAGTCCTCACCCTCGGCCCCGCCACCGCCGCCGCCGCCGCCGCCGTCGCCGCCGTGCGCGCCAAGGTGGACGACTACTTCGCCCGCACCCGCCTCGCCTCCTTCGACTCCCGCGCCCTCGGCGCCGTCAACCGCGCCGAGACCGAATACCTCGCCCTCGCCGCCAAAGACCTCACCATCACCTCCGACGAGATCGCCGCCTTCCCCCTCGCCCGCGTCGCCGCCGACGCCCCCCTCCCCCTCCTCGCCGGCACCAACCCCGCCTGGGCCGTCCGCCTCGTCGCCCTCCACCGCGACGCCGTCACCCCCGCCTTTGGCGCCGCCACCACCAGCCTCACCGAGGCGCAATGGGACGACCTCAAAACCAAGGTGGACGCCTACACCGCCCACGCCGCCGCCAAAGTCGGCGCCGCCGCCGGTGGCCTCGGCCTTGAAAAACTCCGCGCCCACCTCGCCGCCGCCGAGACCCTCAAACCCGCCTTCGCCGCCCTCCTCGCCGCCGACCAGGCCCTCGCCCCCGAGTTCGACGCCATCGTCAACGTCGAGAAACTCCTCCGCTACACCCGCGACTTCCGCGCCCTACTCCACAACTACGTCAACTTCCTCGACTTTTACTCCCCCGACCAACTCGCCGTCTTCCAGGCCGGCACCCTCTACCTCGATACCCGCGCCACCGAACTCTGCATCGAAGTCGCCGACCCCACCCCCCTCGCCGCGATGAGCAAGATGTTCATCGCCTACTGCAACCTCACCCGCACCGGCCTCCCCCCCCGCAAGATCGCCGCCTGCTTCACCAACGGCGACAGCGACTACCTCTTCGTCGGCCGCAACGGCCTCTTCTACGACCGCCAGGGCCGCGACTGGGATGCCAACATCTTCGCCATCGCCGACAACCCCATCAGCGTCCGCCAGGCCTTCCTCGCCCCCTACAAAAAGTTCCTCCGCATGATCGAGGAACAAGTCGCCAAACGCGCCGCCGCCGCCGAGGCCGAGAGCAACGCCAAGCTCGCCGGCGCCGCCGAGAAAACCGCCAACGCCGACAAAGCCTCCCCCGCCCCCGCCGCCCCCCCCAAGAAAATGGACATCGGCGCGGTCGCCGCCATCGGCATCGTCGTCACCGGCATCGTCGGCGTGCTCACCACCATCATCGGCTACATCTTCGGCCTCGTCTGGTGGCAATACCCGCTCGTCGTCATCGGCATCGCCCTCGTCATCTCCGGCCCCTCCATGCTCATCGCCTGGCTCAAACTCCGCCAACGCACCATCGGCCCCGTGCTCGAAGCCAACGGCTGGGCCGTCAACGGCCGCGTAAAGGTCAACATCCCCTTCGGCACCCGGCTCACCGAACGCGCCTCCCTGCCCAAGGGCGCCAAGCTCGACCTCGACGACCCCTACGTGGACAAAGCCGCCGCGCGCAAACGCCGCATCGGAATTTTCACTACACTGCTCGTCCTCCTCGCCGCCTCCGCCGCCTTCGCCTGGTATGCCAAGGTCTGGCCCTTCGCCGAAAAACCCGCCGCCGCGAGCGTGGCGGAGTAAGCTTCGCGCGCAGGCGGGGCGGACGCCCCCCGCGCCGTCCGTCCCGTTTTTTATCCGCCTCAATAATGCGGCGGCCGCTCCGTCGCCGCCTCGCTCGCGGACTGCCCGCCCTCCGCGCCCGCGCTCACCCGGTCCCGCACCCGCAACAACTCCGCCTGCACCCGGTCCAGCTGCCGCGACATCTCCAGCATGGCCTTGTCCTGTTGCGTCACATGATGCTCCAGCCAGGCCACCCGCTCCTCCAGTTTCCTAACGCGTTCTTCGCACATTTCGCCCCCCCGGTTTTTTCGCCGCGGACTCGCCGGCCTTCGCTTCCGCCGCGCCGCCCGTCTCGCCTTCGGTCGCATTTTTCAACGCCTCCAACTGCGGCGCCACCACCCGCGAATAACAGTCCGGACAAATCGAATGACTAAAATCCGTGCCCGTGCGCGTGTTGATGTAGCTCTCGATTTGCTGCCAGTAATTTTGGTCGTCGCGGATTTTTTTGCAGTAACCGCAGATCGGCAAAAACTCCTCCAACTGCCGCACCTGCGTCGCGAAACGCAGGATGCGCTCGGCCACCCGCAACCGCATCCAGATTTCCTGCTCACGCAGCGGCTTGCTCAAAAAATCGTCCACCCCCGCCTCGATCGCCTCCCGCTGGTTGTCCGTCGTCGGCTCCCGGCTCGTCAGCAAAACGAAATACACATAATCGCTCCCCACCCGCCCCCGCACCCGCGCGCAAAGCTCCAGCCCGTCCATGCCCGGCATCATCCAATCGCTCACCACCATGCGCACCGGCTCCCGCTCCAACAAAAGCAACGCCTCGTCTCCATCTCCCGCCGCGATCACCTCGTGACCCAGCTTGCGCAGCGTCCTGCTCAACACCGCCAACGCCACCGGATCATCCTCGACGGCCAGCACTTTCACACGATTGAGGGGAAGGTTGACGACACGCCCCGGAGCTAAGCGCCGCTTCACGAAAAAGCGAGCAGGCAACACCTTCGCCACCTCCGCACCTCCTGCCAAAACCCCGCCGTCATTTAGCCCGGATATTTCTCCACACTGCCCCTACTTGAATCCGAAAGGTGCGGGTTAGCCTTTAGGAGGGACCGGCTCCATCCGGTCCTCCGAACCAGCACGTCCCGCCCCCGCCCTCAACGCCTCACCCCCAGCGAACGCGTTATCCGCCGCCGCACCCACTCCCCGAGCAGATCCAGCAAGGTCACCAACGCCAGGATGAAGACCAGCACCGTCGCCACCTTGTCCCACGCGTAGTATTCGTAGTAGCTCGCCAACTGCGCCCCCAACCCGCCCGCCCCCACGTAACCGATGATCGAGGCCGCGCGCAGATTGTATTCGAGCATCCACAACACATGGCTCGCGATCAGCGGCTTCGCGTGCGGCCACAAACCATACTGAAACGCCTGCGCCCGGTTCGCCCCCAACGCCGACAAACCCCGCGCCACCTCCGCATCCACCGACTCAAACGCGTCGCTGAAAAATTTCCCCAAATAGCCGAGCGAATACATCGTCAACGCCACCACCCCCGCCAACGGATTCGCCCCCACGATCGCCACCCCGAACAACGCCCACACCAAACTCGGCACCGTGCGCGAAAAATTCATGAACAACCTCGCCGCCGCCACCATCCACGCCGGCGCGATCGTCCTCGCCCCCAGCACCGCCAACGGCAGCGAAATGAAGGTCGCGAACACCGTCGCCAAAATCGCGATCTGAAACGTCTCCCCCAGCGCCCGCAGCGTCTCCCGCCACACCGACCAGTCCGGCGGAAAAAAATGCCCCAAAAACCGCGTCAAGTTCGCCCACGTGTCCAGATCCCGCCCCGAACCCCGCATCGCCGGCCACGAGGCGATCACCGCCAGCGCGAACGCCGCGATCGTCACCGTGAAGACGTTGATCCGCGCCGGCGGCGGCGGCTCCGCCGGCAACCCCGGCCGCGTCGCCTCCCGCGCGCCCCCGCCCACCGTCGCCTTCGTCGCCTTCGAGTCCACCGCCTTCATCGGCGCACCTCGCGCAGCTTCCAATTTGCCGGATCACCGGGATCAAAACTCAGCGCCAAATCCGCGAAACGCTCCACCAGCTCCGCATTGTGCAACACGCAAAAAACCGTGCGCCGATGCTCGTGCGCCTCCTGCCTCAAAAGCCCCAGCACGCGCCCCGTCAGATAAGCGTCCAAAGCCGACACCGGCTCGTCCGCCAGGTAAAGATCAGGCTCCTGCAACAAAGCCCGCGCGATCGCCGTCCGCTGCTGCTCCCCGCCCGAGGTCTGGCAACTCCAGCGATGCACATGCTCCGCCAACCCCAGGTCGCAAAGAATCCGATACGCCTCCCGCCTGTCCGCCCGCGGAAAACCAAACAGCGTCCGCCACGCCGAATGCCGCCCCAACCGCCCCGCCAACGTGTTCGTCAACACCGTCGCGTTCGGCACCAGCAGGTTTTGCTGAAAAACGATCCCCGTGCAGCGCTGCAACTCCAACGGCCGGTGGTCGCAACCCTCCCGACACCGCACGATCACCTCCCCCTCCGTCGGATCGAGCAGCCCCGCCACCACCGCCAGAAACGACGACTTCCCCACCCCCGAAGGCCCCACCACCGCCACGAACTTCCCCCGCGGCACCGCCAGATCGAGTCCGCGCACCAGCCAGCGCTCGCCGCGCTTCAGCCCCAAGCCTCGCACCTCCAGATGCGGCGGCCCGTCCTTCCCCTCCCTCAAATCACCGCGCCGCGCGCTCACTGGCGAAGCGCCTTCCTCGCCAGCGCCAGCGCCTCGGCCAACGACGCCGTGTGCGCCTCCGCGTCCGCCGCCACCAACTTCGTGGTGAAAAGCTTGTCACGCAGCTCCGTGTTGCCCGCCTCGTTCAAACCCGACAACGCCACCCGCAACGTCTCCACGTCCGCCGGCGCCAGGCTCGCCCGCACCGCCAGCACATGGCTCGGCACCGGCCCCTGCCGCTGTAACATCCGCAACCCCGCCCGCCGCTCCGCCGTGAGATGCTTGTCCTCGTCCAGCACATAGTAGGAGACCGCCGCCGCCTCCGCCTCGCCCGCCAGCACGCGTTCCACCGCCGACACATATCCCACGCCGAAAAACACGTTCCCGCGCCCGAAAAATCCCGCTGGATCCGCGTTGTCCGCCAGCAACCCGCGCCTCTGCAAATCATACAACGGCACCACGAAACCACTCGTGCTCGTGCGGCTCGCGAAAGCCACCGGCTTGCCCCGCAAATCCTCGATCGACCCGTAAGGCGCATCCTTCTTCACCACCCAATAACTATCGTAGGCCGCCCGCCCGTCCGCGAACTCCCCCGCCAGCAAAAGATTCGCCACCCCGCGCGACCGCGCGTTCACCAAATCCGTCGCCGACAAATACCCCAGATCGATCGTCCCGTTCGCAAACCCCTCCAAAATCACCGTCGCCGAAAGCGGGATGATCGCCTCCACCCCCCGCCCCGTCCGCCCCGCCAGATACGACTCCAACTGCGCCTTCTCCGCGCGCAACACCTCCGGGTTTTTGTCCGGCTTCAACGCCACCACAAACTTCTCCACCGGCTTCGGCTGCGCCCACACCCCCGCACACACCGCACACCCCAAAAGCAGATAACGAAATAGATTCATAAACTCGCGATGGATATTGAGACCCACTCTCAATGCAAGCCGCCGTGTGCAAATTCCCCACCCCCAGGTTTTAGCCATAACCTTCGCCCAAAGGGCCGCCCCCCGCTTCATCCTCCCCGTTCTCCCCCGGGAGGGACGACCTCCGTGTCGTCCGCCCCGTTTTCCCCCGGAGGGACGACCTCCGTGTCGTCCACCCCACCGCCACCCGTAGCGAAATGGCTCCGCCATTTCGTGATCGATCCCGACACCATCCCACCGCGCCTCCATTCCGATCCCACCCAACCAAGCTTCGGTCCTTCGCGATACTTCGTGTTTTCTTCGCGGTTAAAAAAACACCGTCCCTAGAACCGCCCCACGCCCCGACCTCACCCCGCCAGCAACCCCCGCAACGCCGCCGGCTCCGTCACCGGCGCCTGGCACGCCAGATCGCGGCAAAGGTAGGCGGTCGGCCGCCCCCCCACCGGCTGCATCTCCGCCGCCCACGCCGCGCAATCCGGCGTCAGCAAACACAACGGCGCGCTAAACGGCGGAGCCGCATGCACCACGCTCGCCAACCTCGTGAAGCCCGGCTCGCGCGGATCGCCCGCCAGCACCACATGCGCCGGCTCCGCCAGCAAATCCGCCACCCCGCACAACAACACCGGCAAAGCATGCGGCGCCGCGCTCCACCGTGCCCGCATCCCCTCCGCCGCCCGCACCGCCCGCGCCCGATACGGTGCCAACGCCGCCCCGCCCCCCGCGCCCGCCGGCTCCCCCGCCAACACCGAGAGCCGCACCAGATTCGCCAACGCCACCGACGTCGCCGCCGGCTCCGCGCCATCGTAATCATCCTTCAAACGCAGCACCAACTCCGTCCCCGCCCGCGCCGAAAAATAACCGCCCCCCGCCTCGTCCCAAAAATCCGCGTCCAGCGTCGCCTGCAACTTCTCCGCCCAGCGCAGCCACCGCGGATCCAGCGTCGCCTGGTGCAGATCCAGCAAACCCGCGACCACGCACACATAATCCTCCGCAAACCCGTCTATCGCCCCCGGCCCGTCGCGCCACGCCCGCAACAACACCCCGCGTTTCGCGTCATACAACTCCGTCTCGATAAACCGCGCGCAACGCAACGCCGCCTCCAGATAAAACGCGCGCTTGTCCGCCAAGCACTCCGCCGGATGCACCGCCCCGCGCGCCAGCGCCGAGATCGCCAACCCGTTCCACGCCGCGATGATCTTGTCGTCCAGATGCGGCTTCGGCCGCCCCGCCCGCACCGCGCGCAGCCGCTCCAGCTCCGCCGCCAACCGCTCCGCCGCCCCCGCCACATCGGCATGCCCCAAAGCCGCCGCCGTCTCCGCAAACGGACGCCTCTGCATCAAGATATTCCGCCCCGTGAATTCCCCGTGCGGATCCAGCTCCGCCGGCACGTTCCCCCCCGCCTCCACCCCGAAATGCGCGCACAGCAGCGCCGCGTCCCCCGCCCCCAGCACCCGCTCGATCTGCTCCCGCGTCCACACATAAAACGCCCCCTCCGCATGCCCGCCCCCATCCTCCGCCGCATGGTCGCTGTCCGCGTCCTCCGCCGAGAAAAACCCCCCGCCAGGATGCGACATCTCCCGTATCAAATAATCAAATACACCCCGCGCCGCCCACGCCAGCCGCTCGTCCCCCGTCGCCCGCGCCGTGTCCAGCAGGTTGCGCGCGATCTGCGCCTGGTCGTAGAGCATTTTTTCGAAATGCGGCACGAACCACCCGTCATCCACCGAGTAGCGATGAAAGCCGCCCCCCAGATGGTCATGGATGCCTCCCTCGCACATCCGCCGCAGCGTGTGCGCCGCCAGCTTCAACGCCTCGCGCCCCGTCTCCGTCGCCCCGCCGC
The DNA here is from genome assembly GCA_036770725.1 of Opitutaceae bacterium. GTDB lineage: Bacteria > Verrucomicrobiota > Verrucomicrobiia > Opitutales > Opitutaceae > IMCC26134_A. Next base: position 11,995 of record DAIPIP010000072.1, read on the forward strand.
CCTGCAACGCCGCCACCCGCAGCAAAAAGTCGATGTTGCCCGCCCGCGGAAACTTCGGCGCGCCGCCGAACCCGCCCTTCTCCGCGTCGAAATGCTCGAACAAATGCATGAACCCGCGCTCAAACGCCTCCCCCGCCGCCTCGTGCAACGGCGCTTCCCCCGCCTCGGCCGCCCCGCCCCCCGCCGCCTGCTCCCTCAACGACTCGACCACCCGCCCGGCCTCCGCCACCAGCAACTCCGGCTTCTCGCGCCACGCCTCCGCCACCGCCCCCAGCAACGAAGGAAAACTCCGCCGCCCATGCCGCTCCTCCGGCGGAAAATACGTCCCGCCGAAAAACGGCTTCAGGTCCGGCGTCAAAAACACATTCAACGGCCAGCCCCCGTGCCCCGTCCGCGCCTGCACGTAGGCCATGTAAACCCGGTCCACATCCGGCCGCTCCTCGCGGTCCAGTTTCACCGGGATAAAATCCCGATTCATCTGCTCGGCGATCGCCGCGTTCTCGAACGATTCCCGCGCCATCACATGACACCAGTGACACGTCGAGTAACCGATCGAGAGCAAGATGGGTTTGTTCTCCGCCCGTGCGCGTGCGAACGCCGCCTCCCCCCATTCCAGCCAGTCCACCGGATTTTCAGCGTGTTGGCGCAGATAGGGCGACTTGGCGGCGACAAGAGAGTTGGGCATGGCGAAAAAAGAGAATCACCGCAAGAAGCGCGCCCCGGCGCAAAAGAAAACCCCGCCCCCACTTCTCCGGACCACACTGCTCCATCTCCGTCCCCGCCACCACGCCACCAAACCCTACCCCCGCCGCCGCCGCGCCCGCCGCCCCTCCTGCGCGCGCCACAGCGGCACCACCCGCGCCTCGATGTAGGCGAAAGCCGCCGCCAAGCCATCGCGCTGGTAAACCAGACCGATCTCCGCCTCCACCCGCGTCGGCCGCCCTATCCCCGACAAAAACGCGTTGCTCGTCAGATCGAGAAACGCCTGCGTATCGATATTCCCGATACGGCGCAGCACGTCCTCCCGCGCGAACAACCCCAGCACCGCGTCGCCCACCCAGGCCAGCTCCCGCTCCGCCGTCGGATCGCTCGGCGGAACCACCGGCACAAACCCGGCGGCGACGACTTTGGATTCGGAAGATGACCCCATACCCCGCATGCCCGCAAACCCCCCGCCCCGGCGCAAAGCCAAACCACCACGCCCAAGCCTCCCCGGAAGTAGCGCAGGCGTCCCGCCTGCACCCGTTGCTCCACAGACCACGCCGATCCCAACGCGTAGCCGCGCCCCCGCCGCCACCTGCTTAAAACGCACGACCAACCTTGTCCTCGCCG
>DAIPIP010000073.1:0-13290 GCA_036770725.1 Opitutaceae bacterium
CTGCAATTCGCCTTCGGCGGCGACGCCTCGAATCTTTACCTCCCGCACAACGTGGTCGCCAACGCCGTCGTGTATCCGGGAACCCATGACAACGACACCACGCTCGGCTGGTATGCGGCGGCGGGAGCGAAGGAAAAGGACTACGTGCGGCGCTACCTGCGCGTTGATGGTCGTGAGATCGGCTGGGATTTTATCCGCGCGGCCTATGCGTCGGTCAGCCGGCTCGCCATCGTGCCGATGCAGGACCTGCTCAGCCTCGGCGGCGCGGCGCGTTTCAATACGCCCGGCGTGGCGGCGGGCAACTGGCAGTGGCGCTACTCGGAGGCGCAGATCGAGGCTCTGCGAACCGGTTCGTCGGGGTATTTGCGCGAGCTAGGCGAGCTATACGGGCGCGGGTAACAGCGGTTATTTTCCGGCGCGGAAAAACTTCGCGAGACGCGGCAGGACTTCGTCGCGCGCGTCTTCGAGCACATAGTGGCCGGCGTCGGCCAGATAGAGCGCGTCGGACTCGGGCAGGCGCTCGCGCCACTCGGTGTAAAACGTGTCGTCGAAGCAGAAATCGCGTCCGCCCCAGATGACGAAAATCGGATTGGCGCGAAACTGTGCGATGCCGGCGGCGACCGCCTGAAGCGTCGCCCACGTGGGATGGGATTCGCCCATCGGTATGTCTTTGACGAAGGCGTCCACCGCAACGCGGTTGGCCCAGGAGTCGTAGGGGAAAAGGAAGCCGCGCTTCTCGTCGGCGGCGAGCCGACGGCGATTCATCGACATCCAGACGGCGGGCCCGGCAAAGCCGTTGAGCCCGCGCACGAGGGCGGTGCCGGGGAAGCCGGTTTTGCAGAGCGCGATGCGGCGCGGGATGTTTTTCGAAGGAAATGCGCCCGTATTCAAAATAGCGATACGTCCGACAAGTTCCGGATGACGCGCGGCGAAGCCGAAGCCTATCGCGCCGCCCCAGTCGTGGACGACGAGGTGGACGCGTTTGAGGCCGAGGTTGGCGACGAACGCGGCGACGTCGTCGATGCGTTGCGCGAGCGTATAGGCGTAGGTCTCCGGTTTTTCGGAGAGGCCCATGCCTATGTGGTCGGGCACGATGCAGCGCAGGCGCGGCGCGAGGGTTTTTATCAGGTCGCGGTAGTAGAAAGACCAGGTGGGATTACCGTGCAGCATGAGCACGACCTCGGTGGGACGTGAGCCGTCCGGGGCGGGCACCCCACCCTCGTCGAGGTAGCTCATGCGCGCGCCTCCCGGAGTCTGGAAGGAGTGCGGCGTAAACGGATAGAGCGGCTGGAGCCAGTCGGGAACAGCGGTCGTCATGCGGAGAATCGAAGGGAACAAACTCACCACTCGAGGGCGAGCATGAGGGAGTTGAGGCCACTGCCGATGCCAAGCAGGGCGATTTGGTCGCCTTCCCGTATCGCGCCTGCTTCGACTGCGGCGGCCAGCGTGGCGGGCAGCGCGACGGAGCCGGTGTTGCCGAGGGTTTCGAAGGTGGAAAAATCTTTCACGAGATCGAGGCCGAGCGCCTCGTAGAGTTTGCGGCGGTGGGTGCTGCCGACCTGGTGGCAGATGGTGCGGTCGAAGGCGGCGCCGAACTCGGCGGTAAAGGCGGACCAGGTTTCCTGCGCGAGCTGGATGCCGGCGACGAGCAGAGCCTCGCTGTCGGTCTGCATGGCAAGGGCATCGGCACCGTGGGTGTCGCCTTGGCAGAGTTCGCTGTGCGCGGTCGCGGCGCGGGCGATGCCGCCGCGCAGGCGATGCGGACGCGCGCCTGCGGGCAGGAGCGACTCGTGGCAAACGACGGCGGCGACCGCGCCCGAGCCGATGGTGAGATTGGCGAAGAAGGGCTTGATACCGTTTCGGTCCAGCGGCGCGGTCAGGAGGGTGCGCAGCGTTTGTTCAACCAGAGGGCCACCGTTTTCACCGGAGCAGATGATCGCGCACTTAATCTGTCCGCTCTCGATCAAGCCGGCGGCGACGGTGAGCGCGTTGAGCCAGCCGAGGCAGGCGTTGGAGAGATCGAAAATCTGCGCGCTGGCAGGCAGGCCTATCTTGCGGTGGGCGAAGCTCGCGGTGGCGGGCTCGAGCATGTCGCGGCAAACGGCGGCGTGGATGAAGAGTTCGACCTGCTCGGCGCGGATGCCGGACTTGGCGAGCGCGGCGCGACCGGCGGCGGCGGATGCGTCAGACGGACACGTGCCAGCGGGCCAAACGCGGCGCTCGCGGATGCCGGTCATGAGTTCGAGGCGGCCTTCCGGCAGACGCAGACGTTCGTAGAGCGGCGCGAGGCGACGTTCGATATCGGCCGAGGAAAGGATGTCAGGCGGCAGAGCGGTCGCGAGCGATTCGATGACGGTGTGGCGAAAGTGCATGAGCTCGAAATCCTAAATCCTAAGCGGCTAAATCCTAAAACGGTCAGCGCACTCGAATGGTCGGACTCATTTAGGATTTAGTGATTAGGATTTCTCGGGGTGAAGCCTCGAGTCGCATCGCCAGGCGGATGATCTCTTTGTCGAAGTAGTTTGAGCCGAGGCCGGCGTCGATGACGAGGGTGGTGCCGTTGATGCCGGAGCTGCGTTCGCTGAGGAGGAAGAGGGTCGGATCGGCGACCTCTTGGGTGGAGAGGTTGCGCTTTCGGAAAGTGAGTTTCTCGGCGTAGAGATAACTTTCGAGATAACCGGGGATGCCGGCGGACGCGCTGGTTTTGAGCGGACCGGCGCCGATGACGTTGAACCGAACTTCGCTGTCGGTGCTGAATGATTTGGCGAGGAAGCGGACGGAGGATTCGAGCGCGGCCTTGATCGGGCCCATGTAGCCGTAGTTGTCGGGCGTAACGAGGAGCGACGAGATGCCGATGGTGACGACGGAGGCCTTGGGCGCGAAGTGAGGTTTGAAGGCGTTGGCGAGCTCCACGAGCGAAAAGGCGGAGATCGACGTGGCTTGCAGAAAGTCTTTCCGGTTCGTCTCGTGGAAGGCCTTAAACCCCTCGGAATAGTTGGCGAAGGCGATGGAGTGAACGAGTCCGTGCAGCGGGGCGAAACCGGCGGCGGCGACCTCGGCGGCAAGGCGGGTGGCGGCACCCTCTTCCTCGACGTCGCAGATGAAGACCGGTTTGTCGGCGAGCAGGGTTTCGAGGGATTTTTTGCGGGCTTCGGAGCGCACCGCGTAAACGACGCGCGCACCCTGTTCTTCGAGGGATTTGGCCACGTGCCAGGCGACGCTTTTGCGGTTGGCGACGCCTTGAACGAGGAATGTCTTGCCGGTAAGTTGAAGGAAGTCGGGCATCGGTCGCGAAGCGTGTTACTGGGCCTGCTGCTGGGCCTGTTTCAGCGCGAGCTGGGACTCCGCAGTGGGAGCGCTCGTCTGTCCTTCCGGTGTTTTCCACGCGACGGTGAAATCGACGGAAAGCACGCGGGTGCCGTCGGTTTTTTTGACGTTGCCCGCCATCATGGTGAAGCCGGCGATGACTTCCTTTTTCTTCACTTCGATGACGACGGTGTCGCCCGGATAGATCGGGGTGCGAAAGCGCACGTCGGAGATCTTGGAAAGCAAGGGCACGCCTGCGCCAGGTGCGGCACCGGAGGCTTGAGCCTGGCGGGCCATGAAGAGAGCGCCGGTCTGAAAAACGGCTTCGCAGAGCAACACGCCGGGCGTGATGGGCGCGTTCGGATAGTGACCCTCGTAGAAGGTTTCCTCGGCCCGCCATGTGCGCTTGGCGACCAGACTGTCGGAGGACTCGGAAACGATTTCGTCCACGAATAAAAAGGGGGGACGGTGAGGGATGAGGGCTTTGACAGCGTCGAGGGCGGACATGGTGGTGGGTCGAAAGGGGAGGTAATAAACCACTCTTCCCTCCCCTGCCCTGCAAGGGCGGAAAACGTGGAGCAGCGCCGGTTGTTAATCCACGGCGGGCAACTTCGCGGGTTGTCAGCCACCCGGTGGAAAGTAGCGCAGACGTTTCGCCTGCATCGGAGACTACGGCATGCAGGCGAGACGCCTGCGCTACTTATTCACGCTGCCGCGCCGTGCTTTAGGCCGAAGAGGTATTTGTCGATCTTGTTGGAGGTGATGACGCCGTAATTAATGGTGCCGAGCCAGCCGCTCATGATGATGCCCACGCTCCCGGCGTGGAAGAGACCGGGGAGTTTTTCGGAGAGGTTCATCGAAACGGGCAGGCCCTCGAACTTGGTGCCAAAGGAAGTGCCCGCCATGTGCGTCGTGTAACGCTCGATGGTGCGTGGCGTGGCGGCCTCCATCCAGTCGATCTTTTCGCGCACGCCGGGGATGTATTTTTCCAGCGAGACCAGGCTCTCCTCGATGAGGCGAGCCTTGTGCTTTTCGTAGTCTTCGTCGCTCAGTTCTTTCCAATGCGGATAGCGACCATTGAGCGATGCGACCACGGTGTAGCGATCTGAGCCGGGGCGCGTTTCAGGGTAGTATACCGAAAACGTGCGGCTGGTGGTATGCAACGAGGTGAGCTCGTCGGGGCTGTAGGTCGGGGCTTCCGAAGTGAAAACGAGGTCGCCGATAGTGGGGATGGTTTCGCCCTTGCGGATGCCGAAATACACCTGGCACGAGCTGGTGTTGATGCGCACGGCCTCGGCCTGTTTGATGAACTCGGGATCAAAATGCTCCGCACCGGCGAGGCGGAAGATGGTGTTCTTGATGTTGGCGTTGGAGAGAATGGCCTTGGCGCGGATCACGCGGCCGTTGCCGGCGACGACGCCGCAGGCGACTTTGCGACCGTCGCGCTCCTCGATCAGTATCCGCTCTACCATTACGTGTTTGCGAAGCTCGACGCCGTTTTTCTTCAGCTCGTTCGTCATTTTTTTTATTAGCAGGTCGGAGCCGCCCTGAAAGGTGAACACGCCCGAGCCCATGAAGTTGCTGAACACGATGCCGAAGGTTATGGCGGGGTCGTCAAAGGTGGAGCCGTTCGCATACGAAATAGGCTCCATCAGCAGGCGATGAACGTCGGGGCGTCCGGGGAAAAAACGCTCGAACATCTGCCCCGTGGTCTCGGGGTTGTTGTCATAGTAGTTCATCGCACGGAGGTGGTCGTAGAAGCTCTCGACCTGCTCGCGCGGGAGCTTGAACTGTTCGACCAGCACGCGGGTGTAGTCCTCGCGCGTGAAGGTCGTCCAAACGTCCATCTGCGGGTTCACGAACCGCACGTCCTTCAACTGGTGAATCGAGTCGGCGATTTCCTTGGTCCAATAGCGACGGCAGCTCTTGATCATCCCGCTGGGAAAACCGTGCAGGGAGATGTCGAAAATATGCCCGCCCTTGCGAGTGAACCAGGTGGCGAGGCCGCCATACTGGTAGTGGTGTTCGAGCAGGAGAACCTTGTGCCCCGCCTTGGCCAAGACATTGGCCCCGGTGAGACCACCGAGACCGGAACCGATCACGATCACGTCGTATTCATCTGCGACACCTTTGAGCCAGTCGTAAGCCATAGTTGGGGATTGGGAAAAAGGTGGAACAAAAGACGCGACGCCAGATGGTGCAAGCGCGGTCGAGCGACTTGCCGCGCGGTGCAGTCGAAACCATGCCCATGGCGAGATGGATGGGACCGTGCGCAGAAACAAAAATTAACACTTACCGCCCGCAACCAAGGCTTCGGCCACCTGCACGCCACTCATCATCGCGCCTTGAATCGAGGCCGACGTCGTGTGGTCCCCGCAAATCCACAGACCTTCGGAATGGATCGGTTTTCTCTGCTCAAACACCGGCCGCCTCACACTCGGCAGAGCCTGCTTGATGCGTTGCACCGCCAACGCCCGCCAGTCCTTGGCCACCACGCCGAAATGCCCCGCCAACTCCGTGCGCAGCGCGTCCACCAAATCCGCGTCGTTCATTCCAAAAGCATGCGGCTCCAGAATCGTCGTCGAGACCAACGCCCTCCCCTTCGGTGCATAACCTGCCGCCACATCCGATGGCACCACCACATTGTTGATGCGCCCCCGACCGGTCCCATTCAGCCACAACAACGGTTCGCCTCCGAGCGGACTTTCCTTCGCCGACCACTGCACGCAGCTCACGCCGCGCCATGCCGCCGCCCCGGCACCTGGCAGCAGATTCGATCCGGGTTCCGTCGCCACCACGATGTCTCGCGCCACCAGCGTTTCGCCCGACACCAGCTCCACATGCCCCGCCCGCACCGCCGACACCCGCTCGCCCAGCCGCAAACTCCCCGGCCGCAAACCCGCCGCCAATTGCTCCGGGATACGCTGCATCCCGCCCGCAGGCAACGCCGCCACTCCGAGCGCAAACATCCGGTAAACAAAAAACAACATTTCGGCCGGCGTCGTCAGCTCGCGTTCCAAAAAAATCCCTCCGAGCCAAGGCCGCAAAAACCGCTCTGTCATCACCGGCGAAAACCCCCGCCGCGCCAGCTCCTCCGCCGTCGTGCGTCCGCCGCGCTCGGTGTGTATCGGGTTATCAACTACGCCGCCTTTCGCGCTTCCATTCGTTCCCTCTCCCCTTCCCCCCGTCGCCGCCAGGCGCAACAACCCCACGCGAAGTTTGTCGCCGAACGTTCCCACCGGAGCCCGCAGTGTCTCCCACGCCTTGCCCGGTCTGCGCCAGGGATCACTCACCCTGCCCTCGCCTTCCGGCGTAGCCACCCGCGCGCCCGGTTCGAAAGCCCCCAACCGCAGGGCGTCATAGTCCAGCCACTCCCGCGCCGCCGGATACGCCGTCAGCAAAACCTGAAATCCTCGATCCAGTTTAAAACCCTCCACGTCGTCGGTCCGCACCCGCCCTCCCGGCGCGTCCGCCGCCTCGATCACCACGTAATCCGCCCCTCGCGCCTGCAAGGCCCGAGCGCAGGTCAGGCCCGCCAACCCAGCCCCCACGATCACGACGTCTTTCATCCCGCGTCACCCCTGTTTGTTGCTCAACTCGGCCTTCACCCGCTCCGCCAACGCCAACGCCGACAACGCCGCGCCTTCCACGCGTGGTCCGCCAAACGCATCGCCCGCAAATCCCAACTGTTCCTCCGCCCACCACACGTAGGGTTGAGCGTGGGTTTTTTGCGCGAGGCTAAACTTCCAGCGATGCAGCGTGGCCCCCGCGATTGGCGCGCCGATCAACGCCTCCGCCTCGGCTCGCACCATCTCCAGCACCTCGACGTCGGTGCGGCCGTAGTGTTCGCGCGAAAACTCCGGCGCCAGATGCAAGGTCACCGCCTCCACGTTTGGCGACACCTCTTTGGAGCGGTTGTCCACCGCCCAACGGATCACGCCCTCCTCGCGCCGGATTCCGACCGCGGGCAGACGTCCGCGCCCGGCCAACGTGACGAGCAACGCCAGACACGGATCGTAGGTGAGCGCCGCCAACTCTCCCGCCAACGGTTCGGGCATGCTAAAATCCCCCGCCTTTAACAACGCCAGCGACTGCGGCGCAGGCGCGGTCAAAATCAATCGTTCCGCGCGCAGGCAGCCATGGTTCTCCACATCAACGCACCAGTGGTCCCCGCAGCAGCCGAGCGCCGTGACCTTGTGCTCCCGCTTGATATCCAGCCCGTCGGCCAACGCCTTCGCCACCGCCGTCATTCCCTGCCTCCCCACGTAGCGCATCCGCTCGCCGTCCGGCCACGGCGCGACCACCCCGGCCTTTTCCCAGCCCCGCACCAATTCGATGAATCGCGGATCTTTCGCCGTGAAAAACTGCGCGCCGTGATCGAACACCGCGTCCCCCACCCGTTTCGTCGCCATGCGCCCCCCGAGGCCGCGACTTTTTTCCAACACCGTCACCCGGGCGCCCGCCTCTTGAAGCGAACGCGCGACCAACAATCCGGAAATACCTGCGCCGATGACTACGGTGTGAAGATGCATGGATAAATTTAAGAGTGCCGAAAAAACGGTCACGCAACGCGCCCCAGCAAATGACGCAACGCCGCATCGAGATTGTCATGACGAAACCGATACCCGCTCTCCGCCAGCACGCCCGGCCGCACCCGCTGGCTTGCCAGCAGCGCCTCGTCCGCCATCTCGCCCAACGCGAGCCGCAGCGCGAAAGCCGGCGCGGGCAACACCGCCGGCCGCCGCAACACCGCGCCGAGCGTGCGCGCGAACTCCGCGCTCGTGGCCGGCGCCGGCGCCACCGCGTTCAAAGGCCCGCGCACGCTCGGCGTCACCAACGCGTGCGTGATCGCGCCGACCAGATCGTCGATCGATATCCACGACCACCACTGCCGCCCCGTGCCCACCCGCCCGCCGAGGCCGAGCTTGAACGGCGTGAGCAACTTCGCCAGCGCCCCGCCCGCCGGCGACAACACCACGCCCGTGCGCAGATAAACCCGCCGCGAACCCGCCGCGTCGAGCGGAGCCCACGCCGCCTCCCACGCCTGCGTCACCTCCGCCAAAAACCCCGCGCCCGCCGGACTCGCCTCATCCAGCCACGCGTCGCCCGCGTCGCCGTAAAATCCAATTGCCGAGCCGCCCACCACCACGCGCGGCGGCCGCACCCGCGCCGCCAGAGCCTCCGCCAGCATGCGCGTGCCGCGCACCCGGCTCTCGCGAATCAGTTTTTTCCGCGCCTCGCTCCACCGCGCGTCCGCGATGCCCGCGCCCGCCAGATGCACCACCGCGTCGATCTCGCCCGCGCCTTCCAACGCGACCTCGCCCGAATCCGGATTCCAAAAAACCTCGTCCGACGAACTCGGCGTATGCCGCACCAGCCGCAACACCGTGTGCCCCTGCGTGCGCAAAAACGGCACCAGCGCGCTTCCGACCAGACCCGACGCCCCGCTCACCAACACGCGCAGCGCCGGCGCGTCCACGTGATCGAGCGCGAAACGCAAATCGTCGCGCGTCACCGCCTGACGATACCCGAAGAGCGCGCGCAATTTCCCGCGCACAAAACCGCCACCCAGCCACCGCCCCGCCGCCCCGCCCGGCAGCGCGTAGGCCACGCGGTCGCGCAGTTCCGATCCGCAACCGGGCGTATCCAAAAATTCGTGACGATGATCCCAGCGCTTAAACGGCCCCGACAAGGCCGTGTCGCGAAACAGTTTTCCGGGCACGTAGTCCCGATGTTCCGCCACCCAGCGCAGCCGCAGCGGCCCCAGCCGGTTTTCCAACGTCACCCTCGCGCCCGGTTTCAACCCGTCGCCGGACCTCGCCACCAAGCGCACCTTTTCCCACGGCGGCGTCAGCCGCTCCAGCGCGCCCGGTCGCTCATGCCATTCAAACGCCTGCGCCGCCGGCACGGGCAAACGCACCGTGCGTTCGAAAATCGAATCATGATCGACGGCGGAACTCATGGTTGGCGGGCGAGCGCCCGGTCGCGTTTTCCGGTGCGGCAAGCGTCGGAGCAAAAGCGGACCTCATCCCAGACGCGTTCCCATTTTTTCCGCCACGCGAACGGCCGGCCGCACGCGGCGCACACCTTCTCGGGCAGATCGGACTTTTTTCGCATCTTGGGCATGGGGTGAGAGTTTCGCAGCCTACACAGGCGGGCACGTCGCGCCACTCGCCGCGCGAAAATTTTACCCCCCCCAAGGAGCGGCGACACTCCTGTCGCCGAAAAAGGTGGGGCGGGACCGCAGGGCCCGCCGACGCGTCTGGCGGACGGCCCGGCGGTCCGTCCCTGCCCTCACCCTTTCAACCGCTCGATCAGCGCCTCGATCAACGCGTCCAGACTCGGCTTCGCCGCCTTGAAGTCCGGCTCCATGCCGTGCTCCACCAGCGACTCGCTCGTCTGCTCGCCGATGCTGCCGACCAGCGGTTTCTTCGCGCCCTTCGCCAGCTCCAGCGAAGCCGCCTGCGCCGCAAAACTGTCCGCCGCCGACGAGCTCGCGAACAGGATCGCATCCGCCCCGTGCTGACGAAAATCGTCCGCCACCGGATCGTCCGAGAGGTCGGTTTTCTCCGTCTTGTAAATCTGCATGCGGTCCACGATGGCCCGCCCCGCCTCGAGTTTCTTCACCAGCTTGTCGCGGTTCAAATTGCCCGTGACCACGATGACCTTCGCGCTGTCCAGACTCCCCGTCTCGATCAACGCGTCCGCCAGCGAAAGCCCCGTCGCCGTGTCCGGCATGCACTCGACGCGCACATGGTAGCTCTCGATCTCGCGCGCCGTCGCCCGACCGATGCACGCGAAGCGCAACAAACCCAGCGCGCGTATATCCTTAAACCCCTTCAGAAACTCCTCGAAGAAGTAGCGCACCCCGTTCGCGCTCGTGAACACGATCCAGTCGTAGGTCCCGAGCTCGGCGAGGATCTCGACGAAGTTATGTTTATCCACGTCCTTTTTGATGGTGATCAGCGGCAACTCCAACACCTCCGCGCCGAGCGTCTCCAGTTTTTCGCGCAACTCGCTGTTTTGATCTCGCGTGCGCGTGATCGCCACCCGCCGCCCGAAAAGCGGCAAACGCTCGAACCAGTCGATCGCCTCGTGGTCGCGCACCACTTCGCCGATAAAAATGATCGCCGGCGCCGCCAACCCCGCCGCCGCCACCCGCGCGGGCAAATCCGCCACTGTCGCGCTCACGCTGCGCTGCCGCCCCAGCGAGGCCCACTGCACCACCGCCGCCGGCGTATCCGAAGCCAGCCCGCCCGCCTGCAACTCCGCCAAGATAAACTCCAGCCGCCCCATCCCCATGTAGATCGCGAGCGTGGTGTTTTTCAACGCGCCATAGCTGCGCCAATCCACCTGCGAGCCGCCCGCCTTGTTCGGGTCCTCGTGCCCCGTCAACAGCACCAGCGTGGTGCTCACGTTTCGAAACGTCAGCGGTATGCCCGCATACGCCCCCGCCGCGATCGCCGCCGTCACACCCGGCACGATTTCAAACACCACGCCCGCCTTCGCCAGCGTGCGCGCCTCCTCCCCGCCCCGGCCAAAGATAAACGGATCGCCGCCCTTGAGCCGCACGACCTTCTTGCCCGCCTGAGCATGCCCGACCAGCAGCGCCTCGATCTCCTCCTGCGGCACGGTGTGGCAGCCCGCCTTCTTGCCCACATAGAACACCTCACAACCGGGCTTGGTCCACTTCACCAACTCGGGATGCACGAGATAATCGTAAACAAGCACATCCGCGGAAGAGACGAGCTCCTTCGCGCGAAACGTGACGAGACCAAGATCGCCGGGACCAGCGCCGACGAGATAAACAATACCGGTTGAAGACATGAACCTGTGAGCAAAAGCGCCCCACCCCGCCCGCCGCAAAGTCAAAAACGCCCCCGCCCTTTCCTCTCTTGCCAGCCTCCGCCCCCGTCCGTGTCCTCGACCTTTTTCCTCTGCCCATGACCTCCGCGCAGCTCCGCCAGTCCTTCCTCGATTTCTTCCACCAGCAGCAGCACACCATCGTGCCCTCCTCCTCGCTGCTCCCGGACTCCCCCGGACTGCTCTTCACCAACGCCGGCATGAACCAGTTCGTGCCCATCTTCCTCGGCGACAAACAGGCCGACGTCTCCAAATGGGCCGGCGCCCGCCCCGCCTCCGACACCCGCGCCGCCGACACCCAGAAATGCATCCGCGCCGGCGGCAAACACAACGACCTCGAGGACGTCGGCTACGACACCTACCACCACACCCTCTTCGAGATGCTCGGCAACTGGTCCTTCGGCGATTACTTCAAGAAAGAGTCGCTCACCTGGGGCTGGAAACTCCTCACCGAGGTCTGGGGCATCCCCGCCAAACGCCTCTTCGCCACCGTTTACGCCCCCAAGCCCGGCGACCCCTCCGAATTCGACCACGAAGCCGCCGCCATCTGGACCGAACTCTTCACCGCCGCCGGCCTCGACCCCGCCATCCACATCGTCCACGGCAACCGCAAGGATAACTTCTGGCAGATGGGCGACACCGGCCCCTGCGGCCCCTGCTCCGAGATCCACTTCAACCTCCTCCCCTCCGACGACGAACTCCCCGGCCGCGAGCTGGTCAACAGCTCCAGCTCCCGCTGCATCGAGATCTGGAACCACGTCTTCATCCAGTTCAACGCCAACGCCGACGGCACCTTCTCCCCCCTCGCCGCCAAACACGTCGATACCGGCATGGGTTTTGAGCGCGTCGCCGGCATCTACGCCACGACGAAGGGTTTTACGGATTTCAGCCCCGAGCCCTCCAACTACAACGCCGACGTCTTCGCCCCGCTCTTCGCAAAGGTCGCCAAACTCTCCGGCAAGACCTTCACCGGCACCGTGCCCACCAAGCGCGAAGGCCTCAGCGAACAGGAGAACATCGACATCGCCTTCCGCGTGTTGGCCGACCACGCCCGCACCATCAGCTGCTCCATCGCCGACGGCATCATGCCCGGCAACGAAGGCCGCAACTACGTCATCCGCCGCATCCTCCGCCGCGGCATCCTCTACGGCACCAAGCTCGGCCTGAAGACCGGTTTCTTCGAACAACTCGTCGCCCCCGTCGTCGAAAGCCTCGGCCCGGTCTTCCCCGAACTCGTCGAACGCCAAGACATCATCCGCCGCGTGATTCGCAGTGAGGAGGAGTCATTCGGGCGAACGATCCAGAACGGATTGCTTGTTTCTAATAATCAAACCGAAGGTAACCAGCTCGTCCTCGAAATTCTGAAAACAGATTATGAGGATGCTGGAAAGAATCCGATGACAGGCGCGGCTTACTCTGAGCGCCTAGAAAATATGCTTCATATTCATGAAGCCATGCGACTCACCTTTGTTCGCGCACTCAAAAAGCTTGGTTTAGCGAATATCAGCACTGGAGACATCGATGGGCTGCTTGATGTCCTTCGCCCCATCTTGTTTGAGGTAGAAATAGAAAGCACCCGCCAAAAGGACGCTCTAATTGTCGAATGCTCTAAGGTCCCTGGGGAATTCGCCTTCAAACTCTACGACACCTACGGCTTCCCCCTCGACATGACCCAGTTGCTCGCCACCGAGCGCGGGCTCACCGTGGACACCGCAGAGTTCGAGGTCCTCATGGAGCAGCAGCGCGCTCGCGGCCGTGCCTCCACCAAAAAGGAAATCATCGTCGCCGCCACCGAAGGCGCCGAGGCCGCCGAGGCCAAGCCCACGCCTTTCATCGGCTACGTCATCGAGAAATCCCAATCCTACGCCGTCACGATCACCGACCTCGTCCAGTCCGGCGACGACACCTACCTTGTCTTCAACGAGACCCCTTTCTACGCCGAAATGGGCGGACAGCTCGGCGACTGCGGCGTGCTCCTCGCCCAGGGCCAGACCGTGCAGATCGGCGACACCATCAAGGACAAGGCCGGCCGCCACCTCCACCACGTCTCAAACGTCGAAGGCCGCATCCTGCCCACCGCCCCGCGCGGTTCGCAGCCTGTATCCATTTCTTTCCTACAAG
>DAIPIP010000074.1:0-1598 GCA_036770725.1 Opitutaceae bacterium
CGTCGTCCTGCGCGTGCTGATGAAAATCACGGCGGATCCCCGGCCTTTTCCCGCCGCCATGATCGAGTCCGGTCACAACATGATTCGCTACGAGGCGGCCTTTGGCGTGGAGTAAACCCGGTGCCTTGACCCGGGTCGCCGCGTCCAACCTTCTGCCGAGTATGCGCGCTGCTCTTGCCCATTTCTTGGCCCCGGTTTTCGCCGTCCTCCTTTCCGGCTGCGCGCCTTCCGATCCCCTGGATACACCGGTGAAATCCCACACCTCCGGGGTGTTCGTCATGTGGCGCGGAAAAATCGAACAGCGTCTCTCCCCCGCCGAGCGCGCCGAGTTTGCCGAAGCCCTGCGGGAGTTAAAAATCGCCGCCATGCGCGAAACGGTCGGAACACCGGTTTACGATTTCGACGCGCGCGTGCGCATGAGCATCGACGGACTCACGATTCGCGAAATCTACATCCAAGCCTGCAACGCCCGGCTTTTGCGCCTCCGCCCCGAAGGCGACGAATTGCGCCGCGCACTTGCTCACAACCATCAGATCGGCGGCTCCGACCAACGCTCGGCGGATTTTATTGCCGTGCGGGTCGAGCGCCAGACCGAGCGACTCGCCGTCATCGACGCCCAACTCGCCGCCACCGAGGCCCGCCTGCGCGAACTGGGCGCGCCGATCCCCGCCGCGCCCTGACCCCGGCGCTCACCAGCCGCCGCCGAAGTTCAGCCAAGTCGTGGTCGCCAACAGCAGCACTCCGCCCGTCAGCCCCGCCACGCTCGCCGCGATCACCAGCCACTCGGCCGTGCCCAACCGCGACTCGTGCAAATAGGTGCGCGTCCCCCGCCCCGAAAACGCCTTCGCCTGCAACACCACCTCCAGTTGTTGCGCCTTGAACATCGAACCGAGAATCACCGGCACCGCCACTTTCGCGTAGGTCTTTACCCGCTCCAGCGCCCGCATCTCCTCCAACGCGAAACCCCGCAGGCGCTGCGTCTCCTTCACCGCCTGAATCTCCGCGAACAACAGCGGAAAAAAACGCAACGTTGACGACAACACGAATGCCAGCCGGTAAGGCACACGCAGCTTCACCAACCCCACCACCAGGTTGTCGATCTGCGTCGTGAAAACCACCAGCGGCACCAACAACAAAAAAGTCATGCTCTTCGCCAAAATGTTCACCCCGTAGAGCAACCCCTCCCGCGACAAACCCACCCCGCCCAACACCGGCAGCCACTCCGGTATCGTCCACAACGTGGTCAACATCTCCGCCCCGGTCAGCCGCTTCACATGGCCGACGTTGAAGAAGCCGTGCGTCAGCAGCATCAGGATGAAAAACGGCGTCATCACCCGAAACATCAGCCCGAGGTAGGCTCGCGGTATGCCCGCCGCCAGACACCCTCCCAGCGCGCCCGCCATGATCGCCACGCTCAGTGACGGTCGATTGCAAAGCACCGCCAGCGCCGACACCGCCACGAAGAGCGCCAGCTTCGCCCGAAAATCCAGCCGCGCAAAACCCGTCGTCCGCGCCACCGCCTGCATACCCGGCGCATTCACGACTCCCCTCCCCCTTTCGCATCCGCCGTTCCCGTCGCATCCGTCGCCACGCCAGCC
>DAIPIP010000074.1:1698-13243 GCA_036770725.1 Opitutaceae bacterium
GCTCCCGCACCCGCCGCCGCGTAGCTCGCCGCCAACTCCTCCGCCGTCACCGCGCGATGCGCCGGATCCGCCGCCCTGGCCAGCGCCGTCGCCTGCGTCGGCCTCAGGCTGCTCGCCGCCAGCGCCTCAAAGTCATGGTAAACCTCGCGCAGCCCGCCATCGCGCAGCACGCGCCCTCCGCCCAGCACGACCGCGCGCCGCGCGTATCCAGGCATCAAATACAGATGATGCGTCACCACCACCACCGTGCGCCCCGCCGCGTGCAAACGACGCGTCAGGTCCAGGATCGCCCGCGCCCCCGCCGCGTCCTGCCCCGTCGTCGGCTCGTCGAAGACCAGCACCTCCGGCTCCAGCACCAACACCGCCGCCACCACCACGCGCGCCCGGTCTCCCTTGCTCAGGGCGAAGGGATGCGCCTTGCGCAGCGCGGTCAGCCCCAGCTCCTCCAGCGCCGCATCGACCCGCCGCGCCTTGTCCGCCTCGCTCAAGCCGGGCCTCACCCGCAGCGAAAACCCCACCTCCGCCTCCACCGTGGGATTGAACAACTGCCGGTCCGGATTCTGCGGCACGTAGCCTATGCGCCCCGCGATCTCCTTCGCCGGCAAGGTCGCCAAGGGCATGCCGTCGAGCATCACCTGCCCCCGAGTCGGCCGAAGCAAACCGAGCAGATGCTTCAACAACGTGCTTTTCCCCGCGCCGTTCTCCCCGATCAGCAAAGTGTAGTCGCCCCGAAACACATCCAGCGACACGTCGCGCAAAGCCTCGAAGCCTCCCGGATAAACGTGGCTCACGTGACAAAGCGACAAAATCGCCCGCCCGCGCGCCGGCGCCTCCACCGCGCGCGAATCGACCGAAGCCAACCTCGGCCTCGCCAACTCGCGCAGCCCCGCCTCGCCCTCCGCCAGGGTTACCGGAACCCGCCCGAACGTATGCCCCTGCTTCGCCAATTCGTGAAACACCGCGGCGACTTCGGGCGGCCTCACCCGCTCCCGCGCACACGCCTCGACATCGCCATAGACCGCGCGCGGCGGCCCGTCCGCCACCACGCGCCCGCCCGACAGCAGCACGATCCGATCGCACGTCGCCGCCATCTCCTCCGCCGCGTGCCCGGTCACGATAAACGCCGTGCCCCGCTCCGCGCGCATCCTCGCCATCAACCGGAAAACCTCCGCCGTGCTCTCCGGATCAAGCTGCGAGGTCGGCTTGTCCAGCACCACCACCCCGGGCCGCAAGGCCAGCGCGCACGCAAACGCCAGCCGCTGCTGCTGCCCGCCCGAAAGCGCGTGCGGCGCGCGTTCGCGCAACCCCTCCAATCCCGTCGCCGCCAAAGCCTCGCCCACCCGCGCCCGAATCTCTTCCGCCGGCAGCGCCAGGTTCTCCAACGCGAACGCCACCTCCGCCTCCACCGAGGCGGCCACCAGCTGCGTCTCCGGATCTTGAAAAACCAGCCCCACACGCCGGGCCAGCGCATGGACCGGGCTCTCCGTCGTATCCAATCCTCCGATACGCACCGCGCCGAAGAACCGCCCGCCGTAAAACTGCGGCACGATGCCCAGGCAGGCCAGCGCCAGCGTCGTCTTGCCCGCGCCGGTCGGCCCCGCGAGCCCCACGATTTCGCCGGGCGCCACGCGTAAACTCACGTCGCGCAGCGCCGGCTTGTCCGCCTTCGGATAAAAATACGACACCTCCAAAAACTCGACCGCCGCGTCCATGGCCTAGAACCGCGCCTCCGGTGGTTTCACCAACGCCATCGCCCGCAACCCCGCGATCACCCCCGTGCCGATCACCGCGCCGACCGCGCAACGCACCGAATGCTCGATCGGAATCACTCCGATGAAAAAATAAAACACCTCCTCCGGCCAGTTGATCAGCCAGTAGGAGACCAGCGACATGCCGAACATCATGTTGCCCGCCGCGCTCCACGTCCCGAAGAACAGCCCGAGCGCCACCCGCTTCAAATCCGGCGACATCAACAAACGCCCGATCCCCCGCCGCGCATACGGCACGATGAGCATCACCGCGGCGGAAAGATGCACCGCGTAGCCCAGGAAAAACACATGCACCCCCACGCCGTTGTTCCGCGTCGCCTGGATGAAAAACAACACCCACTCCACGATCATCACCGCCGACAACATCGCCCACAGCCGGTGCCGCCCCCGCGCCGCCAGCGCCCCCGCGAAGGCCGAGGCGGAGGCCGCCCCCGCCACCGTTATCCACGGAATGCCGGCGGTGTGCGGCGCGAGAAACACCCCGACCAAGGCCCCCACCCCGCTCGCCACCGCCCCGGCCAGCGGACCGAGCAGCCAGCCTAGCAACGGGTAAACGCCCTGGCTCATCGGAAAACTGCTGCCCGAGGCCAGCGCCACCGAGAAAGGCACGAAGCACAGCACCGCCGCCACCGTCGCGAGCACGATCACGTAGGCCACCGGAGCCCCGCCGATGGACGCCGACTCCAAAAACACGACCGTCCGCTCCGCCCCGCGCGGGGTGAAAGTTGCTCGGAATTCTGAAGACGAAAGCCGCTCCATTCTTCCATCGCTAGCAGATGCCGTGCGGAGCACGGTCGCTGCTTCCAGTCGGCTTGGGTTAATCGTGGCACTTGCAGAATCCGGGCCTCGGTGGCGCACGCGCATCGCGCGCCTAAATCCAAGCCTCCCCCCTCTGGCACCACAGTTGCTTTCGTCGCGACCGTGTTTCGCCAAATCGGATTCGCCGTCTTCCTCATAACCGCCGCCGTGGCTTTGCTTGGATGCGCGACCGGCCCGACGCCGCCCAAAGCGGAAGAAACCGCGGCAAAAGACCAATTGCCCGTCCCGCTTTTCCAGCCCGAACCGGTCTACCCCATCTTGGCTCGAATGGCGGGGGCGGAGGGCGTGATCAAAGTCGGCTTCATAATCACGGACACCGGCGACGTCGCCAATCCATTCATTTTGGAAGGAGAAAACGTGCTGCTGGCTAACGCCGCCCTCGAAGCCGTTTCAAAATGGAAATTTTCACCGGCTCTGAAGAACGGAAAACCCGTGGCGGTGAAAACCGTGCAAGAGCTTACTTTTTCCTTACGCGACGAACCCCAAAACTTGAACCAAGGCCCCGCACGCCAGCAAATCCAGGTTCCCCGCTGAGCCTGGAGTATCGTCTCAAAGTCCGCTGCACCGGTTTCCACATGCACACGCTCGTGGACGACGGACGCGCCCTCGATTTTTTACCGAAAACAAGGTTTCGCGCGCGCCGGCAAGACGGAGCCGATGTGGATTTACTCCGGCGGCGATCACTGAGCCACTGGCGGCAGCGCCCATCGCAACGCTCCGGGCAAGGTGGTTTTCCACGCCGCGAAATCGTGCCCGCCCTCGAAATCCACCCGCACCACCTCGTGCCCGGTCCCGCGCAGCGCCTCCTCGAAAAGCGCCACTCCCTCGATCTGCGACACCACCTGCAACACGTCCACATGCTGCACGTTTCGCGCGGTTTCGGCCTTGCCCACATCCAGATAAAACGACGTCGGAATCGGCCCGCCGAGTGCGGCGAACCGCGACGCCAACCAGCAGTCGTTCCACCAAAACGACCCCGATTGCGCGATCACCTTGCCAAACATCCCGGGCAACTCCACCGCCACGAACGCCGCCGCCAATCCCGTGTAGCTCAGGCCGACCAAAATCCGCGTCGCCTCCGGCAGAGCGAGTTCCGGGTGTCGGCGCGCCAGCCACGGCAACAACTCCTCGCCCACGAAGCGCGCGAAGGGCGGATGACACGGACACTCCTTTCGCCGTGCCTCCAAACTGTGCATTGAGACAAACACCACCCACGTCGGCGCGATTTCGCCACGCGCCTCCAAATCGTTCCACACCGCGACCGCGCCCACCCGCTCCCGGTAAAACTCCGCGTCCAAAACGATCACCATGCGCCTGACCACGTCTCCGTCGCCACCGCCACCGTCAGCCGGCCGGCGTATCCAGATGGACCTCTCGTTGCCTAGGTGCTCGCTGCGGAGGAGATGAATGGTTTCTCGCATGGCTTGAAAGGCGGAGGCCTCAGTTAGGTTAATCGGAGCGTGATGTTTGGCATGGGCGTGGCTCAGGCATTTCCGCCTGTGCGTTTGCGCCCCGAACGGCGATCACAAGCCACTCTCGGCGCCCGGTGTGGTGCTTGCCAAGTTCTTGAACAAGATCTCTGCGCCGAAAGGTCCGGGGAGCGC
Source organism: Opitutaceae bacterium (assembly GCA_036770725.1). GTDB lineage: Bacteria > Verrucomicrobiota > Verrucomicrobiia > Opitutales > Opitutaceae > IMCC26134_A. Next base: position 5,891 of record DAIPIP010000074.1, read on the forward strand.
ACCCGTCTCGGGTGCTTCGGCGGGCGTCTCGCCCGCCGTTTCAGAGGTGAGAGCGGGACGCTCTCACCTGCACGCGAGACGCGTGGGCTCCCGGGACCGGTTCGAAACCTGCGAGGTAATGACCAGGAATTTAGAGCACACCGCACTAGAGTCCCAGCAACCGCGCCGCGTTCCCGCCGAGGATCAGCTCCAGTTCGGCGGGCGTGAGCGCGGCGCGCGCGCTGCGGGCGTCGTCGAGATCGCGCTGAAAAGTCACGTCCTCCGCGATTCGCGGGTGCGTGAACAAGGGATAATCCGTGCCCCACAGGATTCGCTCCACGCCGATCATGTCCGTCACGTGCCGATACACGCTATGATCGTAGAGGAGGGGCGACGCGGCGGTGTCGTAATAGACGTTTTTGAACAGCGGTTTTAAGCGCGGATTCAATTCGTAGAACGGAATGCCGCCGCCCCAGTGCGCGAGGATGAAGGTCGTGGCCTGGTGCGCCTTGATCATCTCGATGTAGGGTTCGAGCGGCGTGGGCTTGGCGCACGAGCCGGGCGTGATGGCGAGCGGATCGGTCACGTGAATGTTCACCGGCACGCCGCGCGCGGCGGCGAGCGCGAAGACGCGGCTCCAGTTGTCGTCGTTCAAGTGGCCGCCTTGCGCCTGCGGGCAAAGTTCGCCCACGCCGATGAGGCCGGCGTCGAGCGCGCGGTCCAGCGCCTCGCGAGCGCGCACGCCGGTCGCGGGATTCACCGCCGCGAAGGCCTGGATGCGGTCGGGGTGGGCGCGATGCCAGTCGATGAACCAACCGTTTTGCAGGTCGCAGGTGTCCTGGTTTTCCCAATACCAACCGAGCATGACGACTTGATCCACGCCGGCGGAATCCATGTCGCGCAACAATTGGTCGGTCGTCGCCCAGCCTTGCAACGTGCGCTGATGCGGCGGGGCGACGCAGTAGGTCCACCAAGGCTCGCGATGGGCGGAGCCCCACTTGACCGGGTCGGCGAAAACCTCGGGCGGATAGGCGTGAATGTGGGCGTCGATGATGGGCATGGGGCGAATTTAAGGCGTGTCGCGCAGAGCTTCGAGGAAGGGCGTCAGTTCGGCGATTTGAGGATAGTCGATGTTGTGGGTGGCGAAAGTCGCAAAATCGCCCAGCGCGAAGGCGGCTCCCTTGCGGCCGTGGCCTATCTCCACCTGCGCCACGTCGGCGTAGATTTTCTTCGCCGTCTCCACCTGGCCGGAAAACGCGAGACCGTGCGCGAGGTTGATGCGGTGGATGGGCGCGGTCGGCTCGGCGACGAGACCAAGCGCCGCCTCCGCCACCACGCGCGCCGGATCTTTCATGTAGAGGTAGAGCTCGGCGGTGTAGGCGCGGTAGTGCGCGAACTGGGGGTCGAGTTGGATCACCGTCGCATAGTCGGCCTCGCAGGCGGCGTAGTTTTTCTCGATCAGGCGATAGGCAAGGTCGCCGCGATAGAGGATGGCGCGCACGTTGAGCGGATCGACCTCGACCGCCTTCTTGAAATCGGCGGCGGCGAGCGCGCGATTCTCAGGCACGCCCGAGTAGAGGTAGCTGAAGGCGCGCTCCATGTAGGCATCGCCCGAGGCGGGTTGGGCGGCGATGAGTTCGGTGCCGAGCGCGATGGCGCGCGCGGGGTCCTTCGCGGCGCGCGCGGCGCGGGCTTCGAGCAGGAGCGCATGCGGTTCGGCGGCGTTGAGCGCGAAGGGAAGAACGAACAGCGCAATACGCGCGGTGCGTGCGAGCAGGCGAAAACGGGGAAGGTTCATTTTAAAGCGAGGGTGTGGGAATGTTCATGCAGGCAACCGGCGGCGCAGGCGGCGGGGGAAGCGGCGGAGGCCGCCGTCTCGGCGGCGTTCGCAAGCGCGGCGGCGGAGCGCAGGCGGTCGGTGCGGGTGTCGATCTCTGCGCGCAGTTTCGCCTCGTCCACACCGACAAGCGTCAGGCCCTCGACCTTCAATTTTCCGGCGACGTAAACCTGTTTCAAGCTGCGCAGATCGCAGGCAAGCACGTAGGTGGCGACGGCCTCATAGGTCGGGCCGGTGTCGGGCGAGCGCGGATCGACCACGAGGAAATCGGCAAACTTGCCCGGTGTGAGCGAACCGACCTTGTCCGCTATACCCAGCACCTCGGCGCTGCCGAGCGTGTGCAGGTGAAGCATCTCATAAATGGAGAGCGCGGTCGCGGCCTTGTGAAAAGCGCGGGTGGTGTAGAGACCGATGCGCATGTTTTGAAACGGATCGGGCACGTCGGTGCAGGACTGGTCGTCGAGGCCGACGGCGACGCGGATGCCGGCCTTGCGGTATTTCACGATGTCGGCGTAGCCGTCGGCGAGACGACCGTTGGAGGTGGGCTGCCAGCTCATGGCCGCGCCGGCCTTGGCGGTGGTTTCGATGATGTAATCGTTGGTGTGGATGAAGTGGCCGAAAATGAACTTCGGATTGAGCGCGCCGGCATCGACATACCAGTCGAATTTCACCTGCTGGTCGGCGACGCGGTCGGGCGACTCAAGGAAGTGCGACTGGTTGATGATGTCGTGCTCGCGCGCGACCTCGGCCTCCAGGAAAGCCGTGCTTTTCTCCGGTTGGAACTGCACGAGACCGGAAATCGCCGTGCCAAGGTAAAGCGGGTTGTCGGCATAGTTTTTCTCCGTGTAGGCCAGCAAGTCGCGGAAGCGCTGCTTGATCTCCTCCTTGGAACCAACCGGCATCAACCCCACCGAGTTATAAAACCGCAACCCGGCGTCGGACTTGCCCCGCAACTGATTTTCTTGGAAGGGGCCGGGCTTTAGGCGCATCTCCGGCGCGGCCTCACCCGCGCCCATGGAGGGCTTCCACTCCTCGGTGCCACCGTAGGTAAAATCGTAGGCGGTGGTGACGCCGTTGCGCAGAAAATCGAGCGAGCCGTGCAACGTGAACCAGTAGAGATCGTCGGCTTCGGAGTGCTTCAGGTAGTTGTCCCACGCGCGAAACCAGCCGTAGAGCGTCTGGTCGTGGCCAAGGCCGCGCAGCGGGCTCATGTAGAGATGCGAGTGCGCGGAGATAAAGCCGGGGGCGACGATCTTGCCCGCCGCGTCGAGCGTGCGCGCGGCGGAGGCGGCGAGCTCGGCGGACGGCGCGCCGGGCTCGACGGCGAGGATGCGCCCGTCGGCGGAAACCGTCATGTATCCGGAAAACGACGACGGCCGGGCCGGGTCGCAGGTGATGAGCAGGGCGTTTTTGACCAGCAGATCGACCGGCTCGTCGGCGGCGACGGCGCGGACGGCCGCGAACAGCGTTAACGCAAGAACAGCGAAGCGGAGTGGTTTCATGGGTTGGAGAAGGGGTGAACAAAGGCGACGGTCGGCGCGGAGGCGGCATGATCATGCGCGCATGCGGCGTCACAGGCGGCGGACAAAGAGGTAGCCGTGCCGCCGCCCTCGCCGCCCAGCGTGGCGTAGCTCGGGCGACCGGCCTCGGCTTGGAGACGGGCGACGCGCGGATCTATCTCGGCGCGCACCACGGCTTCATCCTGGGTGAGGAGTTTTTCGCCGTCGGCCACGAGGCGACCGCCGACGTAAACCTGCTTCAAGTTGCGCAGGCCGCAGGCGAGCACGTAGCTGGCGATGGGATCGTGCAGCGGACCGGTGTCGGGCGCGCGCGGATCGACCAGCAGAAAGTCGGCGAATTTGCCCACCGCGAGCGAGCCGACGTCTTTCTCGATGCCGAGGATCTCGGCGCTGCCGAGCGTGTGCAAAAACAGCATGTCGCGCACCGACATGGCGGCGGCGCTTTTGTGCAGCTGGCGCTGGGCGTAGATGCCGACGCGCAGGTTTTGGAACGGGTCGGAGATATCGACGCAGGATTGGTCGTCGAGCCCGACGCCGACCTTCATGCCGAAGGCGCGCAGCAGCGGGATGTCGGCGAAACCGGAGGCGAGGCGACCATTGGAGCTGGGTTGCCAACACATGTGCGCGCCGGCGGCGGCGGCCTTGGCGATGATGCCGGGCGTGGTCTGGATGAAGTGGCCGAAGATGAAATCCGGGCCGAGCGCGCCGGCTTCGAGATACCAATAAAATTTCTCCTGCTGCTCGGTGATGCGGTCGGGCGATTCGAGGAAGTGCGACTGGTTGATGAGCCCGTAGGTTTTCATCACGTGGGCTTCGAGATGGGCGGTCTCGATGGTGGGCGCGCGTTGCAGGCCGCCGCTGATCGCCATCTTGAGGTAAAACGGATTGTCGTCGTAGGTGGTGTTCGCATGGTCGAGGAGTTTTTCGAGCCGCTCGATGATCACCTCGCGCGGGCCGATGCGCGGCAGGCCGACCGAGTTCACGAAACGCAGACCGGCGTCGGCTTTTGCCTTGAGCTGGTTCTCCTCAAAGGGACCGGGCTTCAACGTGGGCGGCGGCACTTTTTCTCCGACGCCCACCGCCACGCCGCCGACCGCGCCGGAATAGGTAAAATCATACGCGGTCGTGACGCCGTTGCGCAGAAAATCAAGCGACCCGTGCAAGGTGAACCAGTAGATGTCCTCGGCCGTCATGCCGTTGAGCAGGGGCGTGAGCGCGCCCGCCCAGACGTAGAGGGTGCCCTCGTGGCCCACCCCGCGCAGCGGACTCATGTAGATGTGCGAGTGGGCGGAGATGAAGCCAGGCGCGATAAATTTGCCCGCCGCATCAAGTCTGCGCTCGGCGGCGGAGACGAGTTCGGCCGGCGCGGCCCCGGCGGCGAGGGCGAGGATGCGCCCGTCGGCCCCGACCGCGAGATGTCCGTCGATCAACTCGGGCAGACCCGGATCGACCGGGATGATACGGGCGTTTTCGACCAGCAGCGAAACGACGGGCGCGGCGACGGCGCGGGCGGAGGCGAAAGCGGCGACGAGAACCGCGAACAAGGGAAGCGTGGCAAGGATGGCTACGCGCAGCGGACGGATGGATTTGCGCATGTCTATGGTAAGCTAGTGCCATGCGGGGCGCGGGGCGCGTCGTGGTGCGTTTGCACGCAGGCTGGGAGTTTGCGGCGGTGAGCGGGCTCGCGCATGCGCGGTGCTCGCGTTGAAAGGCCATGAACACCACCACGCCACGCCTGCTGCTCTCCCTCGCCGCCTTGTTCGCGATCAGCGCCGCCGCCCCGGCCTCCGCCGAAGAATTGCCGGAGATCAAACCCGTCTATGAAACCATGAACCCGCACCGCACCAAACTCATGGAGGGCGATGAACTCAAAGCCGCGCTCGCCGAGATGCCGGGCTGGGCGGCCAAGGACGGCCACCTCGTTCGCTTGTATTCATTTCCCACCTACTCGGATGCGGTCGCGTTCATCGTGCGCATTTCGCACCCGCTGGAGGCGATGGATCACCACCCGGATCTGCGGAATGTTTACGGCAAGGTTTACGTCGCCTTCACCACCCATGATCAGGGCAACCAGATCAGCGATCTGGACTTCAAGGCGGCCAAAGCCGTCGAGGCCATCGCCGCGACCTTCCCGCAAAAAAAATAAGCGCAGGAAGACTCCGTCATGCCAGCCGCCCGATTCGCCCTCGCCCTCCTGACCTGCCTCGCCGGCGTCACCGTCCACGCGGCGGCCCCGGCCAAGCTCGTCGTCACCGACGCCCTGCTCTTCACCCTCGCCGACGGCGACACGACCCCGTTTCGCGGCCACCTCGTCGTCGCGCCCGACGGCACCATCGCCGCCATTGGTCCGGACGCGCCCGAGGCCGGCGCGTGGGACGCCGCCGAGGTCATCGACGCAGCCGGACGCTGGGTTTTGCCCGGCTTCGTCTCCGCGCACAGCCACCTGTGGCAAAGCCCGTATCGCGGCCTCGCCTCCGACCAGACGCTGATGGGCTGGGTGGACGCGCTCTACACCCGCGAGTCGGCGCGCGCCCGCCCCGAGGATTTTTATTGGTTCACCCTTCACGGCGCGCTCGACCACCTGCGGCACGGCATCACGGCGGCCTATAACTTCAACTACGGCGGCTGGCGCGAGGGCGGTTTCTCGCAACAGGAGTTTCGCGGCGAGGCGGCGAGCGGCATTCGCTTCGTGCATGGCCATAGCATCGGCCGCGTCGGCGCCAGCATCTTTGACGGCGAGGGCGGCTCGCTCACCCTCGAACAGGCCCGCGCCGGAGTGGCCGAATTTCTAGCTTGGGTCGAAAGCCAGCGCTCCGCCACTCCCGGCCTTCTCTCGGTGATGCTAAATGGCGCAGCCGCCTTTACCGCGTCCGCCGACCAGGCGATTGCCGAGAGTGCCATCATGCGGGAGTTCGGTCTCGGCAACCACCTGCACTTTCTCGAATCCCCGCCCGAAAAGTGGGAGGAACAGCTCCGCTTTCGTTGGTTTCTCGATGCCAACCTGGTTACCGAAAAGGCTATCTTTGGACACTTTATCCACGTCACACCTTTCATCCTGGAGGAGACGGTGAAAGCCGGAGCAGGCATGAGCTGGAACCCGCTTTCCAACGGACGTCTCGCCTCCGGCACGCCCGACATCGTGGCCTACCGAAAGGCCGGCCTGCGCATCGGCCTTGGCGTGGACGGTCAGGCCAGCGCCGACCGGGCCGACCCCTTTGAAAACATGCGCGCCGGACTCTACGCGGTGCGCGCGCGCGAGGAGGACGCCGCCGCGCTCGCGCCCTACGACGTCGTGCGCATGCATACCCTCGGCGCGGCCGAGGTGCTTGGCGCGGCGGACCGTATCGGCAGTTTGGAGACGGGGAAACTCGCCGACTTCCTCCTGCTCGATCCGGCGGATTTCGGCCCTGTTTTTGACCCCTGGGCCTCGCTCGTCTTCGTCGGCTCGACCAGCCAGATCGACGAGGTGCGAGTCGGCGGCGAACCGCTCGTGCGCGCCGGCCTCCCGGTCAAACACGACTGGAAAGCGGTGCGCGACGAGATCGCCAGACGCGTTTTGATCGGTGCGGCGCCCGCGCCGACCGCCCACGGGCACGCCCATTAAACGAGTCCACGCCGACGGAATGAACGCCACGCATGCCGGCGCGTTTTTCTCCCGTTCTCCGGCAATAAACACCATCCGCCGCAGCGAAACCGGCACTTCTCCTGCGAATATTAAAACCCGAACCTGTCATTGAAATTCCACTACACAGGAATCTTCCGCGACAAACATCCAGCAACCAAGAATCCACATAACAACATGAGCACGCTAAAGCGTAAGCTACTTCGCAGCGGATGCGGGATCGGCCTCATGGCCGCCCCGGTCGTCGCGCTTGCCCAGGAAACCCCGGCCGCGGGAACCACCTCCTCCGAGGTTATCACCCTCGAAGAATTTATCGTCCGCGAAACCGGCGCCCAAGCGCTCGACTCCCTCATGCCAACAGACCGCCCGGTCGGCGGCGCGTTCCTCGGCAACGT
>DAIPIP010000075.1:0-13210 GCA_036770725.1 Opitutaceae bacterium
CAGAAATCCATAAGTTCAAACTCACCCGAGGGGTGAGTGAATTGAATTCTGCAATGCCTGGGTAATCTGTGCTTATCTGTAAAATCTGTGGTTCAACTGCTTTTTCCAGGCTAATTTTCGATTTACGACCGACTAAATCGGCGCTCCCGCCCTCACCAAACCCGTCCGGCCCGTTTTGATTCCAGCTCCCCCTGTGTCTCCAACGGTAGCTCCGCAAAAAAATCCAACCCGGTCCGCTCCTCGATCTCGTCGATGGTCGTCAAAAAATCCTCCAACGCCGCGCCCTTTCCCGGATCTTGCGGAAACAAAAACGCCAGCGTGCGCACCCGCCCGTCGCTCTCATCGACCAATATCATGAAACACCCCTCCGGCACGCGCGGAGCCGCCAGTCCGGCACGCGCCGGCAAGCGCACATCCGCCGCCCCAAACACCGGACCGGCCACGATCCATACCTCGCCAAAACGCGCCGGATAACTCGTCGCCGCGCGCATCTCCAACTGCTTCCACGGACCCGCGTTCAAACCATGCCGCTGCGGAATGACGTTGCTCATCAAAAACGTTTCCAGCTGCGCCGCCTCGCCATGCCGCGTCGCGATGCCGTAGTTCGGCGCAAGATGCCCGCGGTCATAGCCCGTGCCGGTGTAGGCTTCGGAGGAGATTCGCGCCGCCGTGCGTGTATCCACCGCGAAACTACCAGGCCGCTCGCCCGCCGGAGGCAGCGGCGACACGTCCGCCATGCGATACGCCGCCCAGAGCGGATTGCCCCAGGCGTCGGCGTATCCGACCACGTAGCCCTCGTTCACCAGCACCCGCTTGGGCGGCGGCGAAAGTAGCGCAGGCGTCTCGCCTGCACCGGATCTCTCCGAACGCATCGCCACTCGCGGCAGTCCCCCGTAGGCAAACGTGCGATCCCCCTCGGCGGGCGGCGCAGCCACGTAGTCCCGGGAGTAATACATCTGCCAGATGTCCCAGGCGACATCGATGGGGCTCACGTTTTTGTTCGCCGCAAAGGTGTTCCCCACCAGCAGACGCACCTCGGCCTGCCGCGCGGGCGGCTGGAACAGATACCAGCCGCCGACCGCGAGCGCGACGAAGAGGTTTATCCACAAAAACGCCCGCGTCCGGCGAAACGACCGAAGGCGAGCGGAGGGTTTTTTGTTTTTCGATGCGGAGGACTTGCGGGCCATGCCGCCACTCTCGCGACGACACGGCCCGCGCCAACTCAGAACCGATAAGCCGCGCTTACGCCAAGCTGACGTGGATCGGCGCGGCTCTCGTAACGCCGGGCGCCGAAGCCGTTGTCGAAGTTGAACACGCGCTTGGCGTATTCCTCGTCGAGCAGATTGCGCGCCCAAACACTGAACGTCCACTCGCGCCACGCATAGCCCAGCGAGCCGTTGACCACCGCATAGGCGTCGCGCTTCTCGTCGTTGCCGTCCGACTCGAAATACTCGTCGCGCCCGACCAGCTCCAGATTCCCGAACCAGCCGCGCGGCGCGCGATAACGCACGCCGACTGTGTAGCCGTAGCGCGGCGTGGCCGCCAATTCGCGCGAAGGACGGAAGGGATTGGCCGGATTCGAGGGCTGGAAGCCGTCGCGTTCCGAATCAAGAAGCGCCAGCGATCCGAAAACCGACCAGGCGTCGGTAAAGCGATAGGTGAACGCACTCTCCAAACCGTAAATCACGGCGTCGCCCGCGTTGTCCGTGTAGTAGCGGAACGCGCCGGCGTTGCCGTCTGAGCCGCGCACTTGGGTATCCTTGCGCAACAGATAAAAAGCCGTGACCTCGCCGGTCAGCCGCCCTCCAAACCAGCCGCCGCGCACGCCGGCCTCGAAGTTCCACAAGGTCTCCGACTCGAAGGTGAGCGGATCTTCCAACGGATTGATGTTCGGGTCCACGCTCACGCCGCCGGCCTTGTAGCCGCGTGCGACCGAGACGAAGCCGACGTGGTTTTCGGAGAGATCGTGCTCTAGCGTCAGCTTTCCGCCGAAAAGCGTGTCGTCGAAACGCGGGGTGAAATCCGCCGCGCCGTCGTCGTCGCTGTCCACCGCGCTGCGCTGATCCACGTGTTCGACGCGCAAACCAAGTATGATGCGCGTGCGGGCGGTGAAATCGTGCGCGACCTGACCGAAGAGCGAGATGTTGTCCGCCCGGTATTCCGTGAGCTGGCGAAACAACGGCGCGCCGGTGTCGAACACCGACCACACGCTGTCCTCCTCCATGCGGGAGAAATACGCGCCGACCGTCCAACGGTCGATCCATCCCAGCGCCCCTTCGTCGAGCGCCGAGTCGAACCGAAATTCCTGGCCCAGGGTGCGCCGATCACGCGCCAGATCCGTGAACCACCAATACGCGCCCGGCGCGTCCCAGTCGTTGTCGTAGGCGTAGTTGGAGTCGGTCCACGTGCCTGTGCTCACCGTGGTGAAAACCACGTCGGGCGAAGCGGTGTAGGTGCCTCGCACGCTGGCCGCGCGCGAACGTTGCGTGTCGAAACCGGGCTCGTCGCTGAAGGTTTTGGTGCCGTTGTTATCGAGCACGAACTCGTCGTAACCGTTGTCCGCATCGGCGAAAAACGCCGTCGCATCCCAACGCCAGCTTTCGTTCGCGTTGAAGGTCACCTTCAGCCGCGCCAGAAACTCGTCGCGAGCATTGGTGTCGTCGCGATCGAGAAACACGTTTTTGCGGAATCCGTCGCTCAGGTGCTGCTGCACCGCCAGCCTCACCATCAGCTTTTCCGGATCGTTTTTGAGCAATGGCCCGCCCACCGCAAAGCCACCCTCTCGCAGGTTGTCGTCGCCCGCGGAAGCTTCGACGACACCGGTCCAGTAGGGCGTGGGATCGTTGGTCACAAGTCGGATGACTCCGCCCGCCGCGTTGGCTCCGAAAGCCCCCGCCTGCGGACCGCGCAATACCTCGACCTGGCGCACGTCAAAGGTGCTGCCGATGGTTCCGATGCCCGTGAAATCGAGATCATCGACCAAAAAACGCACCGCCGAGTCCGGCGTTTCACCCTCGAATTGCGAATTCTCGCCGATGCCCCGGATTTGAAAGTAACGCGGGCGGGACGAACCGCCCGTGTAGGTGAGATTCGGAATCTGGTTCGCCAGATCGCCGAAATGACGCGCGCCTTCGCGGGAAAGTTGCGCGCCCTCGTAAACGCTCACGCTTGCGGTGATTTTCTCCAGCGGCGTTTCCCAGATATCGGCGGTGACGCGCACCGGCTCCAATCGCACCACCTCGGCGGCGGTTTCAGGCGCGGCCGTCGGCTCGACGGCGGGCGCAATTATGGTTGCTCGGGCGCCATTCGTGAGAATCGCGCCGAGGAGAAGGATCTGTGTCGGGAGTCGCATGGTGTGACTGTGGCCCGACCCAAATCGGACTCCCGGGGAGAAAGAGGGCGTCGCCCGCGCGAATCTCGCGCGGTGTTAACGACACCCTGCTGTTTCCTTCGCCGGTATAATCCGTTTCAGGTTCGAAGGGTCGAGCGGCCGGTCGCGCCGCAATCTCAGCCCGACGCATCGGGCACCCCTACAGGCAGGAAGCACACAAAGTCCCGCTCTCCGTTTCGTGCAAGCGAAACTTTTTTTACCTGCTGCCCCGCTCTGTCCGCCGCCCCCATCGCAACCACCACTCACCCTAAACCCTTGTATTCAACACGTTGAGACTCACTGGAAATAAATTCATAAGTCGAAGTTCACTAAAAACGTAAAAAATCAGAGCCCGCGTAAAAAGAATCGAACTAGGCGAAACACCCTATGTAAAAACACGCAGCACAAGCATTAATAACCATTATCTAAAATGAATACTTCGGATAAACAACGCGTTGAACTCGATATCGTGCCCTCGTCCGCCGCCGCGTCGGCGATTGAGCGAGTGGTGATTGTCATTGGAGCCGCCCCGGAGTGCGCCGAATCCGTCGCGCAAGGCTTCGCCACCCAAGGCGAGCCTGTGGAAGTGATGTGGTTCGAAAAAGCCTGCCAGGCCGTGGCCGCCGGTTTGCACCAGGCACTTGCAGGCGTGATTGTCTGCCACTCCGCCGAACGCTCGCCCGCCAGCGAACTTTCGGAACTCCGCCGCGCCCTTCCCCACACTCCCGTCCTGCCTTGGCAAGTCGCCTGAGCCGCCCCCCGCCAAAGCTCAGCCCTGTAAATCCTGCGCCACCGGCAATCGCTCCGTCGGCGCGCCGCCAACATCCGCCGCGTCACGCTCCACCGGCGTGCTCGAAAGCGGATACCGAAACGTCCTCCCCTCGTAGTTTTTAAACACCACCGCCTTGTCCGTGATCTCGTGCACGTAGTCCGGATTCATCGGCACCTTGCCCCCGCCCCCGGGCGCGTCGATCACGTATTGGGGAATTGAATACCCCGTGGTGTGCCCGCGCAGCGAACGGATGATCTCCAGCCCCTTTCTCACATCCACTTTGAAGTGCGACCCTCCCGTGATCAGATCCATCTGATAAAGATAATAAGGCCGCACCCGCATCCTCAGCAGCCGATGCACCAGGGCCTTCATCACCTCCGCGTCGTCGTTCACCCCGTGCAACAACACCGACTGATTGCCCAGCGGCACGCCCGCGAAGCTCAGCCGCTCGCACGCCGCCTTCAGCTCCGCCGTCGCCTCGCGCGGATGATTCACGTGTATGCTCATCCAGATCGGCCCGTGTTTCTTAAAAATCTCGCACAGCTCCGGCGTGATGCGCTGGGGCAGAAACACCGGAATCCGCGACCCGATGCGAATGAACTCCACATGCGGAATCGCCCGCAGGCGCCCCAGCAAGTGATCCAGCTTCCGGTCGCTCAACAACAGCGGGTCGCCGCCCGAAAGCAGCACGTCTCGCACCTCCGGATGCGACTCGATATAACGCAGCCCCTGCTCGTATTCGGGATGAAAATTGTAGTCCTGCGCGTTCGAGACCAACCGGCTCCGCGTGCAATACCGGCAATACGCCGCGCACCGGTCCGTCACCAAAAACAACACCCGATCCGGATAACGATGCACCAGCCCCGGCACCGGCGAGTGCTCGTCCTCGCCCAGCGAATCCAGCATCTCCTCCGCATGCAGTTGCGTCTCCCCGCTGCGCGGGATCATCTGTAGCCGAATCGGACAATTCGCATCATCTCGATCAATCAGGTTAAAAAAGTAGGGCGTGATCGCCAGCGCCAGCTTTTGGCTCGCGAACATCACCCCAGCTCGCTCATCCGGCGTAAGCGTCATGTAACGCTCCAGTTGCTCCAGCGAAGTGATGCGGTTCTTCAACTGCCACGTCCAATCCTGCCAATCGCTCGCCGGCACGTGTTGCCACAGTCCTTGTCCTTCAAACCAGCGCGAGCGATCTTCCGTATAAGCCATTTGCCAAGAGCGTGTGCGACGGCGAAACCCTGTCAAACGCCACGCTTTCACGCCCTCATGCCCCTCCACCCCGAAGAAATCGCCCGCTACCAGCGCCACCTCGCCCTCGCCGGCTTCGGACCCGCCGCACAAGACCGGCTCCGCGCCGCCTCCGTGCTCGTCATCGGCGCCGGCGGCCTCGGCTGCCCCGCCCTCCTCTACCTCGCCGCCGCCGGTGTCGGCCGCATCGTGCTCATCGACCCCGACACCGTCGATGTATCCAATCTTCAACGACAAATCCTCTACACCACCGCCGACCTCGGCCGCCCCAAGGCCCTCGCCGCCGCCGCACGCCTCCGCGCCTTGAATCCACACCTCACGATCGAGCCGCACGTCGCCCGCCTAACCCGCGCCAACGCTCTCGCGCTTGTCCGCCCCGTCGATGTGGTCCTCGACGGCTCCGACAACTTCGCCACCCGCTACCTCGTCAACGACGCCTGCATCCTCGCCGACCGCCCCCTCGTTTACGGCGCCATCCAGGGCTTCGAGGGCCAGGCCAGCGTCTTCAATCACCGCGGCGGCCCCACCTACCGCTGCCTTTTTCCCGAACCGCCTCCGCCCGGCGCCGCCCCCGACTGCGCCGAAGCCGGCGTGCTCGGCGTCCTCCCCGGCCTTATCGGAACCCTCCAGGCAACCGAGACCATCAAACTCCTCACCGGCATCGGCGACCCGCTCTCCGGCCGCCTTTTTCTCTACGACGCGCTGGCCATGACCACGCACACCGTGCGTCTGCCCGCCGACCCAAGCAGCCGAGCCATCACCGACCTCCCTCCCGAAAACCATGGCCAAACCTGCGCCGTCTCCCCCGGGAGCGTCGGCTTTCAGCCGGCATCCGCCTCCGCCGACGAAATCACTTCGCCCGCCCTCCGCGCCGCCCTCGCCGCCACCAACCCAGCCGACCGCCCCCGGCTCCTGGACGTCCGCGAACCCTGGGAACGCGCGCTCGGCACCATCGAGCCATCGTTCCACATCCCACTCGCCGCCCTCCCCACCGCCGACCTCGCCACCCTCGACCCCGCCCGCCCCGTCGTCGTCTATTGCGCTTCCGGCATTCGCAGCGCCAAGGCCCTCCCCATCCTCCGCGCCCGCGCCCCCTTTTCGTCGCTCCACAGCCTGCGTGGCGGCTTCAAAACTTGGTCCGCAGCATAACTGCCGCATAACTTTCACCCGACCCCCGACAAAACCCTTGGCACGCCGCGCGCCGGACTCTTTCGTCCGCTTTAATTATGCCCACCGCGAAGCCCGCTCTCCTCGCTCTCGAAGACGGTTCCGTCTATCACGGCCGCGCCTTTGGCGCCGATGCCACCATCGCCGGCGAATGCGTTTTTAACACCTCCATGACCGGCTACCAGGAGATCGTCACCGATCCCTCCTACTTCGGCCAGATCGTCACCCTCACCGCGCCGATGATCGGCAACTACGGCATCAACGAGGAGGATACCGAAGCCGCCGCCCCCCGCGCCTCCGGCCTAGTCGTGCGCGAACTCTCCCCCGTCGTCTCCAACTGGCGCGCCACCTCCTCCCTCGACGCCTACCTCAAGAAATACGGCATCCCCGGCATCAGCGACATCGACACCCGAGCCCTCACCAAAAAACTCCGCGTGGACGGCGCCATGAAGTGCTGCCTCACCACCCTCCCCATGTCCGAAGCCGACGCCGTCGCCCGCGCCAAAGGCTGGCACGACATCGCCGGTTCCGACTACGTGAAAGACACCACCTGCGCCGAGCCCTACTTCTGGAAACTCGACGACGCCTCCCGCTTCAACACTCCCTACGTCCCCCCCGGCACCACCCTCGGCCTGCCCAATATCCCGGCCAAGCGCTTCACCGTCGCCGCCTTCGATTTCGGGGCCAAATACTCCATCTTCCGCAAACTCGTTAACCACGGCTTCGACGTAAAAGTATTCCCCGCCACCGCCACCGCCGAGCAGATCAAAGAACACGCGCCCGACGGCGTATTCCTCTCCAACGGCCCCGGCGATCCCGCCGCCCTCGCCTACATCCACAAGACCGTCACCGGCCTCATCCCCGAGTTCCCCATCTTCGGCATCTGCCTCGGCCACCAAATGATCACCCACGCCCTCGGCGGCACCACCTTCAAGCTTAAGTTCGGCCACCGCGGCGGCAACCAGCCGGTCAAGAACCTCGAAACCGGCAAAGTCTCCATCACCGCGCAAAACCACGGCTTCGCCACCGACCCCGACTCCCTCGAAAAAGGCGGCGGTGTCGTCACCGAGATCAATCTAAACGACAACACCGTCGAAGGCCTCCGCCACAAGGTCCTGCCCATTTTCTCGGTGCAATACCACCCCGAAGCCGCCCCCGGCCCCAACGACGCCGACCCGCTTTTCGCCGACTTCTACCGCCTCATCGAGCAGCGCAAAGCCGGCAAAATCTGATAATAGCGTGGCTCCACGCCGTTAAGTTTTCCGAGCCCGCACGCTCGCCCGGCCGGTGCCTTTCCCGGCTGGAAGGCTGACCTCCGTGTCCGCCTTTTCCGCAGTTCGTCCGGAGGGCGGACCTCCGTGTCCGCCTTTCCGTGGTTTATGCCCGCCTTTGCTTAGCTCAGGATCGAGGTCTCATCGGCGGTCGCGGCGGCACCACCCGCACCGGCTCCGGCTCGCCGACTGCCCGCGCCGCCACCGCCCGTATCTTGTCCTTTTTGCTCATGCGTCGCCCCTTGATCCCGCCGCCGTCCGGCGCGACAAGCGGAGTCGTCACCTCGGTCTCGCGCGGCTCGAATCCCGCGATCTGCTCCCGCTCGACCACGACCCCGTGCAGTTTCTCGATCCGACAAAAATGCTCGTGCGTGCTCGCGCTCACGAAGCTGATCGCCTCGCCCGCCTCACCCGCCCGCCCCGTTCGCCCGATGCGATGCGTGTAGTCCACCGCCGAACGCGGCAGATCGTAGTTAACCACCACCGGCAGCTTCGGTATGTCGATGCCCCGCGCCGCCAGATCGGTCGCGATCAACACCTTCACCTTGCCCGCCTTCAAATCCGCCAGCGCCTGCGAACGCGCCCCCTGGCTCAACTCGCCGTGCAGCGCCGCCGCCGATATGCCCGCGCGGCCAAGCTTTTCCGCCACGTGCTCGGTCGCGTATTTCGTGGCGACAAACACCAGCACCCCCGACCACCCGCGCGTCTCCACCAGATGCCGCAACAGCTGTGTGCGGCGCGGCGCGTCCACCTCGATCACCCGCTGCAAAATCTCCGGCGTGTTCTCCTCTGTATCCGGAGTCTCGATACGTAACGGATCGGTCAGCAAACCCGAGGCCAGCGCCCGCACCTCCGCCGGAAACGTTGCCGAAAACAACAAGCTCTGCCGCCGCTTCGGCAACAACCCCACGATGCGCTCCAGCTCATCCTTGAAACCCAGATCCAACAGGCGATCCGCCTCGTCGAGCACCAGGATCGACACCTCCGCCAACGAAACCGCGTTGTGGTCGATCAGATCGAGCAGCCGCCCGGGCGTGGCCACGAGCAGATCCGCGCCGCCGCCCAGCGCCATCATCTGTGGATTTATTGACACGCCGCCCACCGCCACGAGCGTCTTCAGCGGCTGCGGCAGGTAACGCGCGTATTTGCGCACCGACTCCACCACCTGCGTCGCCAGCTCGCGCGTCGGCACCAAAACCAACGCGCTCGCGTAGCGGCCGTGCGGTCGGCGCGCCTCGGCCAGCTTTTGCACGATGGGCAACGCGAACGCCGCCGTCTTGCCCGAGCCTGTCCGCGCCGAGGCCCACACGTCGGCGCCGCTCAAGATCGCCGGAATCGCCGCCGCCTGGATCGGCGTCGGCGACTCGTAATGCCAGGCCGCGACCGCGCGCTGCAAAGACTCGGAAAGGCCAAGGGAGGAAAACGACATAGTCACCCCAGTGAGCGCGACTCCCCGCATAAAGCCATGCAATGTTGCTCACCCCGCCGCCCCGACGTCGCGCGCTCTCCGGGGCTCACCTTCCCACGCCCGCCCGCTGCCGCTCCGCGCACGCCCGCGCCACCGCGGCCGCGAAAAACGGCCCCTCATAAATCAACCCGGTGTAAACCTGCACCAACGTCGCGCCCGCATCCAATTTTTCGCCGGCGCTCGCCGCGTCCGTGATCCCGCCCGCCGCCACGATGGGCAGTTTGCCCCCCGTTGTTTTCGATATGTAGCCCACGATTTCCGTGCTGCGGCGGCGCAACGGCGCGCCGCTCAAGCCGCCCGCCTGCCCGATGTCCTTGAAATACCCCGGACGCGCCAACGTTGTATTCGTGGCAATGACACCATCCAACCCGAACTCCGCGATCACACCCAGAGCCGCGTCGATCTGCGGCCAGCTCAGGTCCGGCGCGATCTTCAACAACAGCGGCTTCCTCCCCTTGCCATCCGCCGCCGCCGGCCCGCGCTCGCGATTCGCCGCGCTCAGGGCGCCGAGCAGTTCGCGCAACGGTTTTTCATCCTGAAGCGCGCGCAGTCCCGGCGTGTTCGGACTGGATACGTTTACCACCAGGTAGTCCGCGAAATCCGCCAACCGCTCGAAACTCGTCAAATAATCCTGGGTCGCCTCCTCGTTCGGCGTCACCTTCGACTTGCCCAGATTGATGCCGAGCGGAATCCGCCGACGCCCCACGCCGGGCTGCTTCGCCAGCCGCTCCGCCACCGCCGCGCTGCCCTCGTTGTTGAAACCCATGCGATTGATCACCGCCTTCTGGTCCGGATAGCGAAACAAGCGCGGCTCCGGATTGCCCGGCTGCTCCAACGCCGTGACCGTGCCGATCTCCACGTGGCCGAAACCCAGCGCCGCCGCCGCCGGCCACGCCCTCGCGTTCTTGTCGAAACCCGCCGCCATTCCCACCGCGTTCGGAAACTTCAGCCCGAAAGCCTCCACCGGCCGATGCAACCCGGGATCGAGCCGGTTCATCGCTTCCAAAGCTCGGCACAAGACAGGCACTCGCCCCAACAGGGAGAGCGCGTCCACCCCGAACTCATGAGCCTCCTCCGGATCAAGGCTGAACAACAAGGGCTTCGCGACGAGACTGTAGAGGGTGGCCATAAATAGAGTGTCCATCCCATGCTCCACGCCTCGCGAAAAGCAAGTGCCCGCGCACTCGCGGGCGCACCTTCCCCGCCTCGCGAGAAAAACGTCGTTTTCGCGGTTTGACTCACACCGAGGCGCACGCATGGCTGCGTCTCCATCCCCTCATTTCCTTAACGAAAATCATGGCAACTACCTCCGCTATCCTCGACTGGTGCATCGTCCGCTTAGGTGAAGACCACAACTGGTGGGTCGATGAAGTCAGCGATCCCATCCGCTGGGACACCGACGGCCTCAGCATCATCGATCCGCGCCAAGCCGCCCACCTCCTCGAACTCTGCGAACCCCTTCGCGACTACGGTTTCGATCAGGATATGTTCGAGGCCGCCTTCATCCCCTTCCGCATCGAAAAAGAAGCGCCCAACTCCCGCATCCGCCTGAAACGCGTCAAGGACTCGGTCTTCGATTCCGAAGAGAAACTGTTCCTCCTCGCCGACGTCGTCGACGACGAAAACGGCCCCTTCGCCGACCTCCTCGATCATCTCACACGAGCCCGCGTCAAACTTCTCAACGACGTCTTCAAGTTTGAATCGAAACTTACCGTGGACGAGGTCGAGGACGAACTCCGCGAAGACCAGAACGCCAGCTTCATCGAAGGCAAAGCCGTGCACGTCTTCGACGAACTCCTCGCCATCCTCGATTACACCCCCGCCGGCTTCGACGAAGACGAAGAGGACGGCGAACGCACCGTGGCCTCCGAAGACGACGCCGAACTCGACGACGCCGATCTCCCCGACGTTGACGATGAAGACGACGCCTCCCTCAAGGGCGACGCCTCCCTTAAATGGGATGAAGACGAGGAAGAAGACGCCGACCCCGACGCCAAAAAGAAACCCGCCTCCGACGATGACGACGAAGACGAGGATGAGGAATCCGACGAAGACGAAGACGAAGACGAGGACGAGGACGAAGAAGACGAGGACGAGGACGAAAAACCCAAGTCCAAGTCGAAATCCAAATCAAAGCCCGCTCCCAAAACCAAGCCCAAGGCCAAGCCCGCCGCGAAACCAAAGAGCAAAGCCGGCAAAAAGCGCTGACGCTCAAACCAGCGCCTTCCCTCGCTTCACCAAAAAGCCACCCGCAAACCGGGTGGCTTTTTTCGTTCTAAAATTGATCGTCAACCCGGCGACGCATCGAAGCCGGGCCGGTCGCGGATTGCCCGCCGGGCCGAGTCGCGTCACTCCGCGTCATAAATCTGCACCCGCTCCCAGGACGATTTGAAACGCTGCACAAACGCCAGATGAACCGGGTCCACCTGATACGCGTTGTGCGCATCCACATCCTTGAACAGCGCCGTGATCGAGAAGTCGTAGCTCGCATCCACCACCGGACGGGGCGGAATCGCCGCCGGAGAGCCGACATAAAAATCGCTCACGCTCGCTATCGGGCGCAACGACTCGAGCCCCTCCATACGAAACGCCTCGCGCTCGGCGGGCGTCAGATCTTTGCGAAGCCAGAAAACAACGGTGTGAACAAGCATGATGAAATGGAGTGGAAAGCGCACCATCTTGCCCCGCACCCGCGCCGCGCGAGCCCAAAAAACCTTTCCCTCCGCCCGGCGCGCCCGCTATGTATGCCCGTCTGTCGCCATGCCTAATCCCATAAACATCCAGCTCATCGGCCCCGAAGTCGCCATCGCATGGGATGACGGCGTGGAAACCTACTTCCAAGGCGAAGACCTGCGCGCCGCCTCCCCCAGCGCCGAAAACGTCGGCGAGCGCGACATCCTCGGCAACCAATACGGCGGCGACGGCCCGAAGAAATTCCCCGGCGTCACCGTTCTCGGCTGGGAACAGGTGGGCAACTACGCCCTGCGTTTCGATTTCAGCGACCGCCACCGCACCGGCCTCTTCAGCTACGACTACCTCCGCCACCTCGCCGAGCAACATCGCTAGGGAGTCGCCACTCTCCTGCCGCCCCCGCGTTTCTTGTCCGTCGCGCCGCGTAAGACCAAACCGCGGCGTTTTTCATTCGTCATTGGTCATTCGTCATCGGTCATTTTCCAACATGTCTTTTCCCGCCCGCACCACCCTCGCCGAGATCGAGCTCGGCTCCACCCTTCAACCTAAATTCGGACCCGACGGCCTCATTCCCTGCATCACCCAGGACATCGCCACCGGCCAGGTGCTCATGTTTGCGTTCATGAACGCCGAGTCCCTGCAACACACCCTCGCCACCAAAAAAGCCACCTACTGGAGCCGCTCCCGCAACAAGCTCTGGTGCAAGGGCGAGGAGTCCGGCAACGTGCAATGGGTCAAGGAAATCTACACCGACTGCGATCAGGACGTGCTCCTCCTCAAGGTCGAGCAATCCGGCGCCGCCAACGCGTCATGCCATAATGGATACAAGAGCTGCTTCTACCGCCAGCTCGCCAACCTCGACGACGCCGCCGCCGGCTCCGACTTTCAACTTACCTACATCGGCAAGCCCCTCTTCGACCCCAAGGAAGTTTACAAAAAAAAGTAACTTCATCGCGCATTCCGCGCCCATGGTGAAAGACGGACCTCCGGTCCAGTCCGCCCCAATAGAGCATTTCAAATTAAGTTGTAGCCACGCCCATTTCGGGCGTGCGGATCAAATCGGGACTTTTGTTGGGCGCGGGCACAACCATGGCGACGACCTACGATCAAGGGACCATGACTTGGTTTGAAATCCTCAAAGCTCAATTTGGACGCCAACCAGAGTGAGCGCAGACAGGCCCCTATACATCCTGACCCAGGGATGAAGACGAAGAAGGTGGCGG
>DAIPIP010000259.1:0-3002 GCA_036770725.1 Opitutaceae bacterium
CTTGACACTATTTCCAAAAAAAACTGGAAATAATGCATATGCCAGCCGCTCCTTCGCCAGCCGCGTCCACCGTCTCGACCTCCGCCGAGCTGGACCGCGAGACCACCGCCTTCTGGGTCGAGGTCGCCGACACCCTCGGCTTCACCCGTTCCGTCGGTGAAATCTACGCCCTCATCTTCGTCGCCGCCGCTCCGCTCAACGCCGACGACATCGTTGAGAAAACCGGCATCAGCCGCAGCGGCGTCGGCCAGACCCTCAAAACCCTCGCCGATATCGGCGCCATCCGCCCCTCCACCGGCATGCAAAGCCGCAAGGACCACTACGAGCTCCAGACCGACCTCGGCGTCCTCGTCCGCCTCTTCCTCAACAGCCGCGTCCTGCCCCGCCTCGACGAACTCAACCGCCGCCGCACCGCCCTCAACGAACTCGCCAAAAAATCCGGCCCCGCCCACCTCACCGCCCGCCTCGACAAACTCGAACGCTGGCGCGGCAAAACCAAACCCCTCGTCGCCATCCTAAAATCCCTCGCCTCCGACTAAGCCCCTCCTCCCTCACCCCCTCTCACTCACTCCCTCATTCCCTTCAAAATGATCTACCTCCTCGGCGGCTCCGGCTACGTCGGCCAAGCCTATCAAGACCTCCTCCGCGCCAAGGGCGTGCCTTTCCGTTCCATCGCCCGCGCCGATCTCGACTACGCCGATCCGGCCAAGCTCGCCGCCGCCCTGCGCGCCGACCGAGTTACCTTCCTCATCAACGCCGCCGGCTACACCGGCAAACCTAACGTCGACGCCTGCGAACTCCACAAGACCGACTGCCTCTTCGGGAACGCCGTCCTTCCCGGCCGCATCGCCGAGGCCTGCGCCGCCACCGGCGTTCCCTGGGGACACGTCTCCTCCGGCTGCATCTACACCGGCGCCCGCCCCGACGGCTCCGGCTTCACCGAGGACGACGCCCCCAACTTCACCTTCCGCCAAAACAACTGCTCCTTCTACTCCGGCACCAAGGCCCTAGGCGAAGAAGTTCTCGCCCCCGCGCCCGACGTATTCATTTGGCGACTACGCATTCCCTTCGACCACCGCGAACGCCCGCGCAACTACCTCACCAAGCTCATGCGCTACGAGCGCCTGCTCGAGGCCGCCAACAGCATCTCCCAACTGCACGAATTCGTCGCCGCCACCTTCGCCTGCTGGGAAAAGAAAATCCCCTTCGGCACCTACAACGTCGTCAACCCCGGCCACATCACCACCCGCGAGGTCGTCGATCTCATCCTCGAAAGCGGCGTCCACCCGAAGACGTATCAGTTTTTCAACGACGAATACGAGTTCATGCAAAAAGCCGCCAAGACCCCGCGCAGCAACTGCGTCATGTCCTCCGCCAAACTCGTCGCCGCCGGCATCACGCTGACCCCCGTCCGCGACGCGGTGCGCCAAGCGCTACGCGCCTGGCGCACCGCGTCAGTTTAAGATGAAAGGTTAAGTTTAAGTCACGAACCCATCGATATTCCAGACCGCCGTCCCCTTCATCTTAAACTCTCATCGTAATCTGATTTTCGTCCCGAAAATTCCCCATGGACACCTTTGAAAACCTGCAAGTCTGGCAGCGCAGCCACGCGCTCAGCATCGAAGTATATCGCTTGCTCACAGACTGCCGCGACTGGGGCTTCAAGGACCAGATCACCCGTTCGGCCAACAGCATCTCCGACAACATAGCGGAAGGCAGCGAACGCCCGGGTAAAGCCGAATACCGCCAGTTTGTCGGCTACGCCAAAGGCTCCGCCGGCGAGGCCCGTTCGCAAGTCCGCCGAGCCGAGGCCCTCGCTTATATCCCGGTCGCCGACTGCCAGCGACTCATCGCCGAACTGCAGGAAATCTCCCGCATGCTTCACGGTCTCTACCGTAGCTTGGAGTGATCGGTTCGTCGTTCCGCATCTTCATCTAAACTTTCATCTTCACCTCAAAATTTATGAAAATTTTGCTCACCGGCGGCGCCGGCTTCATCGGCTCCAACCTCGTCCGCCTCCTCGTCAAAGACCACGGCCACGAGGTCCTCAATCTCGACGCCCTCACCTACGCCGGCAACGCGCACTCCCTCGCCGACCTCGCCGACCACCCGCGTTACCGCTTCGCCCACGCCGACATCACCGACGCCGCCGCCCTTGCCACGCTCTTCGCCGGGTTGGCCCCCGACTGGGTCATGCACCTCGCCGCCGAGAGCCATGTGGACCGCTCCATCGACGGCCCCGGCGCCTTCATCCAGACCAACGTCGTCGGCACCTTCACCCTGCTCCAAGCCGCCCGCACCCACTACGAAAAACTCTCCGGCCCCGCCCGCGAACGCTTCCGCTTCTTGCACGTCTCGACCGACGAGGTTTACGGCAGCCTCGGCCCCGAAGGCCTCTTCACCGAGACCACCGCCTACGATCCGCACTCCCCCTACTCCGCCTCCAAAGCCGCCAGCGACCACCTCGCCCGCGCCTGGGCCGACACCTACGGCCTGCCCGTCCTCGTCACCAACTGCTCCAACAACTACGGCCCCTACCAGTTCCCGGAAAAACTCATCCCCGTTGTCATTTTAAAAGCACTACGCGGCGACCCCATCCCGGTTTACGGCAAGGGCGAAAACATCCGCGACTGGCTCTACGTCGGCGACCACGCCGAGGCCCTGCACACCGTCATCGCGCGCGGCCGCGTCGGCCAGACCTATAACATCGGCGGCAACAACGAGCGCCAAAACATCGACCTCGTGCGCCTCCTCTGCGCCCTCCTCGACGAGCTTCGCCCCCGCGCCGACGGCCGCCCCTATGCCGAACAAATCGCGTTTGTCACCGACCGCCCCGGCCACGACCTCCGCTACGCCATCGACGCCACGAAGATCAAAACCGAGCTCGGCTGGACCCCAAAGCAAGACCACGAATCCGGCTTTCGCGCCACTGTGCGCTGGTATCTCGAAAACGAGGCCTGGACCGCCGCCATCCTTAACGGCTCCTACAAACTCGAACGCCT
>DAIPIP010000076.1:0-13174 GCA_036770725.1 Opitutaceae bacterium
AACAACAACACCGCCACGCTCAACCGCACCGATGATTTCTGGGTGTTCGACCTGGGCGTCACGCGCCAAATCCGGCTGGGCGGCTATCGTCATCTGGATCTTTCGGTCGGGGTGAAAAACCTCCTCGACGAGCGGCAGAAGGATCTCGAATCCGGCCCTTCGCGCGACAGCGATTACGTTTACGGCCCGCGTTTCGCGCGCTCGATCTACGTGAGCGCGCGTTACGAGTTTTGACGCGCGGTCGGGCGCGCATTCTTTGCCGTTCGGGCAAAATCCGCGCGGCAACGGCCAAACCGGGCGCGTGGGGGCTGGATGTGGCGTCCCATGGCGGGCTGACGCGCGCGGCAACCGACGTGGAGGCGTGACAAGGCTTTGGGTGGAGTGGGGCGGGCGCCGAGGTGACGGGGCCGACGCTTTTGTTTGGATGACCCGGTTTGCGCCGCATCGCCTGCGATCACGAGAGTCCCGTCCGAATCCCGTCGCCTGAGTGCGCGTGAAATCTTCATGGCGCTCGGGCCAAATTCTTGATTCCCGCGTCCTTAAAGGCACGCTGCGCCGGCGTGTCTGCTTTCCCCGCCCCCGATCAAATCACCGCGCTCGCGCCGGATGCGGCGTCGTTGAAAGCCGGTCGGGAGCTTGGAGCGCCGCGCAAGTGGCCTTTGCTGGGCGCGGATGACGAGGCGCTCTGGGGGCTCGCGCAAGGTTCGGGCAAGGAACCTTACCAGACTCGTGTCGCGTTGGCGGATCTGGCGACGAAGTGCTCGTGCCCGAGCCGGAAATTTCCCTGCAAGCATGCCTTGGGTTTGTTGTTCATCGCGGCGTCCCAGCCGGCGGCGTTGACGGATAAAACGCGTCCGCAGTGGGTCGTCGAATGGATGGCCGGTCGCGCCGAGCGACAGGAAAAATCCTCGCAACGCGCGGAGCAAAAAGCCGCCGGCGCGGCGGCTCCGGTGGACGAGGCCGCGCGGGCTAAGCGTCAGGAAAAACGCGAGTCTCGCGTGGACGAAGGCGCGGCCCTGCTCGCGCAGTGGCTGGGCGATCTGGTGAAGCGTGGCTTCGCGGATGGGAACGTGGCTGAGCATGCGGCGTGGGATGAAATCATTCGGCGCATGGTGGACGCGCAGGCGGGCGGGTTGGCGAGGCGGCTGCGTTACGCGGCGGAGGCGGCGCGCAGCGGTCCGGGGTGGGAGACGCGACTCGCGGCGGAGTTGGGGCGCTTGCACCTGTTGTTGTCCGCTTATCGTCGTCGCGCCGCCCTCGACGCCGACATGCGAGCCGAGATCGAGCAACAGATGGGCTGGACGGTGCCGCAGGAGCAAGTGCTGGCGGGCGTGGGGGTGTGTGATTCGTGGCGCGTCGCATCGCGCACTGTCACCGAGGACGAGCGGCTTGTGTTGACCGAGACTTGGCTGCGCGGTGCGGCGAGCGGGCGCTGGGCGCAGATTTTGCGAACGAGTCCGGCCATACAACCGGCGGTGGATTCCTGGTCGCCGGGGCGGAGCTACGAAGGCGAGCTATGTTTTTATCCGGGCGTGGCGCCGGTGCGCGCGCTGTGGCGCAGCGAGCCCGGCGCGGCGGGAAAAACGGTGGAAAACGAGGCGAACGCATACGAGGAGTTCGCCGCCTTGCTGGCGCGGCATGCGGCGGGTTTGGCGAGCAATCCCTGGCGCACGCGCACGTCGGCCTGGGTGCTGGCGCGCTTGGTCCGGGGGCGCGGCGAGGACCACTTGGCGGATGCGACGGGCGCGGCTTTGCCGTTGCGCGCGGACGCGGTGAAGCGCGAGTTGTTGCTCGCGATCACGGGCGCTCATTCGGCGCGTTTGACCGTGCGGTGGGATGGCGAGGCGCTGGAAGTTCTCGCGGTCGCGGACGGTTCCGAATGGGTGCCGCTCACCCGCCAAACCATCGAACGATGAACCGCGATCCCTTCACCGTCTCCGTCCTGCTCGGCACCGGCCGCATGGGCTCGCCGCCGCCCGCGCCGCACGCGGTGTTGGAGCAGGCGTGGGCTCGCCTGGATTGGACGGCGCGCGAGTCGGCGTTGCTCTCGGCGATGGCGCTCGCCACCGCGGCGCGCTCGGCAGGCGCGATGTCGCCCCTGATCGCGACCGAGGTCGATGAGGCGGGGGCACCCGCAGAGGTGACGCCCGCATGTGGCGCGAGCGCGGCGGCTTGTTTGCGGCGCATGCTGGCCGGCGAGCATGCGGAGTTTTTGGGCGAGTGGCTCGCGGAGGCGGCGCGACTCGGGCGGCGGGCGGCGTTTCGCGATCTGCCTGGTTTGCTAAAACTGGCCGCGCGCGAGCGGGCGCTGCGTCCGGCGGTGGCTGCCGTGCTGGGCGCGCGCGGCGCGTGGCTGGCGCGCAAGACCGAGGGCTGGGGCGAGGTGCTCGAAGCGGCGACGGAAAATCTCGCGGACGAGGCGTGGGAAACCGGGGGCCTCGCCGAGCGCGCGGCGTGGTTGCGCCAGACGCGCGCCGCCGATCCGCAACGCGGCGCCGAGGCTCTCGCAAAGGCGTGGGGCGAGGCCGCTGGTGAGGAACGCGAGCGCTTGCTGGCAGTAGTGGCCGACGCGCCGACCGCGCACGATGAGGCCTTGCTCGAAGGTGAGGCGCTACGGGATCGGCGGCGCGAGGTGCGTTCGTTGGCGCGAGCGGCCTTGTTGCGCCGGCCCGACTCGGCCTTCGCGAGACGCGCCCGCGAGCGGATGGAGAGCATGGTGACGCTGGAGGGGCTGCTGCTCGGGCGTCGGCTGGTATTGCGCCCGCCCGAGGTTTTCGAGGCGGCGTGGAAGGCGGATGGGATCGAGGAAAAGCCGCCCTCCGGCACGGGCGCGCGCGCCCACTGGGCGCGGCAGTGGCTCGGTTGCGTGCCGATTTCGGCGTGGGCGCGGCGCTTCGATGTGAGCGTGGAAAAACTCTTCGCGCTGAATCGCGACGAGGAGTGGCGCGAGGTGATTTTGCTTGGTTGGATCGACGCGGCGATGGCCGCGCCCGAGCCCGAAAACGCCGGGCAATTTGCGCTGCATTTGATCGGTTTGGGAAAATGGCCCAAGGGCGCTCCACAGCCGCTGGCGGTGTTGTTGCGCTTGATCGAGGCGCTGGAACCGCAGGAGGCGGCGCGCGTGCTCGCGGCGTCGGATGCGGGCGCGGGAAAACCGGCGGAGAACGGATTGTATTTCGAACTCTTGTTTCGCTCCGATTTCGTCCTGCCCGAGGGCGACGCGGCGCGGGTGGTGGAGCGCGCAGTCGAGGCGCTCCAGGCCAAGCCCTACCCGCATCTGCAATCGAACCACGCGCGCGCGCTGGCCCGGCGACTACCGCTGGCGGTGGCGCGCGATTCGTTGCGGCGCTTGTCCGCGCTGCCCGAGCTCACCGGTCCGACGGAGGAACTGCTCCGCGCCATCGAATTTCGCCAACAACTCCACCTCGCCTTCACCACTTCCCCATGAGCACCGCCACCGCACTGCGCGCCCACGCCGAGACCGACTACGCCCACGAACTCGCCGCCCTCGCGGCGCAGGATGAACGCCCTCGTCCGCCGCAATGGAAGCTGTCGCCCTGGGCGGTGGCCGACTACCTCCTCGGCAAGACGCTCGCCGACGGCACGGAGGTGACGCCGAAATACATCGGCGACCGCCGCATCATCGAGATCGCGGTGGCCACGCTCGCGACGGATCGCGCGCTGCTCTTGCTCGGCGTGCCGGGCACGGCGAAAAGCTGGGTGTCGGAGCACCTCGCGGCGGCGATCAGCGGCGACTCGACGCTGCTCGTGCAGGGCACGGCGGGCACGGGCGAGGAGGCGATGCGCTACGGCTGGAACTACGCGCGCCTGATCGCGGAGGGACCGAGCGCGGCGGCGATGGTGCCGAGCCCGATCATGCGCGCGATGCGCGAGGGAAAGCTGTGCCGGGTGGAGGAACTCACGCGCATGCCTTCCGACGTGCAGGACACCTTGATCACGATTCTTTCGGAAAAAACCCTGCCCGTGCCGGAGCTGAGCACGGAGGTGTTGGCGACGCGCGGATTTAACGTGATCGCGACGGCCAACAACCGCGACCGCGGCGTGAACGAGTTGTCCAGCGCCCTGCAACGTCGTTTCAACGTGGTGGTGTTGCCCACGCCGGCCACGATCGACGAGGAGGTGGACATCGTGAACCGCCGCGTGGCCTCGATGAGCAAGGCGCTTTCGTTGCCGGCGGAGGCTCCGGCCTTGCAGGAAATCCGGCGCGTGGTGGCGATCTTCCGCGAGTTGCGCGGCGGCGCGACGGAGGACGGCAAGGCGAAGGTGAAGAGCCCGAGCGGCACCCTGAGCACGGCGGAGGCGATCAGCGTGATGACGCACGGCCTGACGCTCGCGGCGCATTTTGGTGATGGGAAATTGAAGGCGGCCGACATCGCGTCCGGCATGATCGGCGCCATCGTGAAGGACCCGGTGCAGGACCCCGTAGTTTTTCGCGAATACCTGGAGACGGTGGTGAAGGAACGCGACGGCTGGAAAGACCTGTATCGCGCGTGCCGGGATCAGATGAAGTAAGGCGCGTGAAAGTTGGCCATCTTGATTCTAAACTCCCTATCCATCAATGTCCCGCCCCGCCACCGCCTCACTCGCATCTCTCCTGTCCATCTTGCCCGCCCATGCGCGGAAGTGGCTGGAAACTTCACTAAAAGGAGGGCGGTCGCTCGACCAACTCGACGCCGACGAGTTGGCGGAACAGATCGAGGAGGATGAGGCCTTTGATGCTGTCGGGCTTCGTTACGTGGAAAGCACCGCGCCGGTCGGAGATCGGTCTAACGTGCTGAATGCGTTGTATGACGAGCGGCCCGAGCGTCATGCGGTGTTTCTTGCGCAATATGCCTCCCAGCCCGAAATAGCGGCAAACGCTTCGGTGTTGTGGAGTTTGTGCGAACTGGACCCGGCGGCGGCGACGACCGTGCTTCCCGCAATCCTGATCGGGGCGTTTTATCAAAAGCACGCTTACACGTGGCCTTCCGAATACGGGAAGGGTTATCAGGTCGCGGCGCGAAGATTGGGGCAGGGTGGCGATGCGGTTTTTGAGGCCGTGGCCGCGCATGGCGACAGTGGCGCGCGGTTGTGTGCGCTGGACCGATTGTTGGAGACGGCGGATACGAGCGAAGATGCCTCGGTCGAAGCGTTGGCACGAAAGATCGTGGCGGCGGAAGCCTCGGCGTCCAAACGGGAGCCACTCTATGCATTGATGCTGAAATATCGGGCCGCGCTTTTTTTGCCGGTGTGGACCGAGTTGTTTTTCAGTCCTCTAAAAACGCTTCGCACGCACGCGATCGAAGGGCTCATGGCGACAGATGTTGAATTGGCTGCGTTGCTCGGGGAGCAAGCGATGGCGTCGAAGCAGGCCGAATTGCGCCAAGGTGCGGTGGCGCTGTTTTTGCGACTGGGGAATGGGACGGGGACCAAATCGCTCAAGAAGGCGTGGGTGAATGAAAAATCCGGAGTTGTGCGCGCCGATATTCGCCGGGCGCTGCAAGTGCTGGGGGTGGAGATTGAAGCCGAGACGCTTGAAGAGGCCCCGACCTCGTTGACGGAGTTGAACAATAAACTGGCCGGTCAGAAACGGGTGGCCAAGGCGCCGGGTGGCGGCTGGTTGGATGTGGCGGGGTTGCCGACGCTTCACGGCACAGACGGCGAACGAATCGGAGAAGCGGTGATTGTGCGTCTGCTCGTGGTTCAGGCGGCGCATAAGGCAATCGAGGCCGCGCCGGGTTCGGGCGGCGTATTGAGGTTGATCGATCATGCGCGCTCCGGCGATTTCGCGCTCGCGTTGCTAAACGCGTGGCTCGCCTCGCCGCAGGAGGCAAAGGATCGCTGGGCGTTGGCCATCGCGGGCGCGCTGGGCGACACGCGCATCTTGTCGGTATTGAATTCATGGATACCGAAGTGGTGCGAGGCGTCGCGCGGGAAACTCGCCGAATACGCCGCCCAGGCCATCGCGCTTCAGGGAAGCGACGAAGCGCTCATGTTGCTCGATGCGCTGGCGACTCGTTATCGCAGCAAGCAGCGCAACATCGGCGCGGCGGCGGCGCAGGCGTTTCAGGCGGCGGCCGAGGCGCGCGGACTTTCGCCGGACGAACTGGGCGACGTCGTGGTGCCGGCCTTCGGCTTCGATGCGGACGGCGTGCGTGATTTTTCCTGGGACGGCGGAGCAGCCCGGGCGGAACTCGGGATGGAGTTGAAGTTGAGCTGGTCCGATCCGGAATCGGATAAAGCGCTGAAGGGGCTGCCCGCCTCCGCGCCGGACGCGTTGAAGGCGGAGGTGAAGGAGTTGAACAAACTGCTGCGCGAGGCGGCGAAGGGACAGGCGGCTCGGCTCGAACTCGCGCTGGTCCGCCAACGACGCTGGCCGGTGGCGCGGTGGCGCGAACTCTACGAGACGCATCCGGTGCTGCGCGCCTACGCGACGCGGCTGGTTTGGGGCGTGTATGGGAAAACCGCTACGGGTGACGCGGTGTTGCTGCGCTGCTTCCGGCGCTACCCCAACGGTCTGCTGGCGGATGCGGCGGGCGGCTTGGAGGAATTGCCCGAGGCGGATGCGCTCATCGGCATGGTGCATCCCTTGGAGTTGTCGGCCGAGACGGTCGCGGCGTGGCGCGCGCATCTGACCCGCTTCAAGGTCTCGCCGCCCTTTGCCCAATTGGACCGGCCGGTGGAACGGCTCGATGCGCTGCATGCCAACCGGCGCGAATTGGCGGTGGCCAAGGATCGCGCGCTCGGTGCGGGCACCTTCCGCTCGCGGGCGGAGCGGCGCGGTTGGGTGCGCGGCTCGGTGATCGACGCCGGCATGGTGGCGGGTTATTACAAGGCGTTCCCGGGCGCGGGCGTGGAGGTATCGCTGGAAATGGAAGGCATGTATGTCGGCATAGATCCGATGGAGACCATCACGCTCGGGGTGGCGCGTTTCGCGCGCGCCGATTCGGTGAAGCGCGGCAGCTACGTTTACGACGATCCGCAGGCGGGCGATGCGCGCGTGTTGCCTTTTGGCGAGGTGCCGCCGGTGGTTTATTCCGAAATCGTGGGCGACCTGAAGGCCATCGCGGGCATCGTGGAACAGGCGGCGGACGCGGAGAACGGCGACGCATGACGACGATTTTTGGCATACGTCATCACGGGCCGGGCTGCGCGCGCAGTCTGGTGAAAGCGCTCGACGCGCTGCGGCCCGACCTCGTGCTCATCGAGGGTTCGCCGGATGCGGACGAGTTGATGGGCGCGGTGGCCGACTCCGCGCTCAAGCCGCCGGTGGCGATCCTGGTTTACGATGCCGAGAATCCGCATCGCGCGTCGTTCTATCCCTTCGCGGAGTTTTCGCCCGAATGGCAGGCGATGAAATGGGCGGCGGCCAACGGGGTGCCGATGCGTTTCCTCGATCTGCCCTGCGCGCATCGTTTCGCCATCGCGGCGGAGAAAGAAGCGGCGGCGAAAGCGAAGGCCGAAGCGGCGGCGGTCGCCGCGAATGCGCCCGATTCGGAGGTCGAGCCCGAGCGAGTGCCAGAGCCCGAGCCGGACTCCGCGCGGCACGATCCCTTGCATTGGCTGGCCAAGGCCGACGGTTACAGCGACGGCGAGCGCTGGTGGAACGACCGCGTGGAGGAGCGCGCGCACGACGGCGATTTGTTCGCGGCGGTGGCGGAGGCCTTGGCCGCGCTGCGCACCGAGCTGGCCTTGCCGGAGTCGGAGCATGATCTGCGGCGCGAGGCCTGGATGCGGCGCGGCCTTCGCGAAGCGGAGAAGGCGGGCGCGCAAAACATCGCGATGGTCTGCGGCGCGTGGCACGTGCCCGCGCTGCGCCAGACGGTGAAGGCGGCGGACGACGCGGCGTTGTTGAAGGGCTTGCCCAAGGCGAAGGTGCGCGCGACCTGGGCGCCGTGGACCTACGAGCGGCTGGCGATGGCGAGCGGCTACGGCGCGGGCGTGGAGTCGCCCGGCTGGTATGAACATCTTTGGCAACGTGGCGACGGCACGGGCGGCGATCCGACGGCGCGCTGGATCACCAAGGCGGCGCGCGTGCTGCGCGATCACGACGTGTCGGCTTCGAGCGCGAGCACGATCGAGGCGGTGCGACTGGCGTCGGCGCTGGCCGGCCTGCGCGGGCGTCCGGCGGCGGGTCTGCCCGAAACCCTGGAGGCGATGCGGGCGGTGTTTTGCGAGGGCGACTCGACGGTGCTGGGTTTGCTCAAGCGCACGCTCCTGGTCGGCGAGCGGCTCGGCGAATTGCCGGAGGGGTTGGCGAAATTGCCCCTGCAGGAGGACATCGAACGGCGGCAAAAAACGCTGCGTCTAAAACCGACGGCGAGCGTGACTCCGCTGGAGCTTGATCTGCGCGAGGAGGGCGGACGCGCCCGCAGTGTGTTTTTGCACCGGCTGCTGGCGGTGAAGATCAATTGGGGGCGCAAGGTCGAGGCGCGCGGCGGCAAGGGCACTTTTAAGGAGCACTGGTCCTTGAAGTGGGAGGCGGAGCTGGTGCTCGCGATCATCGACGCGTCCGCGCATGGCAACACGCTGGAGGCGGCGGCGGAGACGCGGCTGGCCAAGGCGGCGCAGGCGGACCCGACGCTGGACAATCTCGTGGGTTTGCTGGAGCACGCCCTGCTGGCGGAGTTGCCCCGGGCGAGCGAGGCGATCCTTGCGCGGGTGCAGGCGGCGGCGGCCTCGGTGGATGATCCGCCGGGTTTGTTGCGCGCCATAGCCCCGCTGGCGCGACTCGCGCGCTATGGCAGCGTGCGCCTCGAAGACCTCGCCCATGTGCGCGCCATCGCGATCAGTCTGGCGACCCGCGCGCACGTGGAGTTGCCCGGCGCGGTGTCCGGCCTGGCGGAGGAGGCGGCGGCGGAGCTGGCGAAGCTCATCGGCGCGCACGATGCGGCGATCCGCCTGCTGGAGGAGCCCGAGTTGGCGGAGGAGTGGCGCGCGGTGACGCGACGCGTGATGGATCACGGCTCGGCGCATCCCTTGTTGCGCGGACTTTGCACGCGCATGCAACGCGACGCCGAGGATCTCGGGGCGGAGGAGGTGGCGACGCGCCTCGCGCATGCCTTGTCGGCCGGGCAGACGCCGGAAGCGGCGGCGGCGTGGTTGGAGGGCTTTTTGAGCGGCGGCGGCGCGGTGCTCGTGCATGACGCGGATTTGCTTGGTTTGTTGAACGCGTGGGTCGGCACCCTGCCTGCGGAGCAGTTTCAGGCGGTGCTGCCGCTGGTGCGGCGCACGTTCAGTCGTTTCTCCGGTCCGGAGCGCGGGCAGATCGGGCAGGCGGTGGCGCAGCTCGGCGCGGGCGGCGCGGCGAAACGAAAACCGGCGACCGAGACCGACTGGCGGCTAGACGAAACACGGGCGCGACCGGCGGTGGACTTGACGGCGCGGCTTCTGGGAATCGCGGGAGGCAAAGACCAATGAGTATCGAAAAAACAACTACGGAGGAGCGCGCGCGCCGGTGGCGGCTGGTGTTGGGCCGGGAAAGCGCGGAGGGACTCGGCGCGGATTTGTCGGGCGACGACGCGCGCATGGACGAGGCGCTGGCGTCACTTTACCAGACGGGCGGCGAAGGGGGCGATGAGCAGGCCGGCCTCAAGTCGAAGCGCGGCGGCAGCGGCGCGTCAGCGCCGCGCGTGGCGCGGTGGCTGGGGGACATCCGGAAGTTTTTTCCGAGCAGCGTGGTGAGCGTGATGCAGCGCGACGCGATGGAACGGCTCGATTTGAAGCAGTTGTTGTTGGAGCCGGAACTGTTGTCCGCGGCGGAGCCCGACGTGCATCTGGCCTCGACCCTGATTTCGCTCAATCGCGCCATGCCGGAGAAAACGCGCGAGACGGCGCGGCAGGTGGTGCGGCGCATCGTGGACGAAATTTTGCGCCGGTTGGCGGAGCCGATGCGGCAGGCGGTGGGCGGCGCGCTGGCGCGCAATGTGCGCAACTCGCGACCACGGCTGCGCGAGATCGACTGGGCGCGCACGATACGCGCCAACCTAAAACATTATCAGCCGGCGCAGCGCACGATCATCCCGGAGAAACTCGTGGGCTACGGGCGCAAGCGCGCGTCGCTGCGCGACATCATTTTGTGCGTGGACCAGAGCGGCTCGATGGCGACCTCGGTGGTGTATTCGTCGATCTTCGGAGCGGTGCTGGCCTCGCTGCCGGCGGTGAGCACGCGTATGGTGGTTTTCGATACGGCGGTGGTGGATTTGACCGAGGATCTGCGCGATCCGGTGGATCTGTTGTTTGGCGCGCAGCTCGGCGGCGGCACGGATATCCATCGCGCGCTGACCTATTGCGAAGGCCTGGTGACGCGTCCGGCCGACACGGTGCTGGTGTTGGTGAGCGACCTTTATGAAGGCGGCAACGCGGCGCAGATGATCAAGGCGGTGGCGCGATTGACGGCGGCGGGAGTGCGCATGATCGCGCTCCTCGCGTTGAGCGACGACGGTCGGCCGAGCTACGATCCGCGAAACGCGGCGGCCTACTCGGCGCTGGGCGTGCCGGTGTTTGCGTGCACGCCGGACAAATTTCCCGACCTCATGGCGGCGGCGTTGTCGAAGCGCGACCTGGCTCTCTGGGCGGCGGGGCAGGGGATCAAATTGGCGAAAGCGGACGAAGCGGGAACGGGTTTGGAAGGTGTGATTTAAAATCCATCGCGCCGTGCAGGACGAGATCCCGTGCATTCAGTAGGGTGGGGAGAGGGCGCGAGACGGCGGCGGTGTGCGATCATCGGGCAAAATCCGCGCGGAGTTGGCCAAGCAGGGCGAGGCGTGGAAAGCGGGGGTTTGGTTATGGTGGGTGGGCCAACCAACAACCCGCATGAAACCAATAACCCGTTGTCTGCTCCCCCTGCTTCTTTTGGCTTTCGCCGCCCAAATCGGCGTTACCCAAGCCCCCGCCGCGCCCGTCCCGGTGGAGACCGCGCCCGCCGGGAGTCCGTGGTCGGTGCTGGTGCGCGCCACCTATCTGGTCACCACCGACGGTTCCTCGCCGAAGGTGCCGGTGAAAATCGAGGACAAGCTCATCCCCGAGTTTGATATCGAATATCGCATCAACGAGAACTGGGCGCTCGAGCTGGTGTTGACCGTGCCGCAAGAGCACGAGGTGAAGCTGGGCGGCGCGCCCATCGGCGATTTCAAGCACCTGCCGCCGACGCTGCTGGTGAAATACTACGCGGGGGACTTTGCGGGATTTAAGCCTTATGTGGGAGCGGGCGTGAACTTCACGCTGATCTTCGACGACAATCTGGCGGGCGGCGGCCTGAAGCTCGACAACACCAGCATCGGCCCGGCGGCGCAGGCGGGCGTGGAGTATGCGTTGACTGATCTCTGGGCGCTGAATCTCGACGTGAAGCGCGTGATGCTGCGCACCGACGTATCGCTCGCGGGCGGTGCGAAAGTGAGCGAACTGAAGCTCGACCCATGGCTCTTCGCGCTCGGCTTGAAATATCAGTTCTGAAGCGTGTTACCCAGGTTGGCTCCCGGATTTTCGGCGACGTGGTCGTCGATGGTCGCGGGGGCTTTTTTGTGGGCGCGCAGGTTTACTCGGCGGGCGCGGGCCAGGCGAGGTCGGCGACGTTGACGGCGTGGCGGGCGAGTTCGGCGCCGGTCTCGTCGTGCACGGTGAAAGTGAGCACGCGGGCGTCGGGCGGGCCGGAGAGGGCGATGCGGGAGTAGTTGTTTTGCTGCACCGCGAGGACGCGGCCGGGGTCGGCGGGGAGTTCGCGGGTGTGGGCGCCGGCGGTGAGGGAACTGCTGGTGAATTCGTAGAGCGGGTAGGGGAGTTTGCCGTCGCGGCGGAGGACTTCGGAGAAATGCACGTCGCCGGAGAGGAAGACGACGCCGCCGATTTGGTTGTCACGGATGAAGGCGAGGATCTCCTCGCGCTCGGCTTGGAAGCGGTGGTGGTCCTCGGAACCGGGGTAGAAGCGCTCGGCGAGGAACTGGCTGCCGGTGGCGATGAAGGTGAGCTTGCGGTGGCGGCGCTCGCCGCCCTCGTTGCGGTTGGCGAGTTGCTGCTTGAGCCAGGCGAGCTGGGCGGCGCCGTATTGGGTTTTCTGATACTCGGGGGTGTCGGGCAGGGTGGAGTCGGTGCGATGGGTGCGGTTGTCCATCACGAGGAAAACGACGTCGCCCCAGGTGAAGCGGTGGTTGATGGCGAGCGGGTCGCGCGGGTGGCCGAAGGTTTGGTTGGGCCAGTAGGCCTCGAAGGCGGCGCGGGCGACGGGGGCGAGGGGCCAGTGGGCGTTGGAATTGTTGGGCCCGAATTCATGGTCGTCCCACGTGGCGTAGTGGGGCATGGCGGCGAGGAAGGGTTGGAGGGCGGGCGTGGCGCGATCGGTGCGGTAGCGATACCAGATGCCGGAGGCGGAGGAGAAATCGGCTTCGCGGAGGTAGAGGGTGTCGCCGAGCCAGAGCATGAAGTCGGCGCCGCTGGCGGCCATGGAGGACCAGATGGTTTCGCTGCCGGAGCCGTAGGGGCGGCCAGGGCGGTCGTAGGGGGCGTCGTTGAAGAAGGAGCAGGAGCCGAGGAGAAAGGAGAAGTCGGGCGCGGCGCGGCGGTATTCGTGCTGGTCGGTGGTCTTGAAGGCGAGCGGGTAGGGCCGGGATACGGGCTGGCCGTCGAGGGCGACGGAGTAGGTGTAGCTCGCGCCCATGGCGAGCGGGCCGAGGATGAATTTGACGGGTTGGCCGCCGGCCGGCGTGGGGGCGGGGGCGGGGAGCGTGACGGTGACGGGTTGCGCGGCGGAGGCGGAGTCCGCGGGCTGGTCGGAGCGGGTGTAGGTGAGGGAGATTTCGCGGGCGTTTTCGGCTTCGAGCCAGATGGCGACTTCGCGGTGAGTCTGGTAGCCGAGCATGGGGCCGGAGACGAGGCGGGCTTCGGCGGCTTGGGCGCGGGTGCCGATCGAGCTTACGCTCACGCCCGCGAAGAGCAGAGCGACGGCGGCGAGGAGGCGGAGAAAGGTCGGTTGCATGACGGGAACATGCATGGCGCATGTTTCAGGCCAAAAAGAAACGCCGCCCGGGCGGGCGGCGTTTCAGAAATGTGACGGGAGTGCCGGAGGGGGCGGCTCAGAGAATATCAAACGCCGGCGAGGGCGTTGGCGTTGTTGAGGTGTTCGATGCCGGTGTATTTTTTCGACTGCTCGTCGGCGTGGTAGCTGGAGCGCACCATGGCG
>DAIPIP010000077.1:0-13093 GCA_036770725.1 Opitutaceae bacterium
CCCGGATAAAACTTACCCGACTTTATCCGAAACTTTAGGCGTTACTGGATACTAGGCCGTTAAGTGACTACGAAGAGTCAATAATGATGCCCGAAGGAGAGAAGCGGGTCCGGCAGCAGGGGCACAGACACAGGGAGAGGGCTTCGATCAGCCAGCGGCGGACTTGAGACAGCGAGCAGAGTTTTTTTTTGACGTGCGCAGCCGTGTAAGGAAGCAGAAGGCCAAGAAGCAAAGCGTGAGGTGGTGGTGCAGGCCGCGCCAGGAGCGCCCCTCGAAATGATCCATGCCGAGTTCCTCTTTGAGCTGCTGGTAGTTTTGCCCGATGGCCCAGCGCTGGTGCGCCAGTCGCACCAGCTCTTCAATCGAGGTGTCCGCGGGGAGATTGGAGAGGTGGTATTTGAACGTGCCGTCCCCAAGTTGCTCGATGAGCAACCAACGCTCCGCCCCGGGCTGACGCCAGCGTTCTTTGCGTTGGGAGGCCTGCACCCGCAGCGCGACGGCACGAACGCACGCGCCGTCGGCACGGGGAAGCTTCACTTCTTTCCATGCGGAGGCTTCCTGCGGCAAGCGATCCCGCCACGCCGTCATTGTGAGCGGCCGCATATCAGGGTCCTGCACTTTCGCGTGCTTGGTCGGACGCCCCCGGTCGGCTTGCGCCACGGTGGCCAGCGCGTCCATCGGCCATGCCCCGATGTTGCCGGGCACTTGCGCAACATAGGGTTCGCCTCGTTTTTCCAACTCGGCGAGCAGTGGCAGGATCACGCCATAACCCGCATCGAACACCAGCGCTTGGTAAGCGGGCAACTGCGGTTTGATCTCGTCGAGCAAGTCCAGGGCGATGCGCCACTTCTCCTTGAACGCCTGCCTCTGCGCGGGCACCCCGGCTCTTTCCATGCGAGCGGGATCCTCCGTCCACTCCGTCGGCAGATACAACCGGGCGGCCAAGGGCCAGTGCACACGCGGCCCCACCCATTGCCACGTCACCACGCTTTGGCAGTTGGCGATCTTGCCCGGTGCCCCGCAATATTGCCGGGCCACCCCGACCGAGTGCCGGCCCTGCTTGGGCAGGCTGGTGTCGTCGAGCACCAACACGCCACCCTCCGTCGCACGCGGTCGCATCAACGCCCTCAGTCGGAACATCACCGCGTCGTGATCCCACGGGCTTTGATTAACGAACTGCTGCAAGGCCTGGTCGTCACCGCCCACACGCTTGGCAAGCGGCTCGATGGACTTGCGCTCCCCCTCGCGCAGCAATCCCTCCAAATACTTCCCGCACCAATGCCGCCGTTCGCTCCGGCCGAACTCCCCGGCGAACTCCTCCACGTAATCCTGCAGCTGTTGTCGGACCAACATGATTTGCCGGGCTGTCATCATGGCCACGCATCATGGCTCACCCGTTTCTCTTTTCAATATACTTAACGGAGTAGTGCTAGGCGCTGTCTTCAAAATAAACCGATGCTTCGTGAGTGGGAAACCACGCTCGGCCAAGGCGACCGAGGCGGAGGAGGCCCGGAGGGCCATGCTGCCAAGGTCAACGACGGCCCGGCTTGGTTTCCCGCTCACCCGTAGGGCGCAAGCTGAGCGTCGGGTTATTTTGAAGACAGCGCTTGGCGAAGGAGGGCGTGCGCCCGCGCCACCCTCACATACTTCTCCGCCAACTTCCGCCCCGCCTGCCGTTCCCCGGCCGTCAGCTCGCCGCGCCCTGATCGCAGCGGCCGACAGCGAACAGCAAACCGCGCCTTGGGATCCGTGCAGCCAAAGGCTGCCCGTTTGCCCATTCGAAACAGCGAGCGACCCGCGTGGTTAAAATGAACCGAGCAACACAGGTTTGACCGGGGTTAATTGTAATCAGGCAGATACGCCCGCTCGGCATCGAACATTTCGAGCGTCATCGCCTTGATCTGCGCGGGCGTGCAGACGGCCGCCGTGAGCGGATCCAGCATGAGCGCGTGTATAGCCGCCTCCTTGCTGCGCTCGATGGCGGCCTGCGCACCGAGATCAAACATGCCCAGATTGGTCGAGCAAAGGTTGGCCATCTGGCGCGGAAGCGCGCCGTAACGCGTCGGATGGACTCCGTTGCCATCGACCATGCAGGCCACTTCGACGCATGCATCGGCGGGCAGGTTGGTGATCAGCTGTCCACCACCGCCGCGGTTGTTCATCACGTTGCCATGAATGCGGAAGGGGCTGTCCTTTTCACGAGCCTCGATAATCCATGAAGCGTATTCCCACGAACGCGACCACTCGATGGGTTCCTTGCCCTTCAGCATGGCTAGGCGCGAAGCATCGGCGGCCTTGCGCCAATCCGGCCAGTTGGTGGCATAAAAACGCGATCCGCCCTCGTAGCCCTGACGCAGCAACGCCCGCCCCGCCTCGCTCTTGCGGTAGTAGGGCAGATACTCGGAAAGGTGCCCCGAACTCTCGGTGATAAACGCGCCGAAGTGCAGGCACATATCCTTTCGGACAAGATCGACCTGCTCGTAAGCGCGTGGCTTGGAAGCCCCCCAATCCTTGATATCGGCGGCGTCGAAAGACGTGATCCCCGACACCCGCTCACGTTCGGCCGCGGCGAGATCGGCGGCAAATTTTGCGCGCAGCCTCGAAGCGTAAAGATCCACGCCCTTGTGCTCGAGCTTGGTGAACCACGCGAGGTGGTTGATGCCCGCGCATTCCCAATCCATCTCGCCGTAAGGGACACCGGCGTATTTCGCGAGCAAATGGCTGGTGCCTTGCACGCTGTGACACAGGCCGACGACCGGCATCGACGAAACGCGACCGGCCGCCATGCACATCATCGCCATCGGATTGGTGTAGTTGAGCACGATGGCCTGCGGGCACAAGCGCTCGCAGTCGCGCAACACCGCGAGAAAAACCGGGATCGTGCGCAGCGATTTGAAAAGGCCGCCCGGACCGATCGTGTCGCCGATGCACTGGTCGATGCCGTATTTGAGTGGGATGTCGTTGTCGTGACGCACACATTCGACACCGCTGACCTCGATGCAGTTCACCACGTAATCGGTGCCCTTCAGCACCTGTTCGCGATCAGGCGAGGCGATGACCTTCCAACGCTTTTCCTGGCCCAGCTTGGCCACCAGCTTGGTGATGAGCTGCCGCATGGTGCGCAGACGCCCCAAATCGATGTCAACCAGCGCGATAACGCCGCCCTGATGGCCCGGAATACGCAACACGTCGTTGACCAGACGCGGGGTAAAGCCGGAGCCCGCGCCGAACATGGTGATCTTGATCGGGCGTTGCACATAGCCGGGCAGGCCTTGCACGGCGGCGTCCTGAGTGTGGGCGGCGTGGCCCGATAGTTTGGATTTTTTGGGGGTGCTCATGGTGTAAAACACCTCCAACCGTAACCCTCTCCAGCCCTGGCCCAAAGAGCCAAAGCTTGATACCCGATATGCATTATGTGATTTCCACTTGGTGATGTCCGCACCCCATCCCGACCCGTTTTCGAGCGTTACCACCGTGGATGAGGAGACCCGCACCCAGGCCGGCTACCGTTATGACAACCACGGGCGAGGCAGCCCCCAAGAGGCGGTTATTCAACAAACTCTCTCCGGCTCGGGCTTTTTCGAGGACGTCTCCGGTCGCCGCCTCGTCCCCTCCGACCATGCGATGCTCTTCACTCACCACGAAGCCTCGTCCTACGGCTATCCGCCGGAAGTGACCGAGCCCTATCGCCTCCGCTACGTCTCCTTCACCCTCGGCGGCCTGCGCACCCTGTTTGATCGCCTGCGAACCGAATTCGGTTCGGTGCTTCGCATGCCCTTCGACGGCGAGGCGTCGGCGGTGCTGGGCGAAATCACGCGCTGCTTCCGCGCCTGCGCGTTTCGCGACCGGTTTCAAGAAACCGAACTCCTCCACCAA
Organism: Opitutaceae bacterium; assembly: GCA_036770725.1. Taxonomy (GTDB): domain Bacteria; phylum Verrucomicrobiota; class Verrucomicrobiia; order Opitutales; family Opitutaceae; genus IMCC26134_A. The sequence goes on from DAIPIP010000077.1 coordinate 3,877, forward strand.
CTGCTCGTCGCCCTCTACCGCGAACAAGTCGCGGCATCCCGCGCGAACGACCCCATCGAACGCGGCTACCACCACTTGCGGGATAACTTTCGTTCGCCGCTCAACTTGAAAGCCGTGGCCGACCTCTGCGGCGTAAGTCGCGAGCACTTCATCCGCGCTTTCGGCAAACGCTACCGTGAACCCCCCGGCGAAATGCTGCGTCGCCTCCGGCTCGCACACGCCCACCGCATGCTCAAGGCGACCCATATGCCGGTGCAGGAAGTCGCCCTCGCCTCCGGCTTCGCCGACGCCAATTCCTTTTGCCGCGCCTTTCGTCGGCGATTCGGCCACACCCCCGGCCACCGCCGCCGCCCCGCCGTTTCCGAGCAGGCGGTATCCGATTAACCCCCAAAACCGCGACGTGACGACACGCCGCTTTATCCCATATATCTCACCCATGCCCATCCTCCGCCACCCGCTCCACCGCCTCCTCAAAAGCCTCGCCGCTCTGGTTCTCCTCTCCGTCACCGTCCCCGCCTTCGCCGATAAACCGGAACCCTCCGCGCCGAATTCCGGCTACTCCGCGCAGGTATCCGTCACCCGCCTGCTCAAAACCGGCGAGGACGCCGCCGGACGCCCCCTCTCCTACCCCACCGACGCCCCCGCCGAAATCACCGCCGTGCTCGTCGAGATGCAGCCCGGAGCAGAAACCGGCTGGCACAAACACCCGTTCCCCTGCGTCGGATACATCCTCGAAGGCGAGTTGCACGTCACCTTCAAGGATGGCCGAGTCAACATCCTCAAGGCGGGCGACGCCCTCGCCTAGGTCGTCGAACTCGAACACAACGGCGTCAACCCCGGCCCGGGCGTCGCCCGCCTCGTCATGTTCGTCATCGGCACCGAAGGGAAACCGTTCACCGTCACAACCCCCGCCCCGACACCGCCCCCCGCCCCGGCCGAGTAACTCCTCCGCCCGCGCGATTTCCTGCGGGCTAAGCAACTCCGGGGTAGGTTCCCAAATTCCCCTTCCATCCGACTTCGCACCGCGCCCATTTGCCCCATAGTTTTGACCATGCCCCGCAGCCCCGCCCGCCCCCTTCGCCGACTGCTTCTCGTCCTCGCCTTCGTTTCCACGGCGTCCGCCGAGCCCGACCTCGCCGCCTGGAACTCAGGCCTAAATTTCGATTACAACACCGCCTCCGCCGCCTTCGATCAACTACACGCCGAGTCGCCCGCCGACTCCCGCCTCGCCCTCGCCCGCGCCGCCTCCCTGCTCGCCCGCCAGCCCCGCACCTCCGCCAACATCAACACCGCCCGCGCTCTCCTCGACACGCTCCTCGACACCCCGGCCCACTCACTCCCGACCGAGCACCACGCCCTCGCCCTTTTCCTCCTCGCGCGCATCGACCACGGCCACAGCTCCCCTCCCGAACTCGACCGCGCCCGCGCCACCTACGCCGCCCTGCGCGCCGCCCACCCGGGCCACCCGCTTTCCGATCACGCCGCCGTCCACCTCGCCCTCATCACGCTTCACCAAACCCCCGACGCCTCCGCCACCCAACAACAAGCCGCGCTCGAAACCTTGCTCGGCGAGGTCACCGCCCCCTCCGCCCGCCGCGAACTCCTTTTCCTCGCCGGTCGATTCCACTGGCTGACTCGCGAAGACCCCGCCACGGCCCTCCCCCTCTTCATCGCGGGACGCGCCATCGGCTACGAAACCCCCGCGCGCAACGGCGAACTCGACCTTCTCATCGCCGATCTTGCCAACCAAGTCGGCCAACACGCCCTCGCCGCCCGCCACTTCGCCGCCTTCGCCGCCGCCTACCCGCGTGATACCCGCGCCCCCACCGCCCGCCGCCTCGCCGCCGAACTCGTCGCACAATCCGCCCCCTGAGCCCCCATCATGCCCGCCTTTCGCAACCTCCTCCTCGCCGCCGTTCTCACCGCCTTCCTCGGCTACTCGGCGTGGCATGTGGTCAGCACCCGCCGCGCCGCCGAATCGCCCGACCACATCACCCTGCGCATCGGCCACTGGCTCCTCCACGCCGGCATGCGCGAAGCCTTCGACGAAGCCATCGCCGACTACCAAAAAATCCGCCCCGACGTCCGCATCGAGCAAATCGCCGTGCCCCTCCGCACCTACGCCGCCTGGACGCGCACCCGCCTCATCGGTGAAACCGCCCCAGACCTCACCGGCCTCCTCACCCTCAACGAAGAACTCATCACCCGCCACTTCATCCCCCTCGGCCCGGCCCTCGACGCGCCCAATCCCCACAACGCCGGCACCCCCCTCGAAGGCATTCCCTGGCGCGAAACATTTGTGGACGGCCTCGTCGCCATGCGCGCCCTCACCCCCACCTCCGGTGAGATCCTCGGCGTCAACCTCCAGATCAACACCCTCCGTCTCTACTATAATCGCGAACTCCTCCGCGCCGTCACCGGCTCCGACCAGCCCCCCGCCGACTTCGCCGAACTCCTCGCCCTCGGCCCCGCCGTCGATGCCCACAACCGCCGCACCGACCGCCGCATCGTGCCCATCGCCTCCTGCGGCCCCTACGCCCAATACCTTTTCAACGCCCTTCTTCCCTCCCAAACCCAGCGCCTCACCCTCGAACTCAGCCCCCAACGCAACCTCCGCGTCTTCAACCCCGAACTCGCCGAACTCATGCTGCGAGGCGAGATCGATTATGACACCCCCGCCGTGCGCACCGCCCTCCGCCTCATGCGCGAGGTTACCACTCTCATGCCGCCCGGTTTCACCCAGCTGCAACGCGACGACGCGCTCTTCACCTACCTGCAAGGCAACGCCCTCATGTTCTACGCCGGCAGCTGGGATTATGCCGTGCTCGTGCGCGACGCCGCCTTCTCCACCGGCATCACCCAACTCCCCCTGCCCTCCTCCGGCGATCCCGTTTACGGCTCGCAAATCCTCGGCCCCGCCTCCGAAGCCGCCGGTTCGCCCGAGGCCATGTTCGGCATCGCCCGCAACAGCCCCCACCCCGAGATTGCGCTCGATTTTCTCCGGTTCCTCTCCAGCCACCGCGTCGCGGGAAACTTTTCCGCCCTCAGCAACCGTATCTCCGCCGTGGTGGACGCCGCCACCCCGCCCGCAGCCCTGGCACTCACGCCCCGCCTCGAAGGCGAAATTCCCGGCTTCGGCCTGGATTTTCATGGCTACGGCTCCGGCACCGCGTTCAACACCTTTCACCGCCACCTCCACCTCGCCCTCGGCCCGCGCGGCGATGTGAATGTTTTTGCCGAACGCCTCCGCGCCGAAATGCCACGCGCCCTCCTCGAGGACCTCGACCGACACCTCACCCGCCTCGGGCGCGACGTGCAACACCTCGACACCCTCATCGCCCTCTCCCTCACCCTTCCCGACGACGACCCCCGCCGCGCCGAATGGACCCGCCACGCCGAGACCCAACACCTCCGCCAAGCCGAGCACCAACGTCAGCTCCCCCTGCTCAACCCGTGAACGTCATCACCACCGCCAAACCACCCAATTTATCGCTTCCCCCTGAGTTTAGATTTTCGACGCCAGGATCCGGGAGTAACTGCCATTTCTCGGATGAGTTCACTGACTCATACCATTTCGCTTTCAAACGTATAATAACTCAGCCTTCGTGGTGCCGCCGCGAAGGCTTTTTTATGCGACCAGCGAAGGACTTTCCGCCAGGGACGGCGGTGCGATTGAAGGAGTTGCTCAAGCAGGCGCGGAGCGTGGCGGACCAACGCCGCATTCAGGCGGTTTTGATGCGAGCCTTGGACGCGTCACCCCCGGAGAAGATCGCGGAGGTGACGGGGCTGAGCGTGGCGAGCGTGCGCGTGATTCACTCTCGTTTCCTGCGGGAGGGGGAGGCGTGCTTGGTGGGAAGTCCAGGTCGCGGAGGCCGACGCCGCACGCTTCTGACCGACCAACAAGCAGGGCGGCTCCTGGATGCTCACGCCGCGGCGGCGGCGCGCGGCGAGGTGATCGAGGCCGGGCGATTCCGGCGCGACTATGAGGCACTGGTCGGTCACCGGGTTGCGGCTTCCACGGTTTACCGGCTGCTCGCTCGCGCGGGCTGGCTCAAGATCGCGCCCCGGCCAAGCCACCCGCGCAAAGATCCATCGGCGGAGGCGGAGTTTAAAAAAGTTCCCGACGGAAGTGAAGGAACTGCGCCGCCGGGACGGTCGTTTGCCGACGGTGCTGTTCATGGACGAGGGCCGCTTCGACCGCATCAGCGAACGAGCGGACTGCTGGGTGCCCCGCCCGATTCGCGCCCTGGTCCCACGCCAGGTGGTGCGCGAGTCGCTCTACGCCTTCGCCGCGGTGGAGCCAAAACGGGGGCGTCTGGCTTGGGGCACTTGGAAAAAGTGCAACACCGCCAGCATGTCGCTTTTCCTGCTCGATCTGCTCGCCGCCTGGCCCGACCACCGGCTGCTGCTGGTGCTCGACGGTGCCGGTTGGCACAAGGCAAGGGCGCTGCCTTTGCCGGAGCGACTCCGGCTTCTACACCTGCCGCCCTACACCCCGGAGTGCAATCCAACCGAGCACATCTGGGACGAGGTGCGTGAAAAAGGCTTCGCCAACCGCTTTTTCGCCACCCTTGACGCGGTCGAAGTTGGTTTAAAAACCGAACTGGAATTGCTCGCCGCCGACCAATCCCGCCTCGGCAACCTCACCTACTTCCCTTGGATCAAGCAGGGGTTATTATACGTTTGAATGCGAAATGGTATGAATTAAATTCTGCAATGCCTTGTTAGTCTGTGTTTATCTGTGAAATCTGTGGTTCAACTGCTTTTTCCAGACTGAGTGAATCGAATACAAAAAATACAAAAAACCGCGCCATCGAGAGGCGCGGCTTTTGCATAAATAAAGGGGTTCCGGGGCCGGCTCGGCCGAGGCGCCTACTTCAGAATCATTTCCTTCACGGTCTTACCCGCAGGGATCATGGGCAGCACGTGCTCGGTGTAGGGCACGATGATGTCGAGCAGGTAGGGGCCGTCGTGATCGAGCATTTCCTGAATGGCCTCACGGAGTTCGGAGCGCTTAAACACACGGCGCGCTTTCACGCCAAAGCCTTTGGCGATGGTGATGTAGTCCGGGTAGATGCCGGAGGGATTGTCAGGTGAACCGATGTTATCGGGGTGGCCGAGGATGGTGTTACCACGAACGCTGTTGTAGAAGCGATCCTCCCACTGGACGACCATGCCCAGATGCTGGTTGTTCAGGATCATGGCCTTGGCGGCGATCTTCTCGACCGCGCAAGTGGCCAGTTCCTGGACATTCATCAAGAACGAGCCGTCGCCGTCGATGTCGATGACCTGCTTGTCCGGACAAGCGACCTTGGCGCCCATCGCGGCGGGGTAGCCGAAACCCATGGCGCCGAGGCCGAGCGAGCTGAGGTAGCGGCGCGGCTCCTTGAAGGGATAGAATTGGGCGGCCCACATCTGGTGCTGGCCGACGCCGGTGGTGATGATGGCGTCGCCGTTGGTGAGCTCGTAAAGAAGCTCCACCGCTTCCTGGGGCACGATGTGGCGGCTCTCTTCGTAGGAGAAGGGGTAGTCGCGTTTCCAAGCGGCGCACTGGGTGTGCCAGGGTTTGGTATCGGGCGGAGTGAACCTGGCGACGGCGATGAGTTCGTTGAGTCGCTTGAGGGCGTATTTGATGTCGCTGGCGACGGGGAACTGGACGCGCTTGTTCTTATTGTGTTCGGAGGCGTCGATATCGACGTGAACGATGGTGGAGTTGGGCGCGAACTTGCCGACCTCGCCGGTGATGCGGTCATCGAAACGGGCGCCGAAGCAGAGGAGGAGATCGGATTGGTCAACCGCCCAGTTGCCATAGGCGGAACCGTGCATGCCAAACCAGCGCAGGGAGAGCGGGTGGTCCTCGGGAAAGGCGCCGACGCCCATCAGCGTGGTGGCGACAGGGATGTTGGTCGCGATGGCAAATTTACGCAGATCCTCCGAGGCCTCGGCCGAGATGATTCCGCCGCCGGTGTAGAGAATGGGGCGCTGGGCCTTCGAGACCAGGTCGAGGATGTTTTTGAGCTCCGCGTCGGTGGCTTGGGGAAACTCGGTAAGGGATTTGTTGGCGAATTCGACCGTGGCGGGGAACACAGGCGTAAGCTTGGCCTGCTGCACGTCCTTCGGGATGTCGATGATGACGGGCCCCGGGCGACCGCTCCGGGCGAGGATGAAGGCTTCCTTAAAAATCCGAGGCAAGTCGGCGGCATCAAGCACAAGGTAGCTGTGCTTAACGATGGGCAGCGTCATACCGAAGAAATCGGTTTCTTGGAAAGCGGACTTGCCGATGAACTTGGAAAAAACCTGGCCGGTGATGCAGATCAGCGGGATCGAGTCCATGAACGCATCGGCGATGCCGGACACGAGGTTGGTGGCACCGGGTCCGGAGGTGGCCATGCACACGCCGACTTTGCCGTTGGCGCGGGACCAAGCCTCGGCGGCAAATACTCCGCCCTGTTCGTGGCGGGGCAGGATGACACGAACGTCGTTACGACGGGCGAAAGCTTGGTGAAGCTCCTGCGAAGCGCCGCCAGGATAGGCGAAAATGACATCGATACCCTCGCGGGAGAGGCACTCGACCACGACGTCTGCACCGTTCATGGCACGGCCGATTTCGGGCTGGGGAAACGTGGTGGGTGAAGGGGACGATTTCATGGGCGTGGGCTAAAAGAATAAACGGTCAGCAATGCGCGGCGGCGCGACGCGACGCAAGAGCGAAGGCGAAAGGGCAAAACCGGAAAGCTAGTTTGATCGCCGCTTCCGATAGCGGGCAAACTCCACCTCGATCTCGGCGGCCAATCGTTGATCGCCCGCATCCCGCGCCTGATCCAAGGCAAACATCGCCGTCGCTTGCGCGTCGGCCCAACGGCCGGCCGCCGCATAAGCCGCCGCCAACACCCGCCGGTGCGCCGCCGCCTCCGGCAGACGTGCGATCGCCGCCTCCGCCCATTCGACAGCCGCCCCACCGTCTCGCATTTCCATCTCGCCGACCGTGGCCATTCGCCAAGCCAGAACCAAGGCCGCCTCCCATCGCCCCGCCTCCGCCGCCTCCCGCAAAGCCACACGTCCCCCAATCTCGTCGCCCGCCACCAAGCGCGCCATGGCCAACGCCCAACGCGATTCCGCCGGAGCGATATCCCAATCAACCGCGTAAACCGCCACCCTCACCCCCAAACGATCAAACTGCGGCGGCACTTGAAACGGTATGGCCCTCAACCACACCGGCACATTCCGTCCCTCCAACGCCCGCCGCGCCAAGCTGCGTTTCACCGCCTCATCCGGCAATCCCAGCGCCTCCGCATACTCCGCCGTGAAATCCCCGGGCGTCACCACCGCCACATGCGTCACACCACGCTCCCGGACTATCCTTTCCGCCACGCCATCCTCCGCCGCGGTCAACGCCTGGGCCGCCGCGCGCAAACCGTATTTATTTTCCCAATACAGTGTTCCGACCGTTCGCACTCCGCCATAGTAGCCCGTCGCCACCGAAGTGTTGGGAAAAGCCAGGAGAACGACATCCCGCTCCTGCGCCGTAGCCAGCGCGACTCCGGCCAGATTTCGGTGCAGCAACTGCATCGCCTCTCCCCTTTGCACATCCGCGATTTTCTCCACGCGCATCCGCTCCAGGATCAAAAACCACGGTCCCGGCAGCGCCATCGCTGCCACTGCCACAATCCATGCAACTCGGGCGCCCCGGCCAATCCTTGCGCCGCCAAGGGTCGCCGTGACCGCCACCGCGAGCGATATCTGCGCCCCGGCCGCCACCGACCACCACCGTTGCTGAACCAAGGCAAGCGCACTGGCACCCAGCGCCACGATCACCAGACTCGCAGTCACCACACGCTCGTGAGTTGTGAACCCACGCCACAAGATGCCGACCGCCAACACGGGGATAATCAAAGCCAGCCAAAACAATCCCTGTAACCGCCCGCTCTGGGTCCAAATCGGTTTGAATTCGTCAATATGCCGATGCACGCCCGCCAAGAACGGATCCAGTGGCGCAAAAAAAGCCGCTCCCCCAATCAACACCAAAATAGGCGGTAGCAAAACCCCTACCAGCCCAAGAACCGCCCGGTAATGTTGCGGCCCGGACTTCCCGCCCAGACCTAAACGCAACGCCCACCCCACCACTTCCGCCCCACCCCACCAAGCCACCGCAAACGCAGGATGATTTACCTCCAAACGCCACCCGAAATCGTTCGGCCCATATTCTAGAAAATAAAGTAGTGCGCTCGCCGCCCCTCCCACCCTACCCCACAAAATCCAAACCTCCGGCGCAGCCCGTGCCGCCTCCGCTTGGGGCCGCTTTCCAAAGCACAAAAACGCAACCCCGCCGCCCAACCCGCAAAGCGCGATCAGCACCACCAGAGACGAGGCGCTAAGCGCGAGCCCCAGCGCGCCGCATAGAGCGGAAAAAACCGCAAAACGCCGCGCCCTACCCAACTTTGTCGCAACACTGGGACCCACCTCATCCACCTTGGACACACTCCAGCTCATGCCCGCCGCCCCGGCCACCATTCCCAAAGCAAGCATGGCCACCACGCCGTGATGGTCCGGATACCCGGGGTGCAAGGCGGTGTAAAAACCGCGATTGCCGACAATCAAAGCGGCAAAAGTCGCACCCGCCCACCAGCCCCAATGGCGCACAGCCAAACCCGTGCCCACCAAAAGCGCCATGCCCCAAAGCGGCAAATTAGCCCAACGCGACGCCTTCTCCACCGCCGACACAAGGTCCTCTTCCGTAAACGTGCCCCTCAACCGACCACACAACTCCAGCCACCAACCCCACCAAGAACTCCAATGCACCTCCCGCCCGTCCAACGCGTTGTCCGTATCGGTCCAACGCTGTCGGGCTGCTTCGCCCTCCATGCGCTCAAGTGTCAGCCTGACCCACGTCTGCCCGTCTGCCGCCACCCCCAAGGTGAGGTCCCGCCCGTTAAAACCCGCTTCACCCGCAGGCCCTGACGCCAAATCCAAGTCCGAGATTCGATCCAAATAAAGATCAACCGACATGGCATGCCACACCACAAAGGCGAGGGAAAGCGCCATTACGCTCAACGCCAACGCGCGACACTTGCTGCCGAAGACAAAAACGGACACGCACAAAAACAAACACGTCGGCAGTGCGCAAACCAGCCCGAATCCGGTGAAACCGTAAACCCGACAGCCACACTGTGTCGGCACCGGTTTTCTGGACACAAGGCAAAGTTAAGTTAGGCGGCTA
>DAIPIP010000078.1:0-13060 GCA_036770725.1 Opitutaceae bacterium
CCTGCGGCATGCACGGCATCGGTGACGCGTTTCCAACCGGCCACGTGCGCGGTCGAGTGAATGCCCGGCTGATGCGGCCACGCCTGCGCGTCGGCCGCGACCATGGTGGCCTCGGCGATGAGCAAACCGGCGGAAGCGCGTTGAGCGTAATAATCGGCCATCAAATCGCCGGGCACGTTTTCGGCGTCGGCGCGCACCCGCGTGAGTGGCGCAAAAAGAACACGATTCGGAACGGAGAGCGTGCCCAGCTGGGCGGGAGAGAGGAGTTGCATAAAAAAATCTTAAACCACCGAGAGCACGGAGGACACGGAGTGGAATTGAGAAGAGAAGACTCGTGGCTTTCTCCTCCGTGCTCTCCGTATCCTCCGTGGTTAATAATTCATAAAGCTATGTCCTGGCGCGCGGTATCCGCCAAGATGGCGACGATCTCGTCGCGCGTGATCGGTCCGAGCGCGTCGATGGCTTTCCCATCGCCGTAGGTTTTCACCGTGTAGTCGGCGATGCGCTCGAAGTCGGCGGCGGTGAAACCCAGCGACGCGGCGGATTGGCGAAGTTTGTTGTCCGCCAGCCAGCGCTCAAATGCGTGCACAAATCCGTTCGCCCGCTCGAGGTCCGAACCGGCGAGGCCAAACAAACGCGTGCCGAGCTGTGCGAAGCGAGCGACGCCGCGACCGTGCGCGATCAACCAGCGGAAATAAGCCGGGAAAATCGTCGCCAGCCCGCGACCATGCGCCAGCTCCGGCCGCACGCCGCTCATCGCGTGCTCGATCGAGTGCATCGGAAAACCGCTCCCAGAGCGACCCGCGCCCTGAAATCCGGAGAGCGCAAGCGTCGAGGCCCAGAGCAAGGACCCGCGCAATTTTTCGTCGGCGAGATCCGCGAGCTGCTTGGGCAGCGTCTCGATCACCGTGAGCATCACCGCCTCCGAATGTCGGTCGGCCAGAGGCGAGGCGTCGTCGCCGAGAAGATAATTTTCAAACACATGGCTCAAAATATCCGCCGCGCCATCCGCCGTCACGGTCGCGGGCACGGCGGTGGTGAAGCGCGGATTAACCCACGACGCGCGCGGCTGCAAAAAATCGTGCCCGAGCACGGACTTTCCATGCGAAGCGCGATGCGAGATGACCGAATAGGGAGTCACTTCGCTCGCGGTCGCGGCGGTGGTGGCGACGCAGGCGAGCGGGAGCGCGGCGGTGAATTGCCCGGCCTTCGCTCCGCCCAGCGTGTAGGGCCAAACGTCATCGGCGCCCGGCGTGGCGGCGAGCGCGGCGATGCCCTTGGCGGCGTCCATCGCAGAGCCGCCGCCCACCGCGACCACAAAGTCGCAACCGGCCGCACGCAGCTCGGCGGCGGCCCGATTGATGGTCACGGCCTCCGGGTTAGGTTCGATGCCGGCGAAATGGGTGATCTTCACGCCAGCCTCCTCGAGGAGCGCGGAAACCTCGGCAAGATAACCGAGACGAACGACCGAACCGGAACCGGTCACCAAGAAGGCGTGTTTGCCCAGCTTGGACACGGAATCAGCGAAAGCTTTGCCTTGGTCGGCGCCAAAAAACAGGGCGGTGGAAAGATGAAGCGAAAAGGAATGCATGGTTGCCGAGACGGAGCCCAGCCTGCGCGTAGGCGCAAGCCGCACGGATTTTTAAGATGGAACGTGATTCCACGCCGCTTTCCCGCCAATGTGCGCGGTTCGCCATCATGACCGCCGCCCCCCCGCCCTCTTCGCCCACCGATTTGCAGTTGGTGCGACGCCTGCTCGGGCTGGCCTGGCGTTATCGGCTGCGATGTGTGCAGGTGCTTTTGTTGCAGTGCATCCTGCTCACTCTCGGCCTCGCCGGCCTCTCTCTCACCGGCCATGGCATCGACTACATCAAGCACGTGGTCGAGATCCGCGCCGACCCCGACGCGCCCGCGCCGGAGCTCAATCTGCCCTTCGTCTCCGAGCCGCCCGCCGATTGGTCGCCGTTTCTCGTCATCGCCGCCATCGCAGGCGCCATCCTGCTCTTCGCCGTCACCCGCGCGTTCCTCAACTACACTTACGGCGTGGCGATCAACGTGCTCGTGCAACGCCACCTCGTCGTCGATCTGCGCGCCGAACTCTACGCCAAACTCCAGCGCCTGAGCTTCCGCTTCTTCGACGCCAACACCACCGGCTCCATCATCACCCGCGTCACCGGCGACGTGCAGCACGTGCGCATGTTCCTGGATCAGGTGCTTATCCAGAGCTTCATCATGGTCGTCTCCCTGACGGTCTATCTGATCTACATGCTCAGCCTGAGCCCCGGCCTCACCATCGCCTGCCTTGCAACCACACCCGTGCTCGCGCTGGCCTCGGTTGTATTCTCTCGCTGGATACAACCGCGCTACGCCGCCAACCGCAAACTCGCCGACCGGCTCGTGCAGCACTTCACCGAATCCATCCAGGGCGTGCAGGTGGTGAAGGCCTTCGGCCGCGAAGACGAGGACCGCGCCTCCTTCGCCGCGCGCAACGACGAGGTCTTGCACCAGCAGCGCGGCATTTTTTGGCGCGTCAGCATTTTTTCCCCCACCATCGGCTTCCTCACCCGCGTAAACCTGCTCGTGCTCCTCGGCTACGGCGGATGGCTCGTCGTGCAAGGACAGCTCCCGCTCGGCGCCGGCTTGGTGGTCTTCGCCGGCCTGCTCGAACAATTCTCCGGCCAGGTCAACCAGCTCGCCACCATCGTGAACAGCGTGCAGCAGTCCCTCGTCGCCTCCCGTCGCGTCTTCGAGATTCTCGACGCCCCCATCGACGTCACCGACGCGCCCGACGCCCTGCCCTGCCCCGCCTTGCGCGGCGAGGTGCGTTTCGAACACGTTCACTTTGCCTACGGCAACCCCGCCGAGGGCGCGGCCTTCGTCCTTCACGACATCGATCTCCACGTGCCCGCCGGCGCCTGCGTCGCCATCCTCGGCGCCACCGGCGCGGGCAAGAGCGCACTCATGAGCCTCGTGCCGCGCTTCTTCGATCCGCAACGCGGCCGCCTGCTCATCGACGGCGAGGACGTGCGCCGCTACCGCATCGAAGATCTGCGCCGCCGCATCGGCATCGTTTTCCAGGAGAGCTTTCTCTTCTCCAACACCATCGCCGCCAACCTCGCCTTCGGCCACCCCGACGCCACCCGCGAGCAGATCGAGCGCGCGGCGCGCATCGCCCAGGCCCACGACTTCATCACCGCCCTGCCCAAGGGCTACGACACCGTGCTCGGCGAGGGCGGCAACACCCTCTCCGGCGGCCAGCGTCAGCGCCTCGCCCTCGCCCGCGCGCTTCTGCTCGAGCCCGCCATCCTCCTGCTCGACGACCCCACCGCCGCCATCGACGCGCAGACCGAGCACGAGATTTTCACCGCGCTCGAAAACGCCATCCAGAACCGCACCACCTTCATCGTCGCCCACCGCGTAAGCACCCTGCGCCGCGCCGACTTCATCGTCGTGCTGGAAAACGGCCGCATCGTGCAACGCGGCACCCACGCCGAACTGCTCCGCGCCCCTGGCGCCTACCGCCGCGTCGCCGCCCTCCAATTGGTGGATGGCCGCGAACTCGACCAACCGGAGGCCCCCGCCGCATGAAGACCTCCGCCCCCTTCTCCCGCCCCGACCCCGCGCCGCGGCCCGACGTCGCCCGCATCGGCCCGCTCACCGTTCTGCAACGCGCCGGAGACGAAGCCCAGGAAACCGCGCAACGCCCGCTTGAGTGGAGCATCATCCGCCGCCTCTTCGGTTACACCAAGCCCCATGCACGCCGGCGCAACTGCCTCATTTTCCTCACCCTGTCGCGCTCCGCACAGCTTGCGTTACTCACCCTGCTCTTCAGCTCCGCCATCGCCGGGCCCGTCGCCGCCGGAGACCTGCGCGGCCTATGGATAGCCGTGCTTGGATACGGTCTGCTCGCCCTCCTCACCGAGGGCATGTTCCACTTTCGCATGCGCTACGCCCAGGAGCTGGGCGAACAGGTCGTGCACCGGTTGCGCACCGAGATTTTCGCCAACGTGCAACGCCAGCCCATGGCCTTTTACCACAAGACCAAGCTGGGCGGCATCCTCGGCCGCATGACCTCCGACATCGAGGCCCTGCGCGCCGGCATCCAGGACGTGTTCTTCGTCTCCATCGTGCAGTTCGGCCAGATGATTGGCGCGGCCCTCATCATGGCCTGGACCGACCCGGTGATGTTCCTCGTCGTGCTCGGCCTCGCCCCCGTCATCTGGAAGGTCAACCGCCACTTCCGCGACCGCCTCTCGCGCTCCTCGCGCGCCACCCAGGAAAGCTTCAGCCGCGTCACCGCCACCCTCGCCGAATCCGTCAACGGCATCCGCGTCACCCAGGGCTTCGTGCGCGAGCAGACCAACGCCGGCCTCTTCCGCCGCCTGCTCGACGACCACTCGCGTCACAATCTCAACCTCGCCCGCGCCTCCGCCACGCTCAACCCCATCCTCGAACTCAACAACCAGTTCTTCATCGCCGCCCTGCTCCTGCTCGGCGGCTGGCGCGTCTTCCACGGCGACATGGCCGTCGGCGAACTCATCACCTTCTTCTTTTTCGCCAACCTTTTCTTCCACCCCATCACCGTATTGGGAAATCAATACAACCATGCCCTCGTCGCCATGGCCGGGGCCGAGCGCGTCTTCCGGCTAATCGACCGCCAGCCCGAATGGAGCGAAACGCCCGATGTCGCCGACCTGCCGGACCCGCGCCGCCCGGGTGCTCACGCCTCCGCCTCCGGCATCGACCTCGAATTCCGCAATGTAACCTTCGCCTACGAACCCGGCCGCCCCGTGCTGCGCGACGTGAGCTTCCGCGCCGCCCCCGGCAAGACCGTCGCCCTCGTCGGCCACACCGGCAGCGGCAAGAGCTCCATCATCAACCTCGCCACGAAATTCTATCTGCCCGACGTCGGCGAGATCCTCGTGGACGGGCGCGAGATCCGCGCCATCACCGGCCGCTCGCTCCACTGCCAGCTCGGCATCGTGACGCAGCAAAATTTCCTCTTCAGCGGCAGCGTGCTGGAAAACATCCGCTTCGCCCGCCCCGAGGCCACCGAGGCCGACGTGCGCGCCGCCCTCGCCGCGCTCGGCTGCCCCGACCTGCCGGAGCAACTGCCCGACGGCCTCGCCACCGAGGTCGGCGAACGCGGCGGCGGCCTCTCCCTCGGCCAGCGCCAGCTCGTGTGCTTCGCGCGCGCCTGGCTCGCCGATCCGCGCCTCGTCATCCTCGACGAGGCCACCAGCGCCATCGACGCCCTCACGGAGGCTCGCCTGCAAGACGCGCTGGGCCGCCTCCTGCGCGGTCGCACCAGCCTCGTCGTCGCCCACCGCCTGAGCACCATCCGCTCGGCCGATCTCATCGTCGTGCTCGACCAGGGCGTGGCCGTGGAACGCGGCGATCACGACTCCCTGCTCGCCGCCGGCGGGGCCTACGCGCGCCTCCACGCGCAGTTCGCCTCGGGCGGCGCGGCGCACGAGTAGTTGTTTTACGGATACGTCGGACCGCTCCACAACCCGCTTCGCCCGCCCGGCGCATGGGCTGACCACCTCGCGCCCGCATTCGCAAGTTTGAATTTTCCCCTGTGAAAAACGCGATTTTACCTCAGCAAATCATGGTTGCGTTCGCCTGTGCCGCCTCTACGCCCAATCCCGCTATGGCCACCACAAAACGCAAACCCAACGCTGCCTTCATGAAACCGGTTCAACCTGACGACGTCCTCGCGGCCGTTGTTGGTTCGAAGCCCCTCCCCCGCACCGAGCTCACCAAGAAGCTCTGGGAATACATCAAGAAGAACGGTCTTCAGGATAAGAAAGTTAAGACCCAGATCAACGCGGACGACAAACTCAAGGCCGTCTTCGGCGGCAAGAAGTCTGTCTCCATGTTCGAGATGACCAAGCTCGTCTCCGGTCACGTGAAGAAGTAATCAGGCTATCTGGTCGTCCCCAAGACACTCGATTCCTTGAGCCGCCGGCGCCTACGCGCCGGCGGCTTTTTTTTCGCCCGGCTCCCACGCCGGGCGGCATGCGCAAATAACGGCGCTCCCTGATCGGGAAGCGCCGCCGTCAAACAACCGCCGCTGCCGGCGTGTCCTCAGTCACTCGCCTTCGCGAGAAAGCCCAGCACGTCGTCGGCCTGGCCTTTGGTCGAGCCCTTGTGGTCGGCATAAATCACCTTGCCGTCGGCGATCAAGAAAGCCTGCCGGCTGGAAAAACCGAAGGTCGAGCCCACCCCGAAGGCCTTCAAAACCGCCTGTTTGGTGTCCGCCAGCAGAGTAAAAGGCAGACTATATTTTTCGCGAAACGCCGCCTGGCGTTCGACGCTGTCGGTGCTCACGCCAACGACTGCCACGCCCTTTTCCACAAGTTGCTCGTAAGCGTCGCGCAAAGAGCAGCCCTGGGCGGTGCAGCCGGGCGTGTCCGCCCGCGGGTAAAAATACACCAGGGTGTATTTGTTTGCCGAATACACGTCGGCGAGATTGAGCTCAGCGCCCGTGTGGTCGGGAGCGGAGGCGACTGGCGCGGCCGCGCCGACGCTGACGGGATTGGCTGAGCTGAAGGAGAACATGGCGATAAAGAGCCCGGCTAGGGCGAGGAGATGCTTCATGGTTTTAATGGACTGACGCTGGCACCGATAAACGGCTTTTCCCCGTAAGCAAACGCCGCCGCCATCCCCCGGCCCAAGTCTTGGCGCTGATCCTGCTCCCCGATCCGCATACACATTATGCTCCACTCCGCCCTTCGTTTCCTCTCGATTGCCGCTCTCGCCGCGCTCTTCGCGGGCTGCGCAAAAGACCCCGCAACCACCCTCAATCCCGACGGCACCAAACCCCTCGTCAAAGTTCTCCTCCAGTCCGACTGGTATGCCCAGGCCGAGCACGGCGGCTATTACCAAGCCATCGCCAAGGGCTTCGACAAGGAAGAGGGCATCGAGCTCACCATCCACCAAGGCGGCCCCGGCTCCTTCGGCCCGCAAAAAGTCGCCACCGGCCAGGCCCAGTTTTCCATGGGACGCAGCGACGACGTCATGCTCGCCGTGCAACAAGGCCTGCCCATCGTCATCGTCACCGCGCTCATGCAGCACGACCCGCAAGCGCTCCTCCTGCACGAGGAAAACCCCATCAACGACTTCGCCCAACTCGACGGCAAAAACATCATGGCCGTGCCCGGCGCCGCCTGGATTCAGTTCATCGAGAAAAAACACGGCATCCGCCTCAACCTCATGCCGGTCAACTACGGCCTCGCCCAGTTCATGAGCGACAAGAACTTCATCCAACAGTGCTTCATCACCAACGAGCCCTACTTCGTCGCCAAAAACGGGGCCAAACCCAAGACGATGCTCATCGCCGGTTCCGGCTACGATCCCTACCGCGTCATTTTCACCAGCCGCAAATTCGCGCGCGAAAACCCCGAGGCCGTCCAAGCCTTCGTAAACGCCGCCGCCCGCGGCTGGCACGATTTCCTGAACAACGATCCCGCCCCCGGCATGGCGCTCATCACCAAGGACAACGACAAGATGGACGCCGATTTCATGCGCTACTCGATCGACACCATGAACAAACTCAAACTCGTCGCCGGCGATCCCGCCAAAGGCGAGGGCATCGGTCGCCTCGACCGCCAGCGCCTCGAAGAACAAGGCGCCATGCTGCTTTCCACCGGTCTCCTAAAAGAACCCATGCCGGTGGATAAATTTGTCCTCTTCGATTTCCCCCCGCCCGAATTTTGAGCCCGGAAACGCGCGCGGTATTTTTGCGCCCAGTCTGTCAGCTCTGCGGTCCGCTCGTCTTTTGGCATCGGCGGTGCTCGGCGCGCAAACGATGAAAACCCTGAGCATCGCCCTCCTGGCCACCGCCGGCGCTCTTGCGGCCGCCCCGCTTGCCGCCTCTCCCGAGCCCATGACCAAACTCGTCATGCAACTCGATCTCCCGGTGAAAAACGTCCAGTTCACCGGCCTGCTCGTCGCCGAACGCGAAGGCTACTACACCGAAGCCGGTCTCGACGTGGAGCTGCGCCGCCTCGGCAAGGAAAACGGCGACTACGAGGGCATTGCCGCGCTCGTCGCGAGTTCCGACCACACCGTCGGCTCCATCGAAAGCGGACTGTTCCTCGCCGGCCGCGCCGAAGGCCTGCCCATCGTCGCGCTCGGCGCCATGTTTCAACAAACTCCGCTCGGCCTCATGAGCCTTCGCGAAACGGGCATCACCGGCCCCGCCGACCTTGTTGGCAAAAAAGTCGCCGTCCACGGCGACGGCCACGAAGCCCTAGACGCCGTGCTCCAGCGCGCCGGACTCAACCGCTCCCAACTCACCGTCACCGAGGCCGAATACGGCAACGCCCCGCTGCTCGCCCGCAAATACGACGCCAAACAAGGCTACCTCGTGGACGAGCTCATCCAGATGCAGGTCGAAGGCCACGACGTCGTCGCCCTGCCCTTCGGCGCCCACGGCTACGCCGCGTATTCCCAGGTCTATTTTGTCTCCGAGGCCACGCTCGCCAAACACCGCGAAGCGCTCGTGAAATTCATCGCCGCCAATAACCGCGGCTGGCGCGCCGCCATCGCCGACATCGAGACCAACGCCCGCTTCGTCGTCGAAAAACACGAACCGCAACTCGCCCTCGAATACCAGACCCGCTCCCTCGCCGCCATCGCTCCCATCCTCACCATCGAGAGCCCGCAAATGGGCGTGAGCACCCCCGAGACGTGGCTCAAAAACGCCGGTGCCTTCCTCTCCAGCCGACCCGACGCCAAGCTCGGCGAGATGAGCAAGTGGGTTGATTTTTCCGTCGCCGCAGAAGCCGCCGAGATCAACCCGTAAGGCCACAAACGCGCCGCGCCGCGCCACGCGTTCGCTCACTCTTTCAGCAGCGCTTCGATCTCCTCCATTCCCGCGACGACCACGCCGCCCGCGCGCATCCTCGCGAAATCCATCGGAACGAGCATGCGACCCGTCGTCACCCCATCCATGTCGAGCAAGTCCGCACAGGCCAGGTAAAGTTCCTTCGCCTTGTCCATGTCGCCCGCGAAGAGCGCGGCATGGGCGAGATTAATGCGATGGATGCCGAAACCGGGCTCGCGCCTCAACCCCTCCGCGGCGGACACCTGCGCATTCGCGGCGTCCTTCAAATACAAAAACAACTCCGCACGATAGGCGTTGATGCCCCGATACGCGGGATCGATTTCGTTCACGCGTTCGAAGGCCGCGCTCGATTCCGGGAATTTTTGCGCGAGGAAAAAATTAACCCCGCGCTCGACCAGATAATCCAGCGTGTCCGGCGCAAGCTCGAGCGCGCGCTCGTTGGCCGCGAACCCCTCGGGCAACGCGCCCATCATCCGCAGCGTCTTGCCCGCGCCATGCCACGCGAGCGCATCGTCCGGCCGCACCGCGAGCACGGCGGTGAAATCCGCCAGCGATCCCGCGTAGTCCTTCAGCCGCCCTCGTGCGAAGCCCCGGATGGTGCGCGCGTCGAGATCGTCGGTCTGCGCGTTCAGCATCGCGCCCGCCAGACGTTCCGCGTCGGCCCAGCGCCGCGCCGCGAGCGCATCCGACGCCGACTCGGCATAAACCGCCGGAGCGCCAAGCAAGGTGAAAAGAAACAACAGTGAGCTAACGTTATTGGATCGCGACATGCCTACCCGAGTAGCTCGAAACGTGCGCGCGATATGGTGCCTTTGGCCGCAGCGTGGCACGCGCCGACAACGCGCCCCGAATGGCACCTCCGTTGCTGGACCGAAGCGTGAAATTGATCCGCCTGTTCATGACTTGCACCGCGGCGCTCTGCGCGATTTCCGCGCGAGCCGCCACCGGCTATGCCGACGGTCCCGCACCGGACGAACTCACGATCTCGGGACTTTTCGCGGACCTGCCCGCCGGAGAGAAACGCGTCCTCCCGCGCGCCGAACTCCGTGCCCTGCCCGGGATCATCCACCGGCGGGAGAAACCCGTCCCGCCGCTCCCGGAGGCCGACCTGGAGTTGTTGCCCATCGCCGCGTTTCTCGCCGCGTATCCACTTTCCGACGACGCCGACATGCTTGTCCTGCGAGCCAATGACCGCTGGCGGAGCTACTGGACACGCGATTTCATGGCTTCGCACAAACCCTGGTTGTTGCTCGCTATCGACGGCAAAACGCCCGCCGAAGGCTGGCCCAAGATCGCGGATCACGACGAAGCCCTGGCACCCTATCACGCCGGTATCAGCAAGGCGGATGCGCCCGAGGGCTGGGATGGCTTCACCCCCGCGCACGGCATGGCCGATTCCACCCAAGTCATCGAGATCATCGCGGTGAATTCCACCGAACATTTCGCGCCCTATTTCTCCGGCCCGCTCGAGAAACCCAGCAAGCTCATCGCCGAAGGGCGCGATCTATTCATGCGCAATTGCATGACCTGCCACGAGGGACCCGGCGGGGTGGGGGGCAATCTCTCCCGGCGTCCCTTCATGATTCTCCAGATGCACGCGCGCCACAACGTGCCCTACCTTCGCCAATTCGTCGCCAACCCGAAATCCGTGATGCCCGAGACCATCATGCCCGCGCATCCGCAATTTCAGGACCGCGACTACTACGCGCTCATCGCCTTTCTCCGCGCCCTCCCGCCCGCGTCGCCCCCCGTTCCCTGATCGCTACCGGTGCTTGGCGCCTGCGAAATTCCAATGGCGACAATCCCGTGGCGGCGCGGAAAATCGGCCGAAATAAGACGGGTCTTTGAAATTCAACCGATAGGCGATTTTTGCCGCCGGACTCTCGGTGTGCGCCAGCAATCGCTTTGCCTCCAAAGTCAGTCGTTCATGGATGTATTCGCTCGCGGTGCGGCCCGCCATCCTAAGCAGCTCCTCGTTCAAATGCGTGCGAGAGACCCCTAGCATCCGCGCGTAATCCGACACCCGCTGCACACGCGGCAAGTGTTGATCCAACGCCATGTCAAAACGCTGGGCCAGCACTCCGCACCGAGCCGAAGAACCTACGAGTCGG
The DNA here is from genome assembly GCA_036770725.1 of Opitutaceae bacterium. Taxonomy (GTDB): domain Bacteria; phylum Verrucomicrobiota; class Verrucomicrobiia; order Opitutales; family Opitutaceae; genus IMCC26134_A. Next base: position 10,966 of record DAIPIP010000078.1, read on the forward strand.
CGAACCTTGCTTAACAAAATAACCAGCCATGCGCGCAGCACATCTTCGCGGGCATCCACGGCCCCCTCGGTCTCCGCCTGCATCCTCCGAAAAATTTCCTCCAACTCGTCTGCCACCGCCTCGTTAGGCACCGGCAGAATCAATGCCTCCATCCTCAAAAACGCGAGCCGTCCCAACAAGGACGGACGAAGCGCATCCGCATTCAAAAACCGCGGTGCGAAACCGAGCGCAAACCCTTCCGGATCACAGTCGTGACGCCACGCATGCGGACTGCCCGCCGGCATAAGAAACAGCGTGCGATCGCCAAATCTCCGCTTGCTCAAGTCGTAGACACACTCCCCGGCCCCGCGCCGCAACCACACCAGTTGGATGAAGTCATGCCGATGCGACACATCCGGGGCGTGATGCGCGTGCTCCCTCCGGTCGTAGGGGAAAAGATGGAACCCCTCGGCGCGCGTCCGCGCGTAGCTGTAACTGGAAAGCGGATACATCGCCAGGTCGTCGCTGAATTTATACCCGGAAGCGGTGTGCATTTTACGCCATTCAGCAAAAACAGGACCACCCGACCGCCGCCGCCAGCCAACATGGTAGTCATTCAAGAAAAATGGACCGCCCCGGCACTCGGCTTGCCGATTGCTGCCACTTGGTCGCTTCACATCATGAAACTAAATTCTCCCTCCCGTCTTATCTTCGCCGGCCTCCTCGCCTGCTCCCTGGCCACCCTATCCCCGGCCGTATCCTTCGAGGACGAAAGCATGACCGTCATCTTTGAGAAATACGCCATAGACCACCAGGGCCCGCAGGTCATCGACCTCGTGGCCACCCTGCATTTCCCCAAGGGCATCGCGGACAAGGACTATCCCGAGGTCGTCGGCTTTTATAAACTCACCGACAAGCTCATGAAGGAATACCCCAACGAGACCGATTGGTGGGAGATCTGGAACAAGCGTGTCGCCGCCGCCCTCCTTGAAGCTTACCCGATGGCCGAGCGCGTCGAGCTGCTGGTCAGCATGCACCCCAATTTCGACATCCCCTACCCCAACAAATACCGCTGCGTCGCGCGCCGCTGAACTGGTCGAGGCGGGGGGGGGGAAATGTCACTTTTTCCCCGCCATGAACGCCTTCACCCAAGCGGTCGATTCTTCCATTTCCGGATACTTAACCAGGCCGCGCGCCGCGATCATCTGGTAGTCGTGCAGGATAAACTCCGCGCCGTTTAGTCCCTGCTCGGCCGGCAAAGAAAGCACCTCGGCGTAGAGGGCGCGCGCCTCATCGGTGCGTCCCGAAAACAACAACGCGTGCGCGAGGTTGATGGTGTGGATCGTCGCCTTGGGATCAGCCTTGCGACCCGCTTCGGCCAGGGGAATCGCCAGCTCCGGCTTGCCCCAGTGCAGGTGTAGATCTGCCGCGTAAGAGTAATACTCTGCCGGATCCGCTCCCGTCGCATTTGCCCTTTTCATGCTGCGCGCCGCCGCCTCGAAGTCATGGTCGATCATGCGGTCCACGATGTAGGCTTGGTTGATCCACGCCTTGCCTCGCTCCGGCCTGGCCGCCGTGGCGGCCGCGCAATCACGCCGCGCCAGCTCCAGCTGTTTGAGAAAATAGTAGCTCATCGCCCGTTCCGCCCAGAGTTCGCCGTCGTCGGGCCGTGCATTGATCGCGCGGGATTGAAGCGCCACCGCAATCCATGCCCGGTCCACGTCGTCCCCCGCAAAATACATCACGCCCTCCGCGCTCGTTTCCAGCCTACATTGGGCGATCAATGCCGCCGCTTGCGCACGCCATTCACCCACCTCGTCCACCGACGCCACATCGGCGGGAGCAGCCTCCAAAACCGGGACGGTCAAACCGCCGCATAACCCAACCCAAAATACCGCCAAAGCGTGGAAATTTTTCATAGCGCCGAGGGTTAATCATGTCAGCGACGCCCGTGCAGCCCGGCGACATGGCAACTCTTCGCGCACAATGGCAAAACGGTGCGCCACGCCTTTCGCCCTGTGCTTATCCCATGCGCGGTCCCGGTGGTGGCGCACCGCGTGCTGAGCATTTTTTTCATTTTAATGAACATTCAATCCACCCTCCGCCTAGCCACCCT
>DAIPIP010000079.1:0-13056 GCA_036770725.1 Opitutaceae bacterium
CCGAGCGCCTTTTCTCGCTCACGCTGGCCCGGTTTATTTACAAGACACGGCCTAACACGTGGCCGCTGGTCGCGAGCTTGTTGCCGCAAGCAGCGGAGCGGCTGGAGACGGGGCCGGGGTCGCGCCCGAGGTTGCCGGTGGCGGGCACGCATTTTCTCGATTTGAGCGAGATGGCGGTGGCGCGTTTGAACGAGCTTGGCGGTGGTGCGGCGGTGCGCGAATTCTCCGAATTGCCGTTCGACGACGGGCGTTTCGATTTGGTGTCCGCGTTCGATGTGATCGAGCAGAGCGCGGTGTTTGGCACGCAGCCGAATAATCCGCGTGTGCTGGAACACGGTGTGCGCATGCTCACCGAGCGGCGCGGGCGGGCGATGCGTTGGTTTAACCGGTTGTTCATGCCGCTTGGGTTGTTTTCCAGAAAAGCGCCTGAAATTCGTGCCCGGTTTAATGCATACGCGCGGCGTGCATGAGGTGGCGCTGGTTTGCCGGCTTGTGTAGCGCGCTTGTCTTCAGCGTGGATCCTCGTCGGCGCGGACGCAGGAGGCGATGAACACTCCCATGAGAAAGCCGCCGATGTGGGCACCGTGCGCGATGAAGGTTTCCTCACCGCTGAACACGTCGTGGAAATCTATCGCGATGCCGATGACGGCGAGCGCGGCGAGTTGGGCGGGCGGGATGGGATGGGCCATCGGCCAGATGTGGGGGTTGGCGAGTCGGTAACGCAGCACGAGACCAAGATAAGCGCCCTCGAAGCCCATGACCGCGCCGGACGCGCCGAGCATGGGAATCGTTTTTCCCGGATCCAGGATCGTGTGCAGAATGCCTCCGGCGATGGCGGTCAGGATGTAGATGAGGACGAAAGGGCCTATTCCCAGGTGACGGATGATGAGGGCGGCGAAGACCCAAAGATAGAAGGCGTTGAACAAGAGGTGCTCGATACCGCCGTGAAGAAACGCGTAGCCGAGCAGGGTGCCGAACGCGGCGAGGTCGGCGCTGGAAAACGCGCCGGCGCGGAGGTTGTGCCAACTCTGAGCGATATCCGCCGGGACGACCATGAAGCGGGCGTCCCAGCCGACGGGGCCGAGGATTTGACCAAGCCAGATCAGGAGGAGGACGACGAGGAGGGAAAGGAGCGGCCATTGCTCGGCCACGATGCCGGGGCGGGCTTGGTGATCACGCATGAGGGTGGGGAGGCATGCCGTCCGTTCTGCGGGTGGAAGGCGAATTCGCAACGCAGCGTTGCGACGCGGCGGGGCGGTTTCATGATCAGGCGGCATGGCTTACGCCCAGCTTGTTCTTGAATCCGTGGAGTTCGCCCATGCGGGCATGACCGCGCCCCTGTTCAGCGATTTGACGGTGCAATTTCCGTCCGGCTGGACGGGGGTGGTGGGCCCGAACGGAGCGGGAAAGACGACGCTGCTCAAAGTCGCGACGGGGGAGCTCGCCGCGCAGGCCGGGGCGGTGCAGCGGCAGGGTTTGGCGCTTTACGTGGCGCAGCGCACGGACGAGCCGCCGGAATTTTTTGAGGATTTTATCTGGGCGTCCGACGCGACGGTGTTGAAGGCGCGGCTGCGGGTCGGGGACGAGTGGCCGGAGCGCTGGCCCACGCTGAGTCACGGGGAGCGGAAGCGGGCGCAGATCGCGGTGGCGCTTTGGCGCGAGCCGGCGGTGCTGGCGCTGGACGAGCCGAGCAACCACATCGACGCCGAGGCGAGGCGCTTGCTCGTGCGGGCGTTGAAGGAGTTTAACGGAGTCGGGCTGCTGGTGAGCCACGACCGGACGCTGTTGGATGAACTTTGCGCGCAATGTCTCATCGTCGATCCGCCGGAGGCGGTGCTGCGGCCGGGCGGCGTGACCGAGGCGATGGGGCAGCAGGAGATCGAGGAGAAATCCGCGCGCAGCGCCAACGATGTGATGCGCCGGACGGAGAACCGTCTGAAGGAGGAGGCGCAGCGGCGGCGCGTGGTCGCGGATCAGAAGTCGGCGGCGGCGCGCGGTTCGAAGCAGAAGAAGATTCCGATCCACGACCACGACGGGCGCGCGATGCGAAATCTGGCGAAGGTCTCGGGCAAGGACGCCTATGCGGGCAAGATGGTCGCGCAGATGAACCAGCGCGCGGGCAAGGTGGCGACACAGCGCGCGGAGATCGCGGTGAAGAAGCGTTACGAGACGGGGATCTGGGTGGACGGAGCGTCGTTCATGCCGAGGGATTTTTTGCTGCGCCTGCCGGCGGGCGAGCTGTCGCTGGGCGGAGGGCGGATGCTGCGTTTTCCCGAGTTGGAAATCGGGGGCATTAGTCGCATCGCGATCACGGGCGCGAACGGGTTGGGCAAGAGCACGCTGGTGCGTCATCTGCTCGGGCATCTGCGCGTGCCGGAGGAGAAACGGGTGAGCGTGCCGCAGGAAATCTCGGCGGAGGATTCGCGCGCGTTGCTGGAGGAGATCAAGCGGCTGCCGAACGACGAACTTGGGCGGGTGATGATCACGATCAGTCGGCTGGGTTCGCGGCCGGCGCGTTTGCTGGAGAGCGCGCTGCCGAGTCCGGGCGAGGTGAGGAAGCTGTTGCTCGCGTTGGGCATCGTGCGCGGGCCGCATCTCATCGTGATGGACGAGCCGACGAACCACATGGATTTGCCGGGCATCGTGTGCCTGGAGGGCGCGCTGGCGGACTGTCCATGCGCGATGTTGCTGGTGAGTCACGACGAGGCGTTTCTGGAAAAGATAACCGGAATCGAGTGGCGGCTGGAACGCGACGAGGCGGGCGACACGCGGCTGAGGGTCGTGGGGTGAGCGCGGGTGGTTTTGATTATTGGGCGCGGGTAGGAAAGCGGATGCGAGGTTGTATTTTAAGGTGTATGAACCGCTCATGATTTTCGTCGCTTCGAATTGTTTAAAAATCTGCGGTCACGCGCCGGAGGGCGGCGCATGAATCGGGCGGCGACCAAGGTGGTGGGGGTGCGCGGCGTGGGCGGCGACCCTGAGCGCGACGACGAGGTGGCGGTCGAAGAGCCGCTGGAAATTCGCGTGGGGGGGCGTGGCTTGGCGGTGACGATGCGCACGCCGGGTCATGATCGCGAGCTGGCGGCGGGGTTTTTGCTGACGGAGGGCGTGGTGCGCTCGGCGGACGAATTACTCGACGTTTATGGGTGTCGCGAGTTGCCCAAGGGGCAGGAAGGCAACGTGGTGGAGGCGATTTTGAGCGTGGCGGCGCGGGGGCGTTTCGATCCGGCGCGGCTGACGCGGCATGTGTTCACGGCCTCGAGCTGCGGGCTTTGCGGCAAGGCGACCATCGACGCGTTGGCGGCGGAGCATGCGCCCTTGCGCGGAGCGGGCCAAGCGGGCGAGGCGGGGCGCTTCGCGGCGGCGGAGCTGGGCGCGTGGCCGGAGCGTTTGCGCGCGGCGCAGCCAGCCTTCGGCGCGACGGGCGGACTGCATGGGGCGGCCTTGTTCACCGCGCGCGGCGAACTGGTGGTGGCGCGCGAGGATGTGGGGCGTCACAATGCGCTCGACAAGGTGCTCGGCGCGGCGCTTTGGGCGGGGGCCTTGCCGCTCGGCGGGCATGGCGTGCTGGTGAGCGGACGGCTGAGTTTCGAGCTGGTGCAAAAATGCTGGGCGGCGGGCGTGCCGCTGCTCGCGGGCATCGGCGCGCCGTCGAGCCTGGCGGTGGAGACGGCGCGCGCGGCGGGGATGACGCTGGTGGGTTTCTTGCGCGCGGACCGGGCGAATGTTTACGCGGGCGGGGAGCGGCTGGGGCAGGGCGCGGGCGTCGGATGCCGGCTGAAAGCCGGCGCTCCCGGTGATCGGAGGTAGGGCGTGACCGCCGGGCGCGCCGCTTCGGTTGCGATTCCCTTGCATCGATCACGGCGGGCACTGCGGTCCAGACCCACCATGAGACCCAAAGCCAGAGGTGATTGGATCACGCGTCGCGCAGCCAGCGGGAGAGGCGGGCGCGGAGTTTATCGCGGGCGCGATAGAGGCGGGATTCCACGCTCTTGGTGGTCATGCCCATCGCCTCGGCGATTTCGGCGTGGGTAAGGTTTTGGTATTCGAAAAGCACCACGATGGCGCGGAGGTCTTCGGGGAGTTCGGCCAGCGCGGCGCGCACGGCGGCGACCTCCTCGGCGCGGCGCGCGGCGACGTCGGGCGGAACCTCCTCGCCGGAGAGGCCGGCGACGACCTCGGGTGGAGCGCCTTCGAGCGAATCGGTGCGGCGGCGGGCGCGTTTGCGGGCGTGGTCGCGGGCGAGGTTGAGCGCGATCTGGAACATCCAGGTGCTGAAGCGGGAGCCGGGGCGGTAGCGGGCGCGATGCTGGTGGATGCGCACGAAGGTTTCCTGGGCGAGGTCGAGGGCGTCGGCCTCGTTGAGGAGGTGGCGGTAAAGGAAGGCGTGCAGGGGGCGTTGCCAGCGCAACATGAGGGCGTCGAGCGCGCGGAAATCATCGGCCGCGAGCGCGCGCATGAGCGTCTCGTCGTCAGGGGTGTTTTCTGGGGCCGCGTCGGCGCGGGGAGGCGTCATGGGGCGGCGTCGAGGGCGGGGGCGCCGGTGCGTCCGGCGGTGTGGTGGACGCGCGGTTCCATGAGCGCGAGAAAACGGGCGGCCTGGGCGGGCGACATGAGGGCGGCGACGGCTTCGAGGTGGGCGCGGGTGGATTCGGCGCAGACGCGTTCCAGGCGGGCGAGTTCGGCGCGGGCGGCGGCGCGAGTGATGTCGTCGGGAGCGGCGGCGAGGGTTTTTTCGGCGTCGGCGATGGCGTCGCAATGGGCCTTGCAGATGGGGGCGTAGGCGATTTGCAGGCGTTCGGCGGCGGCGGTTTGCTCGGGGGTGAGTTGGAACTCGCGCGCGAGCCAGGCGAGCCGGTCCTCGGGGCTGGCGAGGGCGGCGTCGGGTTTGGACAAAACAAGGCGGGTCGCGGCGAAGGCGATCAGCCCGGCGGCCAGGGCGAGGAGGACGAGGGTGACGACGCGGCGGTTCACGGGTGGACGTGCGCGTGCGAGCCGGAGGCGGGCGGCGCGCCGCGGTCGGCGTGCATGAGCCACGGGTCGATGGAGCGGGCGAAGGCGGAGGCCTTGGATTCGACGCGGTCGCGTTGCGCGCCGGTGTAGGCGAGCGAGCCGCCGGCGGCGAGGGAGGCGACGATGGCGAGCGCGGCGGCGAGCGGGAAGAGCTGGCTGGCGAGACCGGCGCGACGAAGGGGTGTGGTGGCGGTATCGGCGGATTGGATACGGGCGTGGACGGCGGCGGCGAAGGCGGAAAGGGCGGGGGAGAGTGCTCCGGCGCCGGGATCGGCGCGGCGGAGGAGGTCGGAGAGGGAGTCGGCGGGCTTGGGCATTTGAGGGGTGTTACGTCTGAAGGCGGGGAATTCCTCAGGGATTTCCGAAGAGGCCGGATGGGGTGTTGTTGCGCGCCTGGTATTCTTCGAAGGTGGGGAGGGGCTCGGGCGGGCGGGCGAAACGGAGGCGGTAGGCGGGCACAGCGTGTGGGAGCTTACCGTCGGCCTCGGTTACATTCAGGCGTTTGTGACCGGTGGACCAGATGGTGGTCAGCGCAGGATCGTATCTCAGGGGCAGGTTGTCGAAGGGATCGAGGGGGATTTCAGGCAGGTAGGTGGGGACGAGTTCGTCGAGGCGCTCTGGCAGAATGCTGGCGTGGTCGAGGTGATACAGGCGCAGGGCGAGGTAGAGGCGCGTGAGTCTAAGATGGGCCTGCGCACGGAGGTGGAGGACATTGACGCTTTGCGATATTGGCACCGCTAGGGCGAGAAATGTGCGTCCAGCTAGGTTTTCCAAACGGCCTAGCCTGGTAGTCTCGGTTTGTCGCTGCAAAAGGCGCATCGCCTCGGAGGTGGTTCCAGGAGGAGTAGGCGAATCAACCTGTTTGATCAGGATCTGGATGATTTCCGCATTCCAGCGTGTGGTGCGATTTGGCTGATAAAGTCTTGGAATGTGCAGTAGTCATGCTTCGGGCATTTTATGGAACCCTGCCATGTCCGCAGGTTTTAGTTTGGCGGCCACATTCGCGAATAAGCGATTTTCCAATCCGTAGGCTATACGCAATCCTTCCGGACCGATCTCGTGGTGTGTGAGTTTGGATAGATATTCACGCAGCGGATCGGCGGGCGGAGAAAGAAAGTCGGCATGTTCTCGGATCGAATCCAGTGCGATGCTTTGAATTGCGACGCCGCTGACGAATTGGATGAGCGCCCCGCGACTTTCGGTCAGACGGAGACCGAATAGAGAAGTGGTTAAGTTATGGCTCATCACGATGTCATCATCCGCGGTTTCGCGAGCGAAGCGGGCCTGCTGGAGAATGATTTGAGCCAGCCGCCGCATCTCGGGGATTTCCGGTGCCGTATCTCCGTAGCTCGTGTATTCAGGGGCCTCGGAAGCGGGAAGTTGAAGCGCTTCGACGACGCGGCTGGCGAGGTCGGAAGCATAACGAGCCAGACCGGCGGACATGACGGCTTGATCCCATGCGATCTTACCGTTGGCCATCAGGGCGAAGGGTTGGTCAAAATCGGTTTCCTCAGGAGCGGCTGGAGGCAGGGAGAGCGCGATTTTGGTGAGTTGCGCGTAGGCGTTTTCCTCGTCGGGGATGTTTAGGCGCGGGACGTGGAGGTCGCTTAGATCCGGTGGCTCCTCGTCGGCGATGAAGGCATAGGCGAACAGCGCGAAGAGGAGGGCGAAGACGCCGAAGAGGATGGCGTAGGCTTTGCGACGCCCGGCTTTCCCGGCGGCCGCGAGAGCGTCGAAATCTTCTTCGTCGGCCGGGGGCGGGGGCATGGGGCGTCAGGGGATGAAGCGCCGGCAAATGGCGGCGCGCAAGGGGTGCGGAGTGCAGGCGGGACGCCTGCGCTACTTGGCGGCGCGCTTGCGGGGGGCGGCGGGCTTGGTGGCGCGGGGGGCTTTTACGGGCTTCGGGGGGACGATCTTCGGGGCGTCGGTGGAGGTCGCGGTGCGGTCGATGTTGAGGTAGGTCTTGGCCAGCATCTGGCCCTCGTAAAACTCCAGCAGGCGCACGCCTTCGCGGGGTTTTACCAGGTCTTTTTTGGTGGCGGCGTCGATCTGGGTCTTGATGCGGCGGCAGAGGTCTTCCCACTGGTATTGCACGGTCTCGATGACCTCGCTCATGCGCACGCCGGAGAGGGTTTCCTCGATGTAGTAGCCGTTGGGTTCGTCGTCTTCGAGGAACACGTGGACCTCGTTGACGCGGCCGAAGAGGTTGTGGAGGTCGCCCATGATGTCCTGGTAGGCGCCGGTGAGGAAGATGCCGAGGTAGTAGGGTTTGCCGTCGAGCGGGTGGAGCTGGAGGTAGTCCTTGGTGTCCTGGAGGTCGATGAAGGTGCCGATCTTGCCGTCGGAGTCGCAGGTGATGTCCACGAGGGTGGCGTTGACGGAGGGCTCCTGTTCGAGGCGGTGGAGCGGGGCGATGGGGAAGAGCTGCTTGAGCGCCCAGTGGTCGAGCAGAGACTGGAAGACGGAGAAATTGCAGACGTATTGGTCGGCGAGGAGACGGTTGAGGTCGCGAAGTTCCTCGGGCACGTAGCCGGCGTCGCGGGTTTCCTGGGCGACTTGTTCGCAGACCTGCCAGTAGAGGGACTCGGCGGCGGCGCGGTTTTCGAGGTCGAGGTAGCCGAGGTTGAAGAGGGAAAAGGCCTCCTCTTTTTTCTGCACGGCGTCGTGGAAGCGTTCGAGTTTGCCGAGCTTGGCCTTGTTTTTGAGCAGGAATTCGAGGTCGGTGACGACCTTGTGCTTTTCCTTGGGCTGGTGTTGGACGCCGAGGGTTTCGCGTTTGTTGATGCGCTCGAAAACCTCGACCACGAGCATGGCGTGGGGGGCGACGATGGCGCGGCCGGATTCGGAGACGAGGTCGGGGGTGGCGACGCCCATCTGGTCGCAGATGTCGCGCACGTTGGCGACGACGTCGCGGGCGTATTCGGCCATGGAGTAGTTCATGGACGATTCGTAGTTGGTGCGGGAGCCGTCGTAGTCGATGCCGAGGCCGCCGCCGACGTCGAGGTAGCCCATGGGGAAGCCCATCTTGGCGAGCTGGCAATAGAAGCGGGAGGCCTCGATGACGGCGTTCTTGATCGTGAGGATGTTCGGGACCTGCGAGCCGATGTGGAAGTGGACGAGGCGCAGGGCGGAGGTGAGCTTGGCGGCGCGGAGTTTTTCGCAGGCGAAGAGGATCTCGGCGGTGTTGAGGCCGAACTTGGCGTTGTCGCCGGAGGAGGAGGACCACTTGCCCTCGCCGCGGGTCTGGAGCTTGGCGCGGAAGCCGATGAGCGGCTTCACGCCGACCTCCTCGGATACGCGGATGATGTCGTCGAGCTCGGCGAGCTGCTCGACCACGATGATGACTTTTTTGCCGAGTTTGCGGCCGAGCAGGGCGATGCGGATGAAATCGTGGTCCTTGTAGCCGTTGCAGATGATGAGCGAGTTGGCGCCCTCGTGCATGGCCATGGCGATCATGAGCTCGGGCTTGGAGCCGGCTTCGAGGCCGTAGTTAAAACCCTTGGACGCGGAGACGATCTCTTCGACGACTTCGCGGAGCTGGTTGACCTTGATGGGGAAGACGCCGCGGTAGTTGCCCTTGTAGCCCTCGTCCTTGATGGCCTGGTTGAAGACGGCGTTTAGCTGCTCGACGCGATGGCGGAGCAAGTCCTGGAAGCGGATGACGAGCGGGGCCTTGAGGCCCATGGAGACGGCCTCGTCCACGACGTCCATGACGTGGATGGTGCGGCCATCGGAGAGCGGTTGCACGGCGACGACGCCTTCCTCGACGACGCTGAAGTGTCCGGCGCCCCAGCGCTTGAAGCCGTAGAGCTCCTCGGATTGGGCGATCGTCCAGGCGGACGAGGCGGGGGCGGCGTTGGAAGAAGCGGAGGTTTTGCTTTTGGCGGACATGGAAAGGGTGGGGCCGGAATGCGGCGAAACAGGGGACGGGGAGGCGGTCGGGTTATGGCTTGCGTTCGCGGATGCGGGCGCGGTTATCTCGCAATTCCTCGTCTAAAAACCACGTCCCGCAATTAAGAAAATGACTTCCCTCTCCGATTCGCTCCTTTTCGTCGCCCAAGCCGCCCCCGCGGGCGCTCCTCCCGGTGGCGGTGGCGTGCAGTTCCTCTTCATCGGCTTCATGTTCGCAGCGATGTGGTTCCTCATCATCGCCCCCCAGCGCAAGAAGCAGAAACAGCACGCCAAAATGCTGAGCGAACTCGAGTCGGGTGACGAAATCGTGACGGCCGGCGGCATCTACGGCGAGATCACCGCCAAGAAGGATGACCGCTTCGTCGTTCGCATCGCCGAAGGCGTGAAGGTCGAGATCGCCAAGAGCTTCGTCAGCGACGTCGTCCGCAAAGATGGCGTGAAGAAGTAAGGTTTTAGTTTCGTCCGCTTTTCGCGGCACCGGCGGATCGCCGGTGCCGCGACGCTTTTAAGCTCTTTCACCCCCTTTCACCCCTGCGCGGTCGAGGCCGCGATTTTCCGTTTTTTAAACCAATAAAACACCATGCTTAAACGCAACCTGTGGAAGCTCGTGCTGAGCTTCGCCATCGTGCTGTGGGCGGTCCTATCCCTGACGCCCCTGCAAGACCGTGACGTGCCGACGTTCATCGAATCGAGAGTGGAGACCAAGAACGCCGAGTTCGGCGCCCTGCTCGAGGATGCCCGGACTCGTTTCAACGAAGACAAGGCGCCGTCGGTTTTCATCGCCCTGCGCGATATCGCCAACGAGCGCCGCATCGACCTCGCGCGGGAATATTTTCCCGAGACGAAATTCGAGGGCACGCTGACCAACATCACCAAGCGCAACACCATCCTGCTCGATCACCTGCTCGCGCAGTCGAAGGGGCGTTTGCAGCTAGGTCTCGATCTGCGCGGCGGGGTCGCCTTCGTGCTGGAAGTGGACGAAAGGGCCGCCGGCAATCTGCGCGAAGATGAGCGCGAAGAGAAACTAGCCAAGGCGGTCGAGATCATCGGCAACCGCATCAACGGTCTCGGCGTGGCCGAGCCCATCATCCGGCCCCTGGGCACCAACCGCATCGAGGTGCAGTTGCCCGGGGTGAACACCCGCGACAACCCCGGCATCGTTTCCGAAACCCAGAAGCCCGCGCGCCTCGATTTCCGCCTCGTCTATCCTTTCGCCCGCCCCGGCCCCGGCGTCGAGACGCCCCTCGGCTACGAGGTCATGGTTTACGAGCAGGACTCCCGCACCGGTGGCGTCACCGAGACCGAGCTGTTCATTAAACGCGTGCCGGAGATGACCGGCAAAAACGTGACCAACTCCTACGCGGTCATGGATGATTTCGGCGGCTACCGCATCATCATCAATTTCAACGAAGACGGCCGCCGCGAGTTCGCCGCCGCCACGCGCGAGGTGGCCGGTTTCAGCCGTCAGCTCGCCCAGCAGACGGGCGACTTCGAGGCCCGCGCCCAGCTGGCGATCCTGCTTGATGGCAAGGTGTATTCCGTGCCCGGCGTGAAGGAGGAGATTAACAACAACTCCGCCGAGATCACCGGCCAGTTTTCCCAGCGCGAAGCGCGCAAGCTGGCCAACGTGTTGAACAACCCGCTCGACCTTCCTCTGGTCGTGCAGGAGCAGTATGAAGTCGGGCCGACGCTTGCCAAGGAGTCGATCAAGAGCGGCAAGCTCGCCTTTATCGCCGGCCTGTCGCTTACCGCGATGTTCCTGGTGTTGTTCTACTCCACCGGCGGCCTGCTCGCGATCATCGCGATGGCGCTCAACCTCGTGATCATTCTCGGCACGCTTGCCAGCGTGGGGGCCACCCTGTCGATGCCCGGCATCGCGGCGCTGGTGCTCACCATCGGCATGGCGGTAGACTCGAACATCCTGATTTTCGAGCGCATGCGCGAAGAGCTGAAGCTGGGCAAATCTCTGCCCGCCGCACTCGAAGCCGGTTTCGACAAGGCCTTCTCCGCCATCGTGGACGGCAATCTTACCACGCTCATCACCGCCGGCATCATGATCTGGCTCGGCACCGGCCCGGTGAAGGGCTTCGGCGTCACCCTCGCCATCGGTCTTTTCGCCACGATGTTCTCCGCGCTGGTCATCAGCCGTCTGTTCCTTGATCTCGTGATCAACGGCGGCCTCGCGAAACGCATCCGCATGTTCTCGCTGCTCGACGACACGAAGTTCGATTTCCTCAAGCACGCGCGTCCGGCCTTCATCGTTTCCTGGGCCATCGTCGCGGTCGGCGTCGGCGTGGTTGTTTACAAGGGCGACGCGATTTACGGAAAAGACTTCATCGGCGGCGACCAGGTCACGCTCTCGTTCGAGAATCGTCTGGAAATCTCCGAGATCAACCGCCTCGCCGCCGAGCGCGGCATCACGGACATGAGCGCCTCCTACTCACAGGACATCGGTTCCGATGCGGAGTTGTTGCGCATCTCTACGCCCTTCGATCAGGCCACCACGCTGGTCGCCGCGCTAAAGGCGGCGCATCCCGAGGCTGGTTTTGATCTTGTGGGCGAGTCGCGCGTCGGACCGACCATCGGAAAGGAAATACGAAACAACGCCGCGTGGGCGATTTTCTGGTCGCTCGCGCTCATCCTCGTCTATGTGGCCTTCCGCTTCGAGATCGGCTACGGCATCGGCGCGGTGGTCTGCACCATCCACGACGTGCTGCTGACCATCGGTATTTTCGTGATGCTCGGAAAGCAGTTCAACGCGTCCATGGTCGGCGCGATTTTGCTCATCGTCGGTTACTCGATCAACGACACCATCATCGTCTTCGACCGCATCCGCGAAGAGCTGAAACTCGATCCGGAAGCGAAGCTGCGCGACATCATCAACCGTTCGCTTAATCTCACGCTGTCGCGCACCTTGATCACGAGCGGCACCACGCTGCTCACCGCGATCGTTCTCGCCGTCGTGGCCGGTGGCGAAATCAACGACCTCGCGGTCACGCTCATCATCGGCGTCGCGGTCGGCACGCTCTCCACCCTGTTCATCGCGAGCCCGGTGTTCTTCTGGTGGCACAAGGGTGAGCGCAAAAACGTCGAGAGCGGTCACGACGCCAAACCGGTCTATGACTGGGATGTCGGTGGCAAGATCGCCGGAGCCAAGCCAATCGGCGGCGATGTCGCCGTGAAGGAGTAATCCCTTCCGCGCGTTGGCGCGGTTTCGTCGCAGGGGGCGCGGTCTTTCCGGACCGCGCCGTCCCCGGCTCTTCCTCGTCCGCGCCCGTGCCCAAACGCATGCGCTGGATCCACCAATCTCCTCCCGCCGAGCAAATCTCGGTCCTCGTCTCCGCCCTCGGCATCAGCCCGGTGCTGGCGGAGCTGTTGTTGCGCGCCGGCCAGTCCGAGCCCGGTGCGGCGGCGGCGTTTTTAAAACCCGCGCTCGCGCGGTTGGTCGATCCGTTCGCGCTTAAAAATCTTGATCTCGCCACCGCACGCCTGCGCCGCGCACTCGCGGGCGGAGAGTCCATTGTCGTGCTGGGCGACTATGACGTGGATGGCGTTACCAGCACCGCGTTGCTGGTCACCATCCTGCGTCGCTTTGGGGCCAAGCCGACCTTCGTGGTGCCGCGCCGCATGGAGGACGGCTACGGCCTCTCGCGTAGTGCGATCAACCGCGCCCTCGAACCCGGAAAACCGGACCTGTTCATCGCGCTCGATTGCGGCACCAACTCCATCGCCGAGGTCGAGTATCTGCACTCCATCGGCGTCGATGTGATTGTGGTGGACCATCACCGCTCGAAGGAAACCCCGCTCGCGCACGGCATACTCATCAACCCGCACGTCCACGAGTTGCCGGATGACGACGCGTGGCGAAATCTCTGCACGGTCGGGCTCGTGTTCAAACTCGTGCACGGCCTGGTCAAAGAGCTGCGCGCGGAGGGCAACCAGATCGCCGAGTCGATCAAGTTGCGCGACTACCTCGACCTCGTGGCGCTCGGCACCGTGGCCGACCTCGTGCCCTTGCAGCAGGAGAACCGCATCCTCGCAAGCTACGGCCTGCGCACGCTCAAGGACGCCGCGCGCCCCGGGCTGCGCGCGCTCATGGACGTGGCGGGCGTGCGTCCGGGCCAGGACCTG